>JAJRZA010000083.1 GCA_024275485.1 Candidatus Krumholzibacteriota bacterium | reverse complement strand
GAATACTACGATGGCAAGGTCAAGACCCGGGCATTGGAGAGGAACTGTGAACATGAGTTGAGTTACGCACGGTAGGGGGTTAATGGATGGTTGGGGAACCGGCCAACGATGGAAGGGAGGAACATTTTCGGGGGCACAACTGAAACATTCCACCTTAAAATGCGTTCAACGAGTTGGATTTGGTTTAAGACAGAAAAATTGGTCCAACCATTACCTTTGTGAGAGACAAGATTGAAAAGGCCCCAATGATGAAAGGTATCTGGTTGGTATTGTTTTTGGCCTGCGCTGCACCGGCGACGGGCCAGGACAATGGCGCGAAAGTGGAGACCGATACTCTTGGCACGGATCCTTATTCCACCGACACTCTGGTGGTGTCGGCCCCGCAGGTCACGGTGGACGAAGTGATTGAGGCCATCACTCGCCGCAATGAACATGACAATTACCTGATGGTGGAATATGAATACACGACACTGATCACCCAGGTGTTGCGCTATGAACCGGGTATCGAGGGGGGCGACTACAAGATTCAGGAATTTGCATTGCGTCATCATTTCAGCCGCGAGTTGGGCTCTCAGGTGGCCAAACTCTGGGAGCGCAGCCGCGAGTTCGAAGGCGGCCAGCAGGTCGAAGAGGAGGTTGATGAGGAGGTTTCCGCCGAATTTCTGCCCATGCAGGAAAGCCTGATTGAGGCGATGCCTTTTTCATTCGATGGTGGACATCGTTACCACTACACTATTGTGGATCGTCAACTGGTGGGTAATAACCTGATTTACAAGATCGGTTTCAGGCCCAAAGTCAAATTTGAGGCTCTGCCCAAGGGCACCATCTGGGTAGATTATTCCAACTGGGTGGTGCGCAAGTTCGAGGCCCAGATGACCGACGCGGTTCCCTATCCCATGTTCCTGAAATCGGTGCCGGTGTATCGCATGAGCCAGGAACGTTTTGGCGAGTTCTGGTTCCCCACCGAAGTGTACATGCAAATCAACCTGCGCAAGGTGCCGTTGCTGCCCATACCTGATAACATCGAAGTGCGGGTCAGCTTGCGGGATATCGTGATCAACGGCGAATCCTTCAGCCCTGAAGATACGGCTCCCGGAACGGGTGTTTCGGACTTCACTGCTGAAGAACTCGCCGGCGGTTTCTGGTTGAGCGAAGAGGCGAGTAATGACTCCCTGTCCACCTACTGGGGGCAAATGGGTGAGCAATGGGAAGCGGAACTCAGCCCGGAAACGATTCCAGTGACCCTTGCGACGGCGAAGGTTGATTCGTTGACCGCAGTGGGGTCGTCTCGTTTGCAGGATTTGCGCGAGGGTAACCTGTGGCGGGTGAAGCGGGATCTGGTTAAAAAACCCGCTTTCAATCGTACCCAGGGGGTGGTGGCGAGGGTGGGTCTGAGGCTGGAGAAACAAGGCCCGAACAACCCGGCCTTGAATTTGACCGCCGGGTATGCCTTTGCAAACAAACGCCCGGTTTTCTCCGGTGATTTGTCGTTGCCTCTTGTGCGTTCGCGCTGGCGGTTGAAGGATGCGCCGGCTGATGGGCAGGTTTATCTGGGGGCGGGATATGAGGTGCTGTCCCTGCAATTGGCCGGGCGCAAGGATAGTGGATTGTTTGCTGGTGATGGTCGGCGGCATACAAGGTCGGCCTCTTCGTTCTTCTATGGTAGCGACCCAAACCACTACTACGAGGAACGTGGGTTTGACGGCCATTTGAAATGGCGTTTGTCACGAGGTCTGGTGCTGCGTGCAGGCGGTGGTTATGTGGAGCACCGGTCTTGGGCACAGCGAACCAGTTGGAATGTATTGGGGAGATCCTTGAGGCCGGAGGGAAATCTGGCGGCTGATTTCCTGAATGACGGCTTTATGCAGGCGGGTGCGGCTTGGAATTGGGGCCCATTGAAGTTGGATGGGGAGGTGACCTGGCACGATCTTGAGGACACCCCGATTGTAGGCGGTGAAGCATCCATGCGAGAGGTCAAGGCGACCGGTCAGCTGGAAATGCTGGATCGATGGGGCAACCAGTGGTTGTTACAAGGATCGCATGAGGGGTTTGATGGTCCGGCACCGGTGCAGTGGAAATCCTGGTTGGGGGACTATGGCACTTTGCGAGGGTATAATGCCGCTGAATTGACCGGAGATGCGGGGATTCATGCTTCGTTGGATACACGGTTTGGTTTTGATTTGTTTCAAGCTGCCAGGGTTCCTTTTTTGAAAAACTGGGGACTGCAGCCCATTGGTTTTGTGGATTGGGCCAAGACCTGGGATGTGGGCCAAGGGGCCCCTGGTCCAGTGGATCCTGAAGAAGGGGTTCGTGATTGGCGAATGGATGTTGGGTTTGGGTTTGGCAAGAGGTTTGATGTGCCTGGTTTGGGGGAGTTCAAAAACATGCGAATTTATGTTGCGCATCCGGTGGTCCAAGGGAGTGAAGACCGCGGCTGGCGAGTTTTGTTGGGGTTTGAGAAGTAACAAGCCTAGAGTTCAAGTTTCAGGAAAGGTAAGAACCGTGAACGACAAGATCCTGATCATTATTGGCACGGCTGAGCCGGAGAAGGCTCTCGCCGGAACGATGTATGCCGTCAACGCACTCAAACACTCCTGGATGAATGATGTGAAACTTGTTCTCTTCGGTCCAGCTGAGAAGCTGCTCCTTGAAGACCCTGACTTTGAAGATCTCGTCCGCCAGTTCATTGCCCAGGAACACACACCTGTGGCCTGCAAATTCCTTGCGGATCGGGACGGTCAATCCGCCGCTTTGACTGATCTGGGTGTGGATGTGGAGTATGTGGGACCGCTCATCAGTGAAGCCATCCGGGCTGGGTACGTGCCGATGGTGTGGTAGAAACCCAGTCGTTGCAAATCATTTGATCAGTATCAGCTTCCTGATTATCCGGTAACTATCGTTGCGAATCGAATAGAAATACTGGCCCGAATTCACCATCCGACCTGATTCACCACGGCCGTTCCAGACTACCTGGCCAGGCCCCGCAGGGGTTTCCCGGTCATGAAGTTTCCGGACCCGGTGCCCCTTGACGTCAAAAATCTCCATGGTCATCCAACTCCTGTTGGGTAATTCCCAGGAAATGGTGGTCTGGGGGTTGAAAGGATTCGGATAGGCTGTGGTGATGATACTCGGCGATGGGAGCACTGCCGAAACACCCAATTTGGTGATGGTGAACGTTCCCAGGGGCATGCCGGAGGTGAACGGACCTTCGGTGATGGGGAAGATGGGCACAGGGGGGGAGGTCACTTGATCCCCGGAAGTGTAGCTGGAACCGCTGTCGGTACCGGCGTCCCAGGGATACAACTCCACCACGATTTCATCCACCCATTGGCCGCCGGCCATCAGATTCAGGTTTCTGACGCCGACGAACCAGTCGGGGCTGGGAGCAATCATCGCCACCAGGGTCAGCAGGGAGAATTCTGGATTCAGGGCGATGTCCACGCTGGTGGATCCTGGCACGATCCACAGGGGGGAACCGGAAATGGTCGATTCAGCCTGGCCGCTGTCGATGGATGTTTGGACTTCAGCAAGAAGAGTGTTCTGGCTGCCCCATTCGGCCATTTGTTTGATTCCC
The DNA here is from genome assembly GCA_024275485.1 of Candidatus Krumholzibacteriota bacterium. Taxonomy (GTDB): domain Bacteria; phylum Krumholzibacteriota; class Krumholzibacteriia; order LZORAL124-64-63; family LZORAL124-64-63; genus LZORAL124-64-63. Next base: position 11,828 of record JAJRZA010000083.1, on the reverse strand, counting down.
AGGCTGGCCAGCATGCCCTCTTGCCAGAAGGAGACGCTTTCGTTGTGGGTGCCACCGACAAGTCCTGAAAAGTGGGCGTTGGTTGGATAGGCGTCGGGGTGGGTTTCGGCGGTCCAGGTGGTATTGAAGGTCACTTGGTAGTGGGTGGTCTGGGCTTCGGCGATCGAAACGGTCAAGGGTATGACAACAGCGGCAAACAGGGCGGCCTGGAATGCGGGCATATTTAAGGTTCGAAACACTGCGTATCCTCCAAGGCATGGTCTATTTTGTGGAGATCATGAAAAGATAGTAAAAAACAGGACCAAAGGCATCCTTTTTCAAGAAAGCGGTAAAAGGGACGCCTTAAGCCACTTCGTTGCTACAAACGGTTTCCCCTTTCTCTGGCCAGATCCCCGTGCAAACGGGGATGTTCGTCTTCTCTGTGGGATTGAAAACGTAAACGACATCGGGCGCCCAGGTCAACTATGGGCACATCAATCCGTAGTCATCGGTGTCTGTAAAGAGTCATCCCTGGACCATGGTGTCGCATGGGATTCCTCCTTTGTGTCAAGTTCAGGGGCTTGTGGCACAACCGGACATCCGTTTGCGCCCGTTGAAAATGATGTTGAAGATGGCAGAGTCGATGATTTGGCTGGATGAAAGTCACTTCAACCAGTTACCAAGAGCTACACCCAGAAAAGTGGCTACTGCATATCCCAATGTTCCACACAGGATGGCAGGCAACACCAAGGTTTTCCACCCGCGGGCCACGGCCATGGCTGCCGCAGTGGTGGGACCTCCCATGTTGGCGTTGCTGGCGATGATGATTTCTCTCAGATCCAGCCTCAGTAATTTTCCCGCAGTCAAAAGAAAAGCCAGATGGATCAGCAGGATCAGGCCCGCGAACAGGAAGAGCCACGGGCCGACCTTCAAAACAGTACCCACGTGAGCGCTGGCACCGATGACGGCAAAAAATATCTGCATAAAAAATGACCCAATGGTTGAGGCTCCCCTCAACCGGGCCAAGGGGCCGGGTAGAGCCGTGGCCAACAATACGGTCAGGGCTGTCACCACCAGGATTCCGCCTCCTTTCCACCCCATGATTTCGGCCAACCAAAAGCCCAGGGAACAAAGACCCAGGGCCAGAGCCAAACTAAATGCCGTGCCCAACATGTCGGGCATGGAGGTGCCGGACTCAAGGTCGTCGTCATCTAATTCCGGCTCAATCTCTTCATGGCGTATGGCAAACAGCCGGGACAACCAGCCCACTCCAGGCAGGGCAAAAAGCACCAGGAAGTAGAGGGCCATCACCAAATTATCAGCCGCCACCCCGGCAGTGGTCAGGCTTCCTGATTCCAGTCCCACGGCTTCGGCCGCGGCTGCGTAGTTCATGGATCCACCGATATAAGTGGCCGAAAAAATGCTGGCCAGTTGCCAGTCGTGTTCCCCCAAGGGTATCAACTTGAAGGCGACGATGGTACCGATGATGGTGCCCACCGCGCCCAATGAAAACGCCACCAGGGTTGGGCCGGCTTCCCGAAAAATTCTTTTGAGATCCGCACGAAACAAAAGTAGTGGAATGGCCAGAGGCACCAAACGTCCCCAGGTGATGTCGTAGGCGACCACTCCTTCTATGGGGATGATGCCAAGGTTGGACAGGGTAAAGGTCACTCCCATGGTCAGCACCACGGCGGACAGTTTCCGGCCCCATCGTTGTTTCTCACCCCACAGCCCGAATGCGGCTGCTCCCAATAAGATGGTCCACATGAGCCATACTTGATCTTTGTCGATGAGTGTATCGGAAAACAAGGAGCACCTCTTTGGGGTTGATTCGCCAAATCGTGGTCACCGTTGGGAAAAGGCGGGCCGAATTTTTGGGAGGCGCGACTATGGCGGGAGTCTAGCATGCTAGCATGCTTCCCGGAAATACAGATTGTGCAAAGCTCATCTAACCAACGAATTGTTCCGCGCTTCGGCGCCGTCATCGCTTTGCATCTGGACCAAATACGTTGGTCATTGTTCGTGCGCAGGGAAATTATCGTGAGTCCGGGAAAAGATTCCTGGGCAAGGGTTCGACTGGTGAAAATTACAGAAGGAACGCACAACCCCCATCAAACAGATTCCGACAACCCCCTCATTTTCCTGACCTCCCGTGCGATCTCCTCGATGGCCATGTACGACGCATCGATGCTGCGCCAGCCATGGGTCTTCATCAGGTTTGTGGCGAATATGACTTCATCCGCGATATTTTTTTTGCTGACGTAATATTGCGTGTGGTCAGTGCCCAGAACCACAGTCCTAGCCTCGCGCACGGTTTTCAAGCGCCCCACATTCATGTTCAGTCCGATGACTTTTGACGGTTTGATCTTTGTCAGTTGCTGCGGCACCGGAATGCCTGGAAGCAGAGGCACGTTGGCTGCTTTGATCCCTTGGAAAGCCAGATAGAAACAAGTCGTGCTTTTGGAGGCCCGGGAAAGGCCCACCAGAACCACATCGGCCAGATGCAATTCGTGGGGTCGCTGCCCATCGTCGTGCTTAAGGGTGTAATCGATGGCGGCCTGCCGGTCAAAACGCTCCCGGTCCGAGGCGTAGTATAATCCCGGCTTGGCGGTGCGCTCGCTCTTGAACAGGTCATGAAGTGCTGAAAACGAAGGACCGAGCACATCGACGACCGGAACCAGGTGTTTCTCTGCCTGGCGCGAGATGGCCACACGGGCTTCATGGATTACCAGCGTGTAGAAGATGACTGTGTTGTGATGCCTGGCCTCTTCGACCAACTTTTCGACCTGCTTGGCCGTGCGAACGTTTGGCCTCAGGACCAGATCGAAACCCTGGTCCTCGAACTGAACGAGGGCGGCCTGCAGGACTTGACGACAGGTTTCGCCGCGGCCGTCTGAGACGATGAACAGTGTAGGCTGGGAATTCCCGTGCACGTCAACCACCTTCCTTGTCGTTGGAAAAGGTCAGTCGGGGACCTGGATATACCATGGGGCAGCCACATGGGGTTTCCTGCCGGCAACATCCGGGCCGGTTAAATTTCTACGTTATTGGTATTCTGGGCTATAAGGACATACGTGCCTACAATTTATTCAATGTGCAACCAATCTGAAATGGCCACCGTATTGAATCCTGTTATCATGTATCGGAAAAATAAGCGGTACTTTTCCATCCAAGGAGTCCTGAATGTTACGACCACTTTTCATCCTATTGGTCATTGCCAGCCTGATCACTCTGCCTGCCCTGGCCAACGACGAGGCCCGTCTGCTGCGCATGCCTGCCGTCAGCGCCGACCATGTTGCCTTCGTCTATGCGGGCGACATCTGGATCACAGGCCATGACGGGGGCACAGCCACACGGTTGACCACTTTCCCCGGCCTGGAACGGGATCCAAGATTTTCTCCGGACGGTCAAACCCTCGCTTTCAGTGGTCAGTACGATGGAAACCGGGACGTCTATCTGGTGGATATCAACGGTGGCGAACCTCGCCGCCTGACCTGGCATCCCGGCCCGGACCAGGTGCGTGGCTGGACTCCTGACGGCCGATCGGTCCTGTTCGCCAGCGGCCGCACCAGCGCACCGTACGATGATGCCAAGCTCTGGACGGTCTCCCGCGACGGCGGCTATCCCGAGGTCCTGCCCATACCCCGCGCTTTCCGGGGCGACTTTTCTTCCGATGCCAGCCATCTGGCCTACGAATTGGTCGAACCCTGGGAAGTGGAATTCCGCAACTACCGCGGTGGTCAGACCCAGCCCGTGCGGATCATCGACCTGAAAACTTTCGACCTGGTCAAGATCCCCGGCATGGACGCCAACAACATCTGCCCCGTGTGGCTGGGTGATACCATCTACTTCCTGAGCGATCGCGACCTGGCCATGAATGTTTGGGCCTACGACACCACCACCCAGGCTGTCGTCCAACTCACGCACTTCAAGGAATTCGACAGCAAGAACATGTCCGGCGCCGACGGCACGCTGATTTTTGAAAACGGCGGTTACCTTTACACATTACGCCCCGGCGGTGAGCCGGTGAAACTGTCCATCACCCTGCGCGGCGATTTCCCCTGGGCCCGTCCCCACTGGGTGGATACCAAGGATGTCATCCGTAACGGGAGCATCAGTCCCACGGGTAAGCGTGCCATCTTCGAGGCCAGAGGTGACATCTACACCGTGCCGGCTGAGAAGGGCGACATTCGTAACCTGACCAATAGTCCAGGTGTTGCCGAGCGCACTCCTTCCTGGTCGCCGGATGGCAAGACCGCTGCCTGGTTCTCCGATGAGAGCGGCGAGTACCAGTTGGTGCTGGCCGATCAGACGGGGAATAATCTCCGCGTTATCAAACTGGATAACCCGACCTTCTACTACACCCCCGCCTGGTCTCCGGATTCCAAACACCTGGCCTTCACCGACGCAGGCAGGGTGCTCTGGCTGTGCGAGGTGAAAAGCGGAAAGATCAAACGCGTGGGCGAGGAAGGTTTTGCCCATCCACAACGGCACATCCACCCCGTGTGGTCACCCGACTCAAAATGGATCGCCTACAGCAGCATGCTGGCCAACCAGTTCAACGCGGTCTTCGTCTATGAGCTGGACAGCAAAAAATCAGTTCGGATCACCGACGGTCTGAGCAATGCCCACAGCCCGGCCTGGTCCAGGGATGGCAAATACCTGGCTTTTTTGGCCAGCACCAACTTCGGCATGAACGTTGGCTGGTTGGACATGAGCTCTTACGAACGCACGCAGAACTATTCCATATACCTGGCCGTTCTGGATGCCGACGAGCCTTCGCCTTTCGCACCTGAAAGTGATGACGAGGATGCCGACGCCGAGGACAAGGACAAGGACAAAAAGGATGAGGACAAGAAAGACGACGAAAATGGCGAGGAAGAGGACGATGTCGTCGTGAAGATCGACTTCGAGGACCTCAGCACACGCATCATCGCACTGAACGTTCCGGCCCGGCCCTACGGCAACCTCCAGGCAGGTGGCGAGGGAATTTTCTTCTATACCGAAACCATTGATAACGCCCCCGGCAGTACTCTTCACCGCTATGATCTGCCTGAGCGGGAAAGCAAGGTTGTGAGCAGTGGCGTGGTGGATTACCAGGTCTCCGCCGATGCTGAGAAATTGCTGCTCCGCCGAACCGGCGGCGGCTATGCCATCGTGGAAGCGGCGGGAGAACCGGATCCTGGCGACGGCGTTCTAAAACTGGACGGCATGCGAATGTTTGTGGACCCGGCGGCTGAATGGCGGCAGATCTTCCATGAGGCCATTCGTTATCAGCGCGACTTCTTCTACGTGAAAAACGTGCACGGCCTGGACCTGGACTGGGCGGCCAAAGCGTACGGGCCCTGGGTTGAGCACGTGCGTCATCGCGACGACCTGAATTACGTCCTGGATATCCTCGGGGGCGAAACTTCCATCGGCCACAGCTTCACCGGGGGAGGGGATCATCCCGAAGTCAAGGCCGTCACGGTGGGTTTGCTCGGATGCGACCTGGTCCTCCAGGACGACCGTTTCCGCTTCGAGACAATTTACACCAGCGAGAGCTGGAATCCGGAGCTGAAGGCTCCCTTGAGCGGGCCCGGTCTCGACGTCAAGGAAGGTGACTATCTGCTGGCCGTCGATGGCGTGGATCTGACTTTGGGCATGAACCCTTTCAGTCTTTTTGAAAACAAGGCTGGCAAGCAGGTCGTGCTCACCCTGAGCAGCCAGAGCAACGGCAAGAATAGCCGCGAGGTGACGGTGGTGCCCGTGTCCAACGAGGGCAACCTGAGGCGTTTCCACTGGATGGAAGGCAACCGGCGGCAGGTGGATGAATTGTCGGACGGACAGTTGGCCTATATCTGGGTGCCCAACACCGGTGGCGGCGGCTACAATTATTTCAACCGCTACTACTTCGCCCAACAGGATAAGAAGGGCGCCATTCTGGACGAACGCTTCAACCACGGCGGCAGCATCGCCGACCACATGGTGGACCTCATGTCGCGCCAGCTGCTGGGATATTTCAACAATCCGGTTGGCGACAAGCAACCGTTCACGGCCCCGAATGCTGCTATCTGGGGGCCCAAGGTGTTGATCATCAACGAGATGGCCGGCTCCGGTGGCGACATGCTGCCCTACATGTTCCGCAAGATGAAGATCGGTCCCCTGGTGGGCACCCGTACCTGGGGCGGCCTGGTGGGAATCTGGGATGTGCCGAGCCTGGTCGACGGCGGCCGGATCACCGCTCCGCGCGGCGGCTTCTACGATACCGACGGCAACTGGGCCGTGGAAAATGAAGGTGTGGCGCCGGACATCGAAGTGGAGATGGATCCCAAGCTGGTCAACGCCGGACACGATCCGCAGTTGGAAGCGGCTGTCAAGGCCGCCCTGGATCTGATGGATACCGAGGGTGTGGAATTGTTGCCGCAGCCGGCGGATCCGGTGCGGGTGGGGAGGCCTGAGTAATATTACCGAACAGAGACGTTCCGCAGGTGGGCTGGGGCTGATCGGCAATGCGAGTCGATCAGCCCCGGTTTTTTTTCGGCACCGGGGGTCGTGCCCCATTCCGGATCATAAAGTCAACTTAATCAACCCAGCCATTGCCCGGGTAAAGCCGCTGGGTGGCGGCAGCAGGGCATCCAGTTGTTCCGTCGTCTCCAGCCACTCGCACAATCCCGGCAGCAGCAGGAAATCCATGAAACCATACAGGCCTTGCCAACCACCGACGACCACCATCACTTCGCCATCCATCACCATGCTGCGGTAATCCATGTTGGTGCTGCCGACGGTGAAGTAATAGATGAGCTCCTCGCGCTCCTGCGGCGAGAGGTCGGCCATCAGGCCTTTAATCAAGGCCACCCAGGAGGTCGCGAGTTCTTCGGGAACAAGGCGCACGTCCGGCTTCTGGCCAGTGGTATCGCGGGCAGAAGCCTGACTAGCTAGATACTTGATATGGCCACGCACTACACCGGCCAATTCAGGCCTGGCCAGCATTTTTCGCCACCCCGTTCCCGAGGCAAAAAAGTTTGCTTTCAGGTGTATCTTGGGTTGTACTTTTTCCTCGGCGTCCGAGAGGTATTCAATCTGATATCCGATGGAATCCAACAGCGCCGCGGTGTTCCTGACTTCAGCATGGGCGCGCAGGTTTTGCGGATAGACCTGCCCCACCCAAGACGGAACGTTCTGCAAGGACTGTTCAAAGCGTCCCGCGATATCGCCCACACCCTGACGAGGAGCATACAGACCGACCTTGAATAGTCCGTCGTGGATCGCGAGTTGGTCTGCCATCCCATTGGAAAAGACGATCAACCGACCCATGAGTCCATGCTCCCTGGCCAGCGTGGGCGCGGCACCACTCGGTGCCGAATCCAAAGTCGGCGCGATGACCAGCACCTTACACCCCCGCTGGGCGCTACCTGCCAGCAGCGAAGCGTAGATGTAGCTCTGCCACAGGGAATCCGGCACCTTGAGGACCGACCCCGGTGGCATCAGGCTATAGAGAACCGCCTTGGCCACGTTGACAGGTTTATTGTGGAATCCGGTTTCGTTGTGCAATTGGACCACGGATCCGCGGCGGTCCATCCAGTCAGGTGTCCGTGCATCACGTTCCGCTTCAAGGCGAAGGTCGTAGTCGATCGGTTTGGTCTGTTGACGCAGAGGGTAGGGAATTTCTGCATCTTCATATCCTTGGGCCAGCAACAGTTCACGCGCCGCGTCTTTGACTGCGAGGGCACCGGGGCCTGTAATCATGAGAGCCCGGTCTTCCCAGTTCGCGCCCACATAGTGTTCGCCAATGCCCATACCCGTGAACATGGCTGCTCCCCGGTAGGGATCCGTTTCACTGATGTCGTAGAAGGCAATCTTGCGGTGGTCCCGCATCATGTTGTCAGGAATGGGAATAATACCGACGCTGTGCCAACTGAAAAACGACGGGTCCGCGGGATTTGTGATGTTGATGTGAACCTTGACCCGGTTCTTCAGCCAATCTTCGCCATACTGGCTCGTGCCCACTTGCAACAGCACCGACTTGGCCACCGCCTGTCGCAGGCGATCCTGGGTGTCAGCCAACCGCTGTTGCCACTCGGCAAATTCTGCAGGCAGGTGCAGTTCGTAGTCCAGCGGTTCAGTCAGCAAACGCAGCCACAGGCGCGCCTTGTTGATTTCGAAATAGTGTTGATCCAGCAGGATGAAGTACTGCGGCAGCTTGCCGGCCTCGTCGTAGGCCTCGACCCGTTCGATCATCGCTTCAAGGTAGTTGAGGGTCTGTGCATAAGCGATGAAGTCAGGTTTGCCGGCACCATTCACTCCACGATAGTCGTGGATCCACAGCACGTGGTAATCCTCAGCCTGCCGCACAGTGCGTGCCATCTCCCACTGAAATTCCTCGTTGATCACGTACCAGACCCGGTTCTCAGGAGTGAACGGCTGCTTGGTCGCACGCCCAATGATGTCGTCCAACTCAGCTTGGGAATCGTGCTGATCCGGGGTCAGGGCATATTGCAGTGGCAGCCAAACGAAACGCGAGTCCTGCCAACGGTTCCGCAGTTCGGCCCGGTTTTCTTCCATCAGGTCGCCCAATGTCTGAAAGACGTGGAAGACCCGCCTTGCATTTTCTTCAGACAAACCCGATTCCAGAATGACCCACGAAGCAAACCCTGTCTGGGCGATGGCAATCATGCTGATGAGGGAGTCGTTCTTCTTTCGCTGACCCAGGAGGTAATTGTAGGGGATCAACACTTCGTCGAGCAGATATGAGCGGGCCTTGGCGCTGATTTTACGACCCAGGTCCGTCGTGCCGTTTCCGCCGGCGGCCAAGGAGAAGGCCCGGTCCAGGCTCTCGTGGTAGGCGTGGACTTCGGCGGGCAGAGTGTACCCATCGGGGAAGCGAATATCCGTGGAATCGCAGTGGCTCCGCAGGGTTTCCAACACGGGTGCCATGGCTTCGTGGGGATCGGCGCCCTCTGGCTCGGCGAACGGTTGACTGAGTCGGGCGATCCAACGGGCCCGCACTCGGATGTCGGCAAGTGATTCCTGGAGTTCCACCACAACCTTGGTGTTTTCAAGGCGCATGGGCGTTGACTTCTGCAGGCGGACGTTATCGGATCGTGGTCGGGTGGCACCAATATTTCGGCCCCACAAAGGCACGTTTATGCCGAAGCTAAAAGTCTGGTCTCGGGAAGGCAACCAGCGCACGGCGAGAGTGGTGCCCCGGCCAAAGATGCCTCCGCGACGCAAGGGGAGGTCCAGTTGAAAAAGAAAATCGGCCACGTCATCGCGCGTATTGTAATCGACTCCAGCCCCCATAAAAAAACTTGGAATTTCAAAGAGGGCGCGACCTCCACTATCGAATTCCTGGGCCTTGAAGCCGCCATAACCTTCCAAACGCAGGCCGGCGATGCCCACCACCGGGCTGCCCAGATCCTTAGATAGCCCCAGGTTGATAAGGGAAGCAAGGCTACCGTCAGCTCCCGGCCGGTAACTTTGTATTTCAAATCCGGCACGGCCCTTGTAAACCGGCGGCATCCCCAGGGAATAGGTCGTTCCACCACGTTCAGGCGGTAGGTCCCGTTCGGCTCTGATGGTGGTTGATTGACCGAGACTGGTCAAAAGGGCTGCTGTCGCCAACAGGAATTTCAAGGAAATTCCTGCCCGCTCGGACATCTTGGTCAACATGGCTCCACTTCTCTTTTCTTTTGTTAATGGCCCAAATAATACCACCAAGTGAAATGATGTGCCATAACCCAGTCGGCCTGTTTTCAGGGCGTGAGGAAAAACCCGAGTCACCAAATTGCCAAGTAGAAAAACTCGAAATCTGGTGGTTCAATTCATATTCGGGTTGGACACAGCACGAAACAGGGTTATACTTCTTGGATTGGCAAAGGTTTGTCCGCGCGGGCATTTGAAACTGATCCGCATAGGTAGCCTTAGCCGTTGCAGCTCAACAGCGACGACGGTGCGCCGACAGGTATGCCCAGTGGTTCCTGATGAGGGAACTCCCGGGCCACAAGATTCCTCCGACCGTCGGGGGATGAGGTTCGACAGCCACCGGGATTTCCGGAAAGGATTGCCGAATCATTTTGAAGCGAAGATGGATCTGCTGGAAGAAGCCGGCGATTCTGAACGCTTGGTTAAGCCGGCAAGCCGGCACTTGGAGAAAAGACCTTGAAGAAATTGTACGTGGGCAACCTGCCCTTCACTGCGACCGAGGAAGAAATCACTGAACTGTTCGGCCAGCATGGCACGGTTCACTCCGTTGCGTTGATCAACGACCGCGAGACCGGTCGTCCCCGAGGCTTCGGCTTCATCGAAGTGGACGACGAGTCCTTGCAGGGCATGATCTCTGCCCTGGACGGAAAAGAAATGGGTGGCCGCGCACTTCGCGTGAACGAAGCCCAGGATCGTCCTCGTGGCGGTGGCGGTGGCGGTGGCGGCGGCGGCGGTCGCTGGTAGGTAAGTCAGTCAGCCCATGGGTTGATGATGGAGACCCTGCTGCCGGCTGGTGGCGGGGTCTTTTTGCAGTTGGGGACGGGTTCGTTCAACAGATTCCTAGGGCATGAATCCCAATTGTGACAGCATTGCCATGTTATCCCAGCTTACCCATGTCTCCGCGATTGTCCCATCTTCCAAACGCTGTATGATTATATTGACCACGGTGAAAGTCCTGCCGCTGGCAGGAAGCTCCCCCAGAGGTCCGGTTTGGGTTCCGGTCATGGTCGAAATGTAGGCGACCTTATCTCCCTGGGCGATCATCTCGCTTAGGGAATCCCGATACCCCGGGACAGCCGAAATAAATTCTTCAAGAAAAGAAATGAACTTTTCCGTTCCTTGCAATTCCTGAAAACCGGGTGGCATGGCCTGACAATGGCGAACATAGTTTGGGGCGAGGGCGGCTTTGAAGGCTTCCATATCTCCGTTGGCAAGATCAGCGTGAGTCTTGCGCACGATGGCCATATTTTGCTGTTCCAGATTTTCGACGCAGGCTTCATTTGAACAGCCGACCAAAGCGACCAGCACGGCCATCGACAGAATTATCTGAATCTTCCTCATGACGCCCTCCTTCATCTGGATTTTTCCAAATTTCCATCAGTTGCCGTTGTTGGCGGATTGCGACCTTTCCGGCACTATATCACACTTTGTCCTGTCCATCCATTCCCTGGGCTTGGTCGTCAGTATTCAAAACAGCGATTTAAGAGGAAACAACAGTACAAGGAAGGCCTGTTTTATATTATTATTCACCGGTAGATTCATCATAACAGAACCCACAAAAGGAGACCTCATGCCTGAATTGATTGCTGCACCATCAATCATCGAAGCTGCCGGCACCAAACCAAAAATCATCGAGGAATACACCGGCCGGGTGAATTCGGGGCACAGCAGTGTGAGCGTGGCCCGCATGCAGGCACCTGAAGGTTGGGTGGAGCCTGGACAGCGTCCTGAGTTTGAAGAAATCACTGTTGTTTTGCAGGGTACTTTGCGAGTGGAATTTGAAGGCGGCGTGATGGATGTGAAGGCAGGACAGGCCTTGGTAGCCAAACCCGGAGAGTGGCTGCGTTACAGTTGTCCTGAGCCGGGTGGGGCTGAATACATCGCTGTATGCCTGCCGGCTTTTTCGCCTGATGCTGTGCATCGGGATGTGGAATAGTCCGTATCAGACAGACAAACATGCTTATTTTTAAGATAATTGGTATTATGCCCCGCAAAATAAGACCATTCCGGGCTTTTTTGTATAAACCCCAACTATGCAAAACCACGTTGACCGAAACCACTTAAGTTGCTGCCATGGTACACCATCAGCGGAAAAAGTCAGGATTTTCTGGACCTCATGTATCACGGATACACCACGGTCCAGAAAATCCTGACTTTTTCCACTG
>JAJRZA010000082.1 GCA_024275485.1 Candidatus Krumholzibacteriota bacterium | reverse complement strand
TTGGGGTCAATTTCTTGGCTTTGGGCCAAGTAGAGCCCATAACTTCAATGATTTCGTTTAATCTTGGGGTAAAGTGATTTTGGTGCCGTCTGAAACCAAAATGGTTTCAAGAAGTTACTCGCATCGCAAATGCCTCAAGATTGCAGGATCAAGTCCCGCTCTGTCAAGTCCCGCTCTTGCCCCCAAGGAAGCACTCTGCTAACTTGGCCGACGAAACAAATCTCACCAGGGCTCCGGATTGCGCCCATTGGCCAGTGATCTTTCCGAGGAAAAAAAATGTCCTCTACCATTCCCGTCAACAACCTGAAGTCCTTCGTGGAATTTCTGGAGAAAAAAGGTGAACTGATTCGCATCAGTGAACCGGTTGATCCAACCCTGGAAGTGACGGAACTGGCTGACCGTTTTGTGAAAAATGGCGAGAATCCGGCATTGTTGTTTGAAAATCCCCAGCCAGGTTTCTTGAGTGAGCAACACGGTCGCACTGAAGTGGCGCTCAAGGCCGACGGAAAACCAGTCCCGCTTTTGATCAATCTCTTTGCCAGTCGCCAGCGCATGGCCTGGGCTCTGGGTTGTGAAAACCTGGAAGAGGCGGTGTCCCGCATCGAAGACCCGCTCAAAATGGGACCACCCGATGGACTGTGGGACAAGGTCCGAATGTTGGGCAAGCTGAAGGATTGGGGTGGTTCCATACCCCGCAGCGTCTCCAATGGAGCCTGCCAGGAAGTGGTGGTTCAGGGTGTTGACCTGAATGAGCGCGGATTGTTGGACCTGATGCCGGTTCTGAAAACCTGGCCCGGGGACGGCGGGCCCTACATCACCATGCCATTGGTGATCACGCGCAATCCAGCCAATGGTCGCCGCAACATCGGTATGTACCGTATGCAGGTGTACGACGGTCAAACCACCGGCATGCACTGGCAGATTCACAAAACCGGGGCCGCTCATTATGCCGAACACGAAAAAGCGGGCACTCGCATGCCGGTTTGTGTGGCCATTGGCGGTCCTCCGGCGTTGACCTATGCCGCCACCGCACCGCTGCCCCCGGATATTGACGAAGCACTTTTTGCGGGGTTCCTCACGGGCAAACCCGTGGCCATGACCCAAGCGGTGACCTGCGACCTGGAGGTTCCCGCCGAAGCCGACTTCATCATCGAGGGCTATGTGGAGCCGGACGAGCGCCGGGTCGAAGGCGATTTTGGCGACCACACCGGCTGGTACAGTTTGGCCGAGGAGTTTCCCGTCTTTCATGTTACGGCCATCACCAGCCGGCGCGATCCTATTTATCTGAGCACCATAGTCGGCAAACCACCCATGGAAGATGGTTGGCTGGGCTGGGCTACCGAGCGACTATTTTTGCCCTTGCTGCGCATTCCTTTGCCCGAAGTGGTGGACTACCATCTGCCGGTGGCGGCCTGTTTTCATAATCTGGTCATCATCAGCATCAGGAAGCGCTATCCTGGCCATGCCCGAAAAGTGTGCCAGGCCCTGTGGGGCACCGGCCAGATCATGTTCACCAAAACCGTGGTGGTGGTGGACGAGGATGTTGATCCCCACGACATGACCGAGGTCTTGTGGCGGGTGACCGGCAGCCTCGACCCGGGTCGGGATGTTTTTTTCAGCGAAGGCCCAGTGGATCAGCTGGACCACTCGGTCAACCTGGCTTGCTACGGCGGCAAGATGGGCATCGACGGCACGCGGAAAATGGCCGGCGAGATGGGCTTTGAGCGCCAGTGGCCACCGATGGTGGAGATGACCGGCGAAGTCAAAACCATGGTGAATGAAAAGTGGAAAAATCTTTTGGCCCGACTTGGCGGCGGCGCATGAGCGGGTTCAAGGATATTCATGGTCGTGAAAGTGGCAGTTGGTCCGTGCGAGACGGTCAGGCCCACGGCCGCGAGGTCCGCTCCATGTTCGCCCGCATCAGCAACAGTTACGATTTCATGAACCACTTTCTGAGTTTGAACCAGGACAAACGCTGGCGCGACCACGTGGTGGCCCATCTGGACAACGATTCCTGGGAGATCCTCGATCTGTGTGCCGGGACGGGTGATTTGGCCCTGGCCTGCGTGCGCGGCGGCAAGGGTAAAACCTGGATCGCTGCGGATTTTTGTCCGGAGATGCTGTCAGGGGCCCAGGGCAAGAAAGACGCCGACCGTTTGGTCCTCTCCGCGGCCGATGCCATGAACCTTCCCTTCCGAGATCACAGTGTCGATGCGGTTACGGTGGGTTTTGGCGTACGAAATTTTGCCGATGTGAGGCGTGGCCTGCAAGAAATCAAACGTGTGTTGCGTTCCGGCGGCCAGTTCCTGGTGTTGGAATTTTTTCGGGACGACCCCAACGCCGAAGGACAGGCCCACGGAGTACCCGGCCCCATCCGTTTTGGTCTCAACACGGTCATTCCTTTTCTGGGCAAACTGGTGGGACGCGATGGAAAGGCCTACAGCTACCTTCCCAGCAGTATGGGCGAATTTCTCACACCAGTAGAATTTGCCGAACTGCTCGGCGAGTACGATTTCAAGGATACTTTTATTGAACGCCAGACGTTCGGCATCGCTCACCTGGTGGGCGGGAGGTTGTCCTGATGAGTGAGCAACAAATCAACGAACAATCTACTGTCAATCCGACCTCTCAAAAACCAACCATCGGTGTGGCCTGGACCGGGGCCAGTGGTCTGGTGTACGGCGTTCGCCTGGTGGATGTGCTCCTGCAATCGGGCCGCGACGTGGATCTGGTGGTCAGCAGCGCGGTGGGCAAGACAGCTCCAGTTGAATTGGGGCACCCGGTGGATGGCCTGATCGAAAGATTGCGCACCATGGGTCCCGGTGTTCTGGACGTGTATGGGCAGAATGATTTTTCCGCGCCCATGGCCAGCGGTTCCGCCCAGGGTGGGCCCTTGGTCGTCGTTCCCTGCAGCATGGGCACCGTGGGACGCATGGTGGCCGGCACCAGCGAAACGCTTTTGCTGCGGGCGGCGGATGTCTGTTTGAAGGAGCGGCGCCAGTTGATTCTCGTCCCCCGGGAAACGCCTTTGGCCACCCATCACCTGGAAAACCTGGCCCGGCTGAGTGGACTGGGTGCTCTGATCATGCCGGCGGCTCCAGGCTTTTATCACCGCCCGACCAGTCCCGGTGATTTGGTGGATTTCATGGTGCAACGCATTTGCGATCACCTGGGTGTGGCGGTGAATCTGGTTCCTCGTTGGGGCTCCGACGACCAATCCGAGGCAGGGCTGGTTTGATGTCCACCATCACTCGCTACCTCTCGCTCATCAAATTCAAGCACACGATTTTTGCCCTTCCTTTTGCACTGATCTCCTTGCTGGTGGCAGCCGACGGTCGGCCCGCCCCGAGCACCCTGCTGTGGGTGATGGTGGCCATGGTGGGCGCCCGCAGCGCGGCCATGGCCTTCAATCGTCTTGTGGATGCGGGCATAGACGCGGACAATCCTCGCACGGCCGACCGCCATATCCCGGCAGGTTTGATTTCACGAAAAGGCGCCGCGCTGTTCGTGGTCCTGTCAGCCATGGTTTTGGTGCTGGCCGCTTTCATGCTGAACCCCTTGTGTTTCAAACTCAGTCCCGTGGCCTTGCTGGTTGTCCTGGCCTACTCCTATATGAAACGGGTGACGCCCTTGGCCCACCTGGTGTTGGGTCTGGGTTTGGGGATTGCTCCGGTGGGCGCCTGGCTGGCCGTCACCGGTGAATTTTCCGCTTTCCCGCTGTGGCTGGCCGCAGCGGTGATGTTCTGGGTGGCCGGTTTTGACACTATTTACGGCTGTCAAGATGCCGATTACGACCGCAAGGTCGGTTTGCAGAGTTTGGCTTCGCGGCTGGGTGTGCAGCGGGCCCTGATGCTGTCCCGTGTTTTTCATGTGTTGAGTGTGGCGTTCATGGCCGGTGCCTTCCGGCGTGCGGATAGCCTGGGCGTATTGTCCTTGGTGGGTGTGGTGGGGATGATGGCCCTTTTGGGTTGGGAACAATCCCTGGTGCGAGGGGGCGATCTGCAACGTATCGACAAGGCTTTTTTCGAGATCAATTCCTGGATCGGGATGATGCTGCTGGCAGTGGTTTTGTTGGATTTGTATTTGCTTTGACGAAAACGTCAATCCTTGGGTTTTCGATTGGTTGAAATTCCTTCCTCCACCTGATGAAACTGCCATTCGCAAAGCTGTTTGAACCGGTTCATGATGTTGGCGGTGACCCGGTTGTGGACCGCTTCCCATATCGGGCTGATGAGACTGCTTCCCCTGGATGGCTTCTTACCGTAAAAATCAAAACCCACCATGAGGAACAGTTGAGTCATTTCCGTCTCGCCGAGGATTTCTATGGAGGAGCGCGTGAACATACAAAAATGGCCGATGGGATATCCTCCGGAACACCGAAATAGAACAAAGCGGGCATTGTCGGTTTCGGTGGTTTCGGTTTGCTGCTGAAGACGCGCGAGGGTCAAATTGAACAGGGGAATGTACCGCAGGCCCAAAAAGCGGCGCTTTTGTCCGAAAGGGTATTTTCGCAGGCCAAAGGGATAAATGCTGATGTGATTGATCCCGCCGTCCTGTCGTAGCACCTCGGCTATTCGATTGGGCCAACAGGTGGAATCACCATCCCAGCGCAGGATTTCGTCGAAAACGTGACGGATGGGAGCCTGGATTCCTATCTGGTGAACATTCAAGACGGAATAAAGGGAGACATCGATTTGCAGTCGTTGGAGGATGCGCTGGCGATAGTCATCCTGCTCGGCCGGGGTGTTGAACTTGATCAGGGTTGGAATGGGAGGGCGGTGCAGAAGGAAATTGGTAGTGTCTTTTAGAATGCCATTGATTCCTGTGGGGGTGGATTTCATGCCATTACCCGGGGACCCGGCAAAAAACCACTTCCAGGGGCTCCGGGTCTTCCAGATCCTCCTGGTCCTCATCCGCCGAGGCATCATTCCCCGGCATGCCCGAACTCATGGCCTCGGACGCTGACCTGTAGTTTCGAATCCAGAGGTAATGTATCCCATCCAGAAAGGCCAGACGATCCTGTTCCGGATTGAACCCCGGGAGCTCCAGGGTGAGTTCCTCAACCAATTCCCCCTCGGCGGAAACAATATCAAAACGTCCCGCAACTCCAGCGGGCAACAGGGTGGTTTTTTGATAGCAGTTTTCCACGAACAATCGACCGTCATGGGCCACATACATGTTGGTCAAGGCGGGGTCGAAATCCAGGATGTGTGATTCGAACTCCATTCTTCGTCCGTTGACAACCACATTGAAAGAGGAAGTCATCTCTTCCTTGTCCTCATCCGAACGCTTGCGCGGCTCAAAGGAACGGCTGATCACCTGTACGACGGTACCGTTCATGTTCTTCACATTGATGAGATACTGATCCCGGTGTGGAACAGTATAGACGTACTCATCGCCCAGGGCCCAGGTGTCCAGTTCCGAGGAGTTGGCCTTTTCGTCGAAGACCTGTTTGGCCAGTTCGCGTTTCTGGACGTGCTCGGCAAAACGACCTAGTTCCATACCTTGGCTGTCCAATCCCGTCAGCAGGGTGGTTGAGGTAATTTTTCCGGAGGTCATGTCAAAGGCACCATAACCGTGATTCACCACCAGGTTTTCTCCACGTTTGATTGCTTCACCGATGTAGGCAAAGCCTCCGGTTTCCGGATCCGATTCCGGGAGGATGGTGCCGCCGGGAGTATCGTCCATATTCAAAAGCACGATTTTTCCGGGAAATCCCTGGGCTACGCCGATTTGATTTTGATTGTTCAGGAAAATCCCCGTGGGACGGGTGAGCTCGCCCGGGCCTTCTCCTTCACGACTGAGAGTGCCGGTCTGCTGCCCGTCGGCGTTGATGATCAGGACCTGGGAAAGCTGTGAATCCAGAAGGTAGATGTTGCCGGCATCGTCCAGCACCCCATTGGCGATGACTCCAAGCAGAACGTCTTCATCATCTTCGCCGCCAATTCTCCATTGTTCTGCAAGCTGAACCGTGCGCTGAGCAGGGCTTTTGGCGGGAAGGATGATTTCCTTGGGTTGGGCCAGGACAGTTGTGGCGAGTGATGATGTCAGAGCCAC
This sequence comes from Candidatus Krumholzibacteriota bacterium, assembly GCA_024275485.1. GTDB lineage: Bacteria > Krumholzibacteriota > Krumholzibacteriia > LZORAL124-64-63 > LZORAL124-64-63 > LZORAL124-64-63. Next base: position 28,140 of record JAJRZA010000082.1, on the reverse strand, counting down.
AAGAAGGAATTTCCGGCAGAAGGTCATCAAGGGATACTCCGACGGTTGATGGGTGTGGTCTGGGGGATCAGACTGCTACACCCATCATGCCCTAAGGTTCCGCCGGAGTGAAGGGCAAATACCTATTTGGATTTCAGGAACTTGGTCTCCGGGTAGAACTCGAACCAGCTCAACCAAAGCCCGCGGAAAGATTCCACTCGGGGCAACCTTAAGTCTTGAAGTGGTCCGGCAACGCAGAGCATGAAATCGATACCGTTGACATCGGGGCCGGTCCACCAAAGGCTTCCGGTTTCCAGGTCCTGGAGAACAAATTTGTCGTGCCAGGTCCAGCCACTGGCGGCAATGGTCAGGATTTGACCGTCGAGATTCCTGCTGTACACGGCAGCAGCATCACAGAGAGGTCAGTAGGTGACAGCCAGGTGGGCGCCTCCAATATAATCGTTGACCACTTCGCGGTTGGCGATGTCGCCGACACGATAGGCATGGGCCTCATCATCACTGTAGAGGGCGATAACATCGGCCGTGCTGTATTGGTGGGGGTAGGCCGGCTCGCCTGGCAGAATCCAGGTGGGATCGATGATGGGACGGATGGTATTGCGTCCAATTCCGTGTCCCCAGGCGGAGGCAGTCAGAAAATACCGCAACACGGCGTTGGTGATGTCGAATTCCTCACCGGTTACATCGGTCAGAATGATGGGCTCCGGTACCTGGGTTTCCGCCTGGGCAACATCGGGAGTTTCCTGAATGTTGCCTGCGGAATCCACGGCCACACCCACAAAGGCATGGGGCCCTGGTCCGGTGGCCAAATAGGTGACCGGACTTTCAGTGAAAATACCAAGACTGCTCCACACCAGGTCTGGAGTGCGCACCAGGATTTCCACACCCGCGACACCGCTGTCGTCGTCCTCGGCTGCGAATTCAATTTCAAATTGGAGGCTGAATTGTTCTTCCGCCAAGGGCAGGATGGTTGCCGTGGGCGCCGTCGTGTCCAGGACATCCGCGATTATTTCATCAGGCGTTACGGTATCGGACTTGCAGCCTGCAAACAGGATCAGACTCACCAGGATTGTAATGGGAAAAGGGGTCCATCGCATCGTTGCACCTTTCGTCGGGTTCTACATGAGCATAGGAAGACGCCCGGCAGGCGCAAGGGGTTGGCCCAATTTGCCGGATAAAGGCCCACGGCTGGATAACCGTGGGCCTGATTGAATTCTAAAAAGTGCGGGTTGACTCTAGAAGGAAAAACTCACGGAAATCCCGTAGAACATGGCGTCGGTGTCGCCGCCATTTTCGGCGGTGAAATCCTTGGCGTTGCTCATCAAGGTGCTGTAGGTGGCACTGGGTGTGATGGTGAAAAACGGGATGGGCTTGAAAGGCACCGAGGCGCTCAGGTTGAAATCGGTGGTGCCGGATTGTGAATTGGTCCCAAAATATCCCTTGGTATAGGCACCGCTGCCAAAGCCCAGGGCCGCTCCCAGATCCAGGTTCACTGTTTCGCCGAGGGCCACCGGGTAGCTGATGCTGGCGTTGACGTAGGTGCCGTCAATATTTTTGAAATCGTAATAGATTTCCAGCGTGGGGCTGAGCAGGACGCCCACCGAGCCGGTGACAAAGGCTTCGGCGGTGGAATTGGTCTCCGTGTTGGGGTAATCGTAGTAGATCAAACCGAAATTCAGATCCACCAAGGGCAAGGGCAGGCCGTAGCTGGCCACCCAGTCGAATTCATTGAATTGGCCGTTGTTTTCATAAATATCGGTGAGGTCAACGTTGCCCCAGAAGCCAAATCCAATACCCAGAATTCCGGCCGACAGACTGGGTTGCAGAACAGCTTCGGGATTGATCACCAATCCCCGCCAAACGTATTGGGACATGACGGTAACATCGGCGTCAATATCCAGAGGTCCAAGGGCCAGGGCGGGCAGGGCGAAAGTGGTCAGGACCAGCAATGTCAGCACGGTAAGCAGTATTTTTTTCATTTTCTTCTCCAGGGCACGGGGCCCGATGGCGAAAGGGCTCGAGTTTTAGTTCATGCTTCAGTTCACGCTTCAGTTCAGAATAGATTCTCGGCAACTCAGCAGTCGGGTCAAGTGTTTTCATTCAAGTTGAGGTGGATTTGGCCGAAATAATCATAGCAAGCTGATGTGTGAAGTTTAACATTTATGAAAGGACAACAGTGTGAGCAAGGACCTTGCCCTTCCTGGCCCCGACGTTCCGGTTATCGATGAAACCCGCCTGCTGGAAGAGTTCGGTGGGGACCAGGAAATCCTGAACGAGTTGAGGGATCTTTTTCTCGAACATGTACCACCATTGTTTTCGGATATTGAAGAGGCTGCCAAATCAGGTGATGGCGAATCCCTGGCAACCAATGTCCATAGCTTGAAAGGGGCCTGTTCCACCTATGGGGCTCCACGTTTGGCCATGGTCTGCAAACAATTGGAATTGTTGGCCCGCGACGGGAAAATGGATGCCGTAAAAGCCAGCTTCGAAATATTGCGCCGGGAATATGATCAGGTTTACGAACAGATCAAAAACGTTGGTTGCGGCGTCTGAAAAGCCGTTTAAAAAAACCAGAACAACGGCCCGGGTGAAGGAATCACTCGGGCCGTTGTTCATCCAGGCCGTCATCCACACCTTCAAATTTGGGAACACCGAGGCGACGCAGAATCTTGCGGCAGAATATGTGATAGATGTGCGTTTCCCAGTTTACAATGCCGGCGCGCATGTGTAGCTGGCGCAGGTAGGTCATGAACTTGAGCTTCTCCGCATCACTGTAGCCCACTTCACCCATGACGGTGGCAATGTGCCCATACATGTTGTTCAATTCCAGTTGGGTGGGCAGGCGGGTGCCTCGGTGAGGATGGCGGACGCGCATTTCGGGGCGTCTCACATTTCCGGAAGCAGGGTGGTCCTCGGCAACCGTTTGTTCAGGCTGGTTTTTCTCTTCTGACACCTTCAGAACAGCGCTCCAGGCCTTGCGGATTTCCCAGCCGTAAAGCATTACCGCCTGGGCCAGGTTCAGCGATCCGTGCTCCGGCGCCGTATCAACGGAGGTGAGATAACGGCAGATGTCCACCTCGTCGTTGGTCAATCCCGATCGTTCTGTTCCAAAAAGGATCGCCACTTTTCCACTGCGGCTGTGATCGACAATGTGCTGAGCGGCCGATTCCGGGGGCAGGTGGTTTGCCTTGCGCAACTGCCGAACCCGGGCCGTGGTGCCGATGACCACTGAGCAGTCGCTGATGGCGTCCATAAGGTCTTCGACCACCAGGGCGTTGTCGAGGATATCTTCCGAACCATGGGCCAGGGCACGGGCAGTGCGCCCTTTGGGATTCAACGGCGAGATGAGGCGCAGGTTTTTGAGACCCATTGTCTTCATGGCGCGGCAGGTGGCGCCGATGTTCATGGGTTCGGTGGTGCGACTCAATATGACGACGATGTTGTCCAGGTCTGGCAGACCTTGGGATTCGGCGATGGTTTCAGAAACAATTTCGTCCACGGTAAAATTCTCCGGTGAGAGGAAACGAAGGGTTGGTTTGGTGTTGGAAGATAAACCGTTGCCCCCGCAACCAATTTTCAGGCTTAAAATAAGGTTTTCAACCACCAAAAATGGTTGCGGGGGCAACAATATACAAAAACAGGTACCCACATCACCTGGTCAATCAGGTTTTTCCAGCAACATCATGGTCTCAACATGAGAAGTTTGAGGGAACATATCCAAAACTTTTAAATTCCGGATTTGGTAACCACCAGCCAAGAGAGCGGCAGTATCGCGGGCCATGGTGGCCGGGTCGCAACTCATGTAGACAAGATGCCGGGGTGACAGGTTCAGCAAACCCTCTACGCCCTCTTTTTCCAGGCCAATACGTGGAGGGTCGACAACGCAACAGGCCGCTTGCCATTGATCGGTGGAAGCCACTTCGGGGTCGGCCAATACCTTACCCAGATCGCCCATGATGACTGTCACCTTGTTTTTGGTGGCGGCATCGCGACGAACATTGTTTTCAGCATCACGAATTCCATGGGGATTATTGTCGATGGCCACGACTTTTTCAAAGAGATCCGCCAGGGTGAGGCTGAACAGTCCCACGCCGCAGTAGAGATCGCCCAACAGGGCCCCCAGTTTCCCGTCGTCGGCAATTTCCTGGAGCCATTGGCGGGCCAGGCTCACCGCCTCCTGGGTGACGACCAGATTGCCCTGAAAGAAACTCTGGCTGCTGACGCGGAACTTGTGGCCGGCCACTTCGTTGATAAGAAAATCTTTGCCCCACATGAGGCGGTTGTTGAACATCAGGCCCACGCATCCGGGGGCCGGTCCCTCGTTTTCGGGCAAGGAGGCAACAATTTTTTTCAGCATCCGCATGCGCTGGGAAGGTCCAAACATGGAGAGCAACCAGCCGCCCCGACCGTCCAGGCGAATGATCATTTGCTCCACGGGGGGCATCATGCGCAACCAGGGCAGGATGTCGGTGTTGAATTGTTCCGGAAGCAGGGGGCACGAATCCAGGGCCACCACATGGTGGGAGCCTCGGCGCATCAAACCGTAATGACCGGCATCGTTGGCGAACACACGGATACGATTGCGATAACCCAGGTCATCACCCACGGCCTCGGGGCCGGTCAGGTACCCGGAGACATCAAGCTTGCCCAGCCGACTGAAACATTCCAAAACGATGCCGGCTTTTGCCCGGCGCTGGCCTTCGGGTTTCAGGTGCTGAAAGTTGCAGCCACCGCAATCCCCATAATAAGGGCAGGGAGCTTCCCGGCGGTCGGGACCCGCTTCAAGCACCTCGTTCAAGGTGGTCTGGACAAAGCCGCGGCCCTGCTTGATGATATGGGCACGAACCAAATCGCCGGGGGCGCTCAGGGGTACAAAAACCGCCTGGCCATCGTGGCGTCCCAGTCCATCACCCTGGTTCAGAATTTTTTCGATGCGCACTTCGACCGCTTTGGCGGGAGTGCCGGAGTTCCCTTTGGGGTTGTTTTCGCTCATAGTGGCTGTAAACTAGCATGATTGCCCAGTAAGGGCCAGAATCAAGACTGAAACGCGAACGGTAAGATGAATTTCTCGGGATTTTGCAGCAATTCGGAGGTCCGGATGGGCCGGTTGATGACTTCGGGCCTGCTGTTGATTTTGGCCCTGCTGATGGCGTTGGCGTTGTCCGGCTGTGCTCCCAAGAAGGTGATGCGGGGCCAAACTGATCCAGATCCAGCCGATTCTGCAAAGATCGTTGCCGGACCACCAGCCCCTGGGCAATACGATTCGGATCTTTCGGTTCCTTCGCCCCAGGCCCACGGGAGAATCGGCAGGGAACATCGCGGAACCCCATCCGCCAACCTCCTGCTGGGCCTGAAAGCGGCCACCCTGGCCCGGGATCAACTGGACAAACCTTACCAGTGGGGCGCCCAGGGACCGGAAAAATTCGATTGCAGTGGATTGGTGTTCTACATTTACGGATCGCTGGATGTTGATATGCCACGGGTCTCGCGGGATCAGGCCAAAATTGGTCAGAAAGTCAGCAGAAACGAATTGCAGCCCGGAGATCTTGTATTTTTCATCACTGAAGGTAAAGTGATAAACCATGTGGGAATTTACACTGGAAATTCCCGCTTCATTCACGCACCGCGCCGCTACAGTCCGGTGCGCTACGACAGCCTGAACGACGCCTGGTGGCGCAGGCGATACCAATTTGGACGGCGGATTCAAGGATGACCCGGATTTTCCTGACCACAGTTATGATGATGTTGCCGATGATCGGGTGGACGCAGCCCGACCTGGGCCAACCTGTCTCCGCAGGGGCCGATACCATCCTGGCAAACCCAAGCCGCTGGGGAGAAATGCCTGCCCGTAGCGACTCGAACATGGCCCACTTCAGCTATCAGCCCCGTTCCGGCTGGGAAACTGCAGCCTTGGTGCCCTATAATATTTTGGGCATTCCCTTTAGAATTCTGGATGTGGCCGGCCGGGAATCCATCAAAGCCCTGGACCGTTGGGGGATTTTTGATATGCCACCCTCTGAGCACGTGGGATTGCCCCTGCCTTTCGGAACTTATCTGTTGCCTGATGTCGCCATATCAGGGCTGGAAGGGCTCTCTTACGGGATCAATGTGCGTCGCCCGGATTTTTTGGGTGCGGGAAACATGGCTTTTTTGATGGTTTCATCATCCACCAAGCACGCCGACAAGCTGTCGGGAGGTTTATATTTCAACCTCACTGAGACCTGGGGCCTGCAACTGGGAGCCGGGACCTCGGAATTGCCCCTGACCAAATTTTATGGGCTGGGTTATGGGTCCACCGAAGGTGATGAGTCATTTTACAATCGAATTTCCCAATGGTTTGGCGCGGAAGTCAATCGCGATCTGGGGCGCAGGATCAGTGTGGAATTGCGCTCCTATTATTCCCTTGTGGAGGCGCGGGAATCGGGATTCGAGGTCGATCGGGGCCTGGGTGTCATTCATGCAGACGATCTTCCTTTTGGGTTTCCCGGAGAATCCAGTGGCTGGACCTTCAGAATCGGCCTTATCCGGGATGCCACTTCTGAAACAGGCCGTGCCCAGAATCGTGGATTTCAGAAGGCAAGTGTTGGATGGTTTCAAAGCACCGATAATTCAGACCTTTCGTATCTGCAGTATGCCTTGGATGCACAGCATTTCTTTCCCCTTTGGTTCACCAAACGAACCCTGGGATTGCGGGCTTTCATGAACCGTCTGGAAAACCTCGGCACCAGTGAAATCCCCCTGACCCGCATGGCCACCATGTATCACCCCAACAATATTCGTGGATTCAGCGATCTGCGTTTCTACGGCATGGGGAGCTTTGGATTATCCGCCGAATACCGGTGGCCCTTGTGGGTGGCCAAGGGGCGCGACGCAATGGGATTGGATTCCTATATTTTTTCGGACATGGGTCAGGTGTACGATCACACCGACGAAATCGCTTTCAATCACTTGAATTACACGGGGGGGTTCGGTGTCCGTCTTATCAATGGGGAGGGCAAATTTGTGGGACGATTCGAACTGGGGTTCAGCGATGAAGAAACCGTAATCACCCTGACTTTCAGTCAGAACTTCCAGCACCATGGCAGGAGTTTGTTGTATGGCAAGGACCCGACGAGGAGGCCGTAGGAGCATGTCAATGGTTTTCCGTTTCGTTCCCAGGATCAATTTCCGGCCACTGGTGCTGGCTGGTTTGATCATAATCATGATGATGATGATGGTGATGGGGGTTGGATCTTTGCGGGCTGCCGATCGCGCGCCCCTGCGAGACGCTCCCGTGGTTTGGTATGCCGATGACGATCAGCCCATCCCCGTGCCGGCCTATTATGAACCAGGCCTGGTGCCCTATTCCCTGGAGTCCTTCGTTTCCCGGCCGTTTTCCAGGTTTTTCCATCCTGGCCGTTTGGCGCGTAAAATCGGCAGCGGTTACGCCGGGCGTCGGGCCCCCAATGTGAACAGTCTGGATGAAGTCATCAACTCCACCTGGTTTACCAACCGCATCGGTCTGTACCCCATGGATGTTGCGGATGTGGCCAATGGCCCGGGACAGGTCGAAGGCCCGGATCGTTCCAGGAAGTGGACCATCATCGGCGCCAAAACGTCGGGAATAACGCCGGGGTTCCGCATTCGCGATGCCCGCGGTGACGTGTGGTTGCTGAAATTCGATCCTCCCAGCCATCCTGGCATGACCATTCGCAGTGGCGTGGTGACCAATCTCATCTTTCACGCCATTGGGTTTAATGTGCCGGTTGACCGGGTTGTGGTTTTTGACTTGAAGGATCTTGAAGTGGGTGAGGGTGCGGTGATGAAGCTGCCACGGGTGGGTGAAGTGCCCATGACACCGGCCAATCTGGATTCGGTGCTGAAATCCACCAACAGTATTTTTGACGGGCACTATCATGCCCTGGCCAGCAAATACCTGTCCGGCAAGCCCCTGGGGCCGTTCAACGACCAGGACCTTCGCAAGGACGACCCCAACGACACCATCAAGCACCAGGATCGCCGGGAATTGCGCGGGATGAAAGTTTTTGGTGCCTGGGTCAATCATTTTGATACCAAAATGCACAACTCCCTGGATATGTATGTGGGTGCGCCGGGACAAGGCTACGTCAAACATCATCTGATTGATTTTGCCAGCACCCTGGGGGCTTTCGGAGCCGATCCGGTCAAGCGATTCGGGTATGAATTCGGCATTGATCTGCCTTCCATGCTGGGGCGGTTTCTGACCGTGGGATGCCGTGAAGATACCTGGGTGTATCTGGAGCGCCCGGAAGGATTGCCCGAAGTCGGGTTGTTGGATGTTGAAACATTTGAGCCGGATAAATGGAAACCGGATATTCCCCACAGCGGCATGGCCGAGTTGACCGCGGCTGACGGTTACTGGGCAGCAAAGATCTTGTCTGCCTTTTCGGTAGATCAAATCAGGGCCATGGTTTTACAGGGTAACTATCAAGACCCCAAAGCAGTGGACTATCTGGTGCAGACTCTGCGTGGGCGTCAGGAAAAAATCGTTCGTTACTGGTTTGCCGAAGTGCCGCCCCTTGATTTTTTCCAGCCGTCTGGAAAAACCGTGCGCTTCACAGACCTGGGTGTGGCCGGGGGGTTCATGGACGGCGGCGGGGTTCAATATCGCTACAGGCTGGCGGCTGTGAACGAAAACCGGGAAACTGAGGACTGGAGCGAATGGACCGAGTCTTTGGTAACGGAAATTTCCTTGAAAGCGGCCCCGCCAACCGACCCGAATCATGCTTTTTTGGCTATGGAGTGTCAGGTGAACCGGGGCCAGGGCTGGAGTTCCTCCACCACCGCCTATCTTGCGCCAGCCTCGGGTCGTCTGGTGGCTGTGGATCGGTAATTTACTGCCATAGGAAGGAATTTTGAAGTGATGTCCGAGTCTTCCAGGAAAAGCCTTTTGGAGAAGATTCTATCGGCTTTTGCTCCGGTGAAATGTGGAGAAGGGCGCCAAGTGCTCCTGCTCGCCCTGAACGTATTTTTCCTTTTGACGGCCTACTACATCATCAAACCGGTGCGTGAAGCGCTCATTCTTTCACAGTGGGGTGCCGAAGCCAAGATTTACACGGCTGCCGGTCAGGCCTTGTTGCTGCTGGGAGTTGTGCCTCTTTACAGTCGTTTGGCCGCGTCGGTGAACCGACGACGATTGATCACAATTGTTCTTTTCTTTTTCATGGGGTGCCTGGTGGCCTTCTATCTCCTGGCCTTGGCCAAAGTTCCCCTGGGCATTCCCTTCTATCTCTGGGTTGGAATTTTCAATGTGATGGTGATTGCCCAGTTCTGGTCCTTTACAAATGACATCTACACCACCGACCAGGGGAAACGACTGTTCGCCATTGTAGGGTTCGGATCCAGCAGTGGAGCTGTTTTTGGCAGTTTTATTACCGGACAATTGATTGAGCCCTTTGGTGTTTATCAGTTGCTGTTGTTATCGGCTGCCCTGCTGGCTGTTTCACTGGTTTTGACTTTGCTGGTTGACAAGTCTACGCACAAGACTCCCCAGTCAGTTGAGCCGGTCAAGTCGGGTCGCAACGGCTTTTCCCTTGTCTTCAAAAATCGTTATCTGCTGTTGATCGCCCTGATGATGGTCCTGGCCAATCTGGTCAATACCACAGGCGAGTATATTCTGGGCAACCGCGTGAAAGCCGATGCTCTGGAGGCGGTGCCTGAAATTGTTCTCACCGAAGGCATGAGCGATGCCGCTGTGGCCACCGCCGAGGCCGAACGCAGGGATCAAATTGGGGTGATCACCGGGAAATTCTACTCTGGGTTTTTCAATCTGGTAAACATTATCGGACTGTTGACCCAGCTGTTCCTGGTTTCACGTATCGTGAAATGGGGTGGGGTCCATTGGGCTATTATGATATTGCCCTTGGTTGCTTTGGGTGGTTATGCCCTCATCGGAATGATTCCGGCCCTGATCATGGTTCGCTGGGTCAAGACCGCTGAAAATGCCACTGATTACAGCTTGCAGAACACGGTGCGCAACATGCTGTTCCTGCCCACCACCCGGCAGGAGAAATACCAGGCCAAACAGGCCATCGACTCCTTCTTTATGCGTGCCGGCGACATGCTTGCCGGGTTGCTGGTCTTGATCGGCACCACCGTTTGGCACTTGTCGGTAGCTGGTTTTGCCTGGGTTAATGTGGCACTGGCCGTGGCCTGGTTATGGGTGGCCTGGTCCATTGGCCGACGGTATCGATCTAAAACTTAATTTCCGCTTTTCTCTTCTTTATAAACCACGGTGCCTGGAGCAGGTGCCGTGGCACGCTTGTTGCCTCGTCTTCCAGGCAAAGGGGATTAGAAATCCCTAAAGATAACACGTTCAGCGACGATCTTATGGACGGGTGAAGGGCCAGATCATAAGGAATAAATGTACAAGGGCATATTGGACATGAAGTTGTAACTACATGGGAAAGGCCCTGGGAAAAAGAAAAGTACGGTGAGCAGGCCATTTAAATACCGGATTGGAGCATGGATTTTTTGGATGCGACAAAAAACCGACCGTTTTTAGACAGGAACGATGCCAAACCTTTGATCATACAAAAGGAATTGATGGATGAATACAGTTGATTTACTCAAACTGGTGGACGAAATCTCCCAGACCCTGGTATTGACCGACCCGGAGGCGGTGGAGGCTTTCGAAAATTTGCCGGAGAAATTCGGTGATCTGGCTGCTGTCCTGATCGAAATGGGAAAGGAAGATGAAGCCGGCGCCAGCCGTGCAGCCATTTCGGTGGCCGTTCAAACCCTGTCCGGAGAAGTGGACTGGCTCCAGGGCCTGGATGTTCTGGCTCAAACCTGCGATGCCCTGCAAGCCTGCATCAGCGAGGACTGCACTGCCGAAGAGGCCGGTTTCCCTGTTGAACTGACTGAAGGAATGCCGCCTGCCAAGGCACCGGATGAAACTGAATCAACCGAAGAAACCGCTACCGCCCCAACGGCTGAAGATCCTGTATCCAGCCCAACCCCTGAATCCACAGCCGATGTCACCGAATCAACGCAGGACCCTGTTGATGCCCAGAGCCTGGTTGATGACGCCATTGTAGGTGAATTCCTGGGTCGCCAGACAGATATTCTGACGGATGTGGAAGAGATGCTGCTGGGTATGGACAACGGCGGCACCGAAGATGAGCAGGCTTGGTTGTTGCGGTTTTTCCACACCCTCAAGGGTGAATCAGCCTTGTTGGACATGGTTGAGGTGGCAGACATCTGTCATGCCACCGAAGACATGATGCAACGCACGCCCATGGCTGATTGCGTGGATCGACTTCTTGAGGTGAATGACTGGTTTGTCCAGTTTTTCCGCCATTACTCCGCTGAAGGCCCGGCTCCTCGGCCTCTGCCTGAAATTTTGGAATTGCTGTCTGAGAATGTTGAAACCCCGGAAGAAGATACCTCCGAAAATATTGAAACAAGCCCGGAATCTCCGCCACCTGTTGATGCCGATTCAACCTCGAGCCAACCGGCTGAACCGGTGCCAGCTTCCACGGAGGACCCTGTTGTGACTTACCAAGTCGTTGATTATATCGGCCAGAATATTCTCGAAGGTGATGTCGACCTGCTCCAGGATTTCCTGGAGGAAGCCGTTGAACATCTGGATGCATCGGAAGTGCATCTGTTGGCCATTGAAACCGACCCCAAGGAGACCGAAGCCTTGAATGCCGTTTTCCGGGGTTTTCACACCATCAAGGGGCTTGCCGGGTTCATCGAGTTGAACCATGTGAAGGATTTGGCCCACAAGGCCGAAAACCTGCTGGAAATGGCCCGCCGTGGTGATTTGGAATTGGTGGGAGACAACATGGACCTGGTTTTTGAATCAGTGGACATGATGAAGCGACTGGTCAGTGACGTTGCCGAAGCAATGGGCGGGGGCGGAATCATTCCCGAAGCAAGTAGCCTGGCTGATTTGATGGGACGCCTGCTGGGCGCCACCGAAAAAGAGAATCCGAAGGCAGCTCCCGCATCGGTGCCGGAACCCGATTCTGTATCAAGTTCCGAACCTGGGGAAGACGGAGTCGAAAAAACTGCCGCACCCAAACCAACCAGTGGATTTATTCCTTTGGGAAATATGAAAAAGAAGGCCACGGCGAAAGTCGCAGCCAAGGTGGAACCGCCTACCGCCAAGGAACCGGCACCACAAGCTTCAGCGGAAAACAATTCTCCTGAGGCCAAAGCCAAAGCTCCTGTGAAGATGAAGGAAGCCGTGCGCGTGGACGCCGAACGGCTGGACCACCTGGTGGAAACCATTGGCGAGCTGGTGATCGCCGAGTCCATGGTCAGTCAGAGCAAGGAACTGAAAGAATCGGGCATGTCGGTCAAGCTGTCCAAGGATCTGGATCATCTCGACAAGATCTGCCGTGAACTTCAGGAAATCGGCATGAGCCTGCGCATGGTTCCAGTCAGGCCTGTTTTCCAGAAAATGGCTCGACTGGTGAGGGATCTGGGCAAGAAACAGAATCGTTTGGTGGATTTCTTCATGAGTGGCGAGGACACCGAACTGGATAAAAATGTGGTGGACAAGATCGGTGATCCCCTGGTGCACATGGTGCGAAATTCGGTGGATCATGGAATCGAACCGAATGCGGATGACCGCTTGAAGGCCGGCAAACCGCAGCGCGGTCGCGTTGAGCTGCGCGCCTTCCATAAAGGCGGCAACATCTGCATTGAAATCGAAGATGACGGGCGTGGGCTGGACAAGGTGGCCATCCTGGATAAAGCCCTCAGCCGTGGCCTGATACGCGAAGGCGAACAATTGAGCGACCGGGAAATTTTCAACATGATTTTCGAAGCGGGATTCTCCACTGCCCAACAGGTGACCGAGGTCTCGGGCCGAGGCGTGGGCATGGATGTTGTGCGCAGGAATATCGAAGAACTGCGTGGAACGGTGGATATTACCTCGGAGGTGGGCAAGGGCACAATTTTCAGCATCAAGCTGCCGCTGACCCTGGCCATCATCGAGGGTATGGTGATCATGGTGGGCCAGGAGCATTACATCATCCCGACGCTTGCCGTGGTTCGCTTGATCCGTCCCCGTCCTGACGATATCACCCTCGTATTCGACAAGGGAGAGATGCTGGCTTTCGAAGGCAGCCAATTGCCCCTGTTCAGGTTGGGCAACCTGTTCGATGTTGTCGGCGCCAAGACCAATCCCCAAGAGGCCGTGATCGTGGTGGTGGAAGAAGAAGGACGCAAAATCGGCCTCCTGGCCGATCATTTGCTGGGCCAGCAGAGCATCGTCATCAAGAGCCTGGGTGAAACAGTCCAGGGGACGGATGGAGTGGCCGGCGGTGCCATCATGAGCGACGGCAACGTGGCTCTGATTCTGGATATTGCCGGATTGGTCAGGGTGGCGCACAACAACGATACGACGATTGTGAACCAGGTTCAGGAAGAGGTGCCGGCGGCATCCCTCGACAAGTCGGTGACCCAGGGAATCAGTGAGGCGGAACACGTGCCGGTGACCGAAGATCCGGACCCGGAAACCGCCGTTGTGGAAACAAAGATCGAAGACCAAGAACCGGTGGAAACCGGCGTCTGATAGAGGGCCCCAAGGGCCTATTGCCAAGGAAGGGCGGCCATTCCGGCCATTCCTTGAAACCGGGTTAAAACCCGAAAGCCGGAGGTAGGAAATGGCGACAGAACCTGCAGTTGCAAGTATTGCCCAAGAGGGCAAATACCTGAGCTTCGTTCTGGGCAGCGAGGAGTACGGCCTTGAGATCCTGAAAGTTCAGGAGATCAATGGCATGATGGACATCACGCGTGTTCCGCGAACTCCCCACTTCGTGCGTGGAGTCATCAATTTGCGTGGCCGGGTGATTCCGATCATCAGCCTGAGGGACAAATTCAAAATGACGGCGGTTGAGGATACGGAAAAGACCTGCATCATCGTGGTTCAGGTAAAGTACCAGGACGATTCGTTGACCATGGGCATCATTGTTGATGAAGTCTCCGAAGTGCTCAGCATTGCTGCCGACAGCATTGAGCCGCCACCGAGTTTTGGCGGGGGCATGGAAGAAACGAATTTCATCACCGGCATGGGCAAGCTGGTCGACAAAGTGGTCATACTGCTGGACATTGACCGTGTTTTGGATGCCGAAGAGATGGCCGCCATCGTGAATTCGGCTCAATAGAAGCCGAGGAGTGGTATGAAGCTGAAGTTTGGGCAGAAAGACTCGTCAAGGGAGGGTGCAGTGTCCGGAGTGAACACCGGCATGACTTCGTCCGACTTGGCCATCTTTCAAAGTCTCCTCTACGAGAAATCGGGGATTGTCCTGGACGACGGCAAAAGGGCTTTGGTGGAGTCCAGGGTTACACAACGCCTGCGGGCGCTGAACATGGATTCGTACCACAAATACCTGCAGTTTTTGAATGAGGACAAGACCGGCGAGGAGATGGTTCGGTTGATCGATGTCATTTCGACCAATATTACCAAATTCTTCCGCGAGTCGGATCATTTCGAACTGCTGGAGTCGACGGTTGAGCAATGGGCGACCCAGGGGACGAAACAAGTTCGCATCTGGTCGGCGGCCTGCTCCACCGGGGAAGAGCCCTATTCCATCGCCATGACCGTGGACAAGCTGGTGCAGGAGCACCGGCTGGACCTGAAAATTCTGGCCACCGATATCAGCACCCGGGTTTTGGCTCACGCCAAGGCGGGTGTTTATGAAGAAGGCCGATTGGACAATATACCGGACCTCCTGAAATCGAAATATTTCAAGATCCAGCAAGGCCAGGGCCTGAAACTTTATGCCGTTTCAGAACAATTGAAACGCATGATGATGTTTCACCGGTTGAATTTCACTGTTTTTCCCTATCCCATCAAGGGGATCTTTGACGGGATATTTTGTCGCAATGCCATGATCTATTTCGACCGGGACCTGCGCACGAAAATGGTCCGTGAATTTGCCCGGCTTCTGAGACCAGGGGGATTGTTGATGGTTGGGCATGCCGAAACCCTGATCGGGCTGGAGAACCAGTTTCGAACAATCAAGCCGTCTGTTTACCAGCGGCTAAATGATGGAGTGGATTGTTGACACAACTACTTACAAGGCCAAACAGATTGTTGGGCGTCAAAAGCAACATCACGGTTGATATCAGCGATATGAAGATCGCCACCAAACCTGATGACGTGATTGTTACCTACTCGTTGGGATCATGCGTTGGCCTGACTCTCTATGATCCTATTGCCGGTATCGGGGGCATGATCCACTGCATGCTCCCCTTGTCCAAAATAGACAAGGAAAAAGCCAAGCTGAAGCCCTACATGTTCGTGGACACGGGTGTTGCCGACATGTTGGGAAAACTTTACGCCCTGGGTGTTCAACGCCAGAATATCATCGCAAAGGTGGCGGGAGCCGGTTCACCCCTGGGCAAGGAAGAAACTTTCCGGATCGGACAGAGAAACTACACGATTTTGCGGAAATTCCTCTGGAAAAACAACATTCTGATCGAAAAAGAGGATGTGGGCGGGTCCAAGGCGCGCACACTCTACCTCTACTTGAAAGACGGTCGCACGACAGTCAAATCCGAAGGAAAGGAGGTTGAGCTATGACGGAGAAACAAACAATCCTGGCAGCCATAAAGACTGTTCCATCGTTGCCGTCGGTGGTCATCAAGCTGCGCAAATACCTGAACAATCCGGATGTCAGTTTTGAGGAGTTGGCCCAGGTCATTCAAGTGGATCCCGGCCTGACGGCGAATATTCTACAACTGGCGAACTCGGCCTACTTCGGCTGGTCGCAGACCATCAAAACGGTCAAGGAAGCCATCACGCGTCTGGGTACCAACCGAATTTTCCAGATGGTTTTGTGCATGTCCGTGGCCCCGCTGGTTCGCAAGCCCATTCGTGGCTACGACACCGATGCGGAAGGCTTGTGGAATCACTCCATCTCGGTGGCAATTTGTGCCGAACAAATGGCGCTGACCCTGGGTCTGGAGGATATGGAGGCGGCCTTTACAGCGGGCCTGTTGCACGATATGGGCAAAGTGGTTATGGGCACCTTCGTGGAAATCGATGATGAGCCCATCAAGGAGATCATGCGCACCGACGGTTTGAGCTTCAACGATGCCGAGAAAATGGTCATGGGCATCGATCACGCCGAAGTGGCGGGCGAGCTCTTGAAGGCCTGGAATCTGCCAGCGGATGTGGTGGAAGCCGCATGCTGTCACCATTGTCCGAGCAAGGCCTCCCCTGAGCATCAGCAGTTGGTGGATTTGATCCACCTGGCTGATGTCCTGTGCATCAACGTGGGGTGGGGTATGGGTAGCGACGGCCTGCAATACAGGTTGGATGAAAAAGCAAGTCTACGTCTCGGCGTCGGTTCCGGCGTGGCGGAAGACGTGATTCTCAAGGTAATGATGGGTATGGATGATCTGAAAGACATGTTCAATCCCAGTATGGAAGGTGACCCCAATGGCGTTAAACATCCTACTCGTTGACGACTCGGCGACGGTCCGGGCAGTGATCAGCAAGGCATTGAACCTGGCCGGTGTTGACATCAACGAACTTTATGAGGCAGGGCATGGCCAGGAGGCCATGGAGATCCTGGAAAACCAGTGGATCGACCTGATCTTCTGCGACATCAGCATGCCGGTGATGGATGGAGAAGAGTTCGTGAACGCCATGCACGATAAGGGAATGATCGATACCATACCGGTGGTGGTCGTCTCCTCGGCCGGTAGCGCACCACGCGTGGCGCGCCTGAAGGAAAAAGGCGTGTGCGCCTACATTCAAAAACCATTCACACCGGAACGGATCCGCGAAGTCGTGGACCAGGTGATGGGAGTGACCAACGATGCAAAGTAATATTCAGGACCAGCTTTGTTCAACGTTCACGCAAGTGGTTGAACAACTGACATTCATGTTCGGCGAAACCGTACCCAAGGAAGAGGTGGACTCTCCCGGAACCTTGTTCACCCTGGCAAGCATGAGCTTCACCGGCGACTTGGTGGGCGTACTGGAGGTTGCGGTTCCCACGGAGATCACCGCAGAAATCGCCGCAAATATTCTCGGGCTGGAACCGGAAGAGATCGAGTCCGAAGCCATGATGAACGATGCTCTTGGTGAAATGCTCAATGTTGTTTGTGGCCACGTGATCATGGCCATGGCCGGGACCGATGCCAACTTCAGTCTGAACTCTCCCGTAACCACTTACGTTGACGACGCCAAGTACACCGAGATGATGACTTCAGAGGATTATGCAGGCTTGCTGCTGGATGACAATCCGATCTTTCTGGGCTTGAAACTGGAGAATTGACGTGAAGAATATCCGGGTATTGATTGTGGACGATTCACCCACGGTGCAGCGGGTCTTTGAGAAAGGCCTGTCCAGGGCCAGGGGCATTGAAGTGGTGGGTGTGGCACCGGATCCGTTCGTTGCCCGGGACATGATCGTCAATGATCCCCCTGATGTTGTCACCCTCGACATAGAAATGCCGCGCATGGACGGCCTGACCTTTCTGCGCAAACTCATGAAGCATTTTCCCCTGCCGGTGGTTGTGGTTTCGACCCTGACCAAGGAGGGCGGCGCCAAGGCCCTGGAAGCTCTTGAATGCGGTGCCGTCGAGGTAGTGGAAAAGAACATGGGGCCGGGCATGGTCAACGACCTCATGCTGGAAGTGGTTCGCAAGGTGCGGGCGGCTGCGGCGGCAAAAGTCAGTCGCAAGGCTATCGGGGCCCAGAAGGTGGCTGCAAGGACTGCGGGGGCACAGCCTCTGACATCCTCGAACCGGGTGTCCGACGATCAGGTTTTGGCCATCGGTGCGAGCACGGGTGGGACCGAGGCCCTGGCGAGAATTTTTGAGCGCCTGCCGGCTGATACTCCCGGCACCCTGGTGGTGCAACACATGCCCGAGGGCTTTACGGGCCAGATGGCCGTGCGGCTCGATAAACTGTCGGCCATGACAGTTCGCGAAGCCAAGAGTGGGGAATATCTGGAGCCTGGTCTGGCCCTGATTGCGCGCGGAGGTCAACATCTTGTCCTGCACCGTGTGGGAACCCGCTACAAGGTTGAATTTCGCAGCGGACCCAGAGTCAGCCGCCACAAGCCATCAGTGGATGTCTTGTTCAGCACAGTGGCGGAAGCCGCAGGGGACAAGGCCATTGGCGTCATCTTGACCGGTATGGGTCGCGATGGTGCAGCCGGAATGAAAAAAATGCACGATGCCGGTGCATACAACATTGCCCAGGATGAAGAATCCTGTGTGGTTTACGGGATGCCCAGGGAAGCTTTTGAGATTGGCGCCACTGATGAAGTGGTGCCGTTGAATCGTATCCCCGAAAAGATCTGCAAAGCAGTGGCGGCCGTGAAAGTGTAAGACCCGGGCAAGATTACCCAAGCCCTCCACTGTCCAACCCCTGCCATAAATACCAGGACCCCATGGAACGATAGGGCGCCCATTTGGCCCCAATCTTTTCCAGTCGCGCACCGGTGACCTTCTCCTTCGAACCATAGAAGCGGGCCGCGGCAATTTGGATTCCCAGGTCGCCTGTGGGCAAAACATCCAACCGTCCCAGATGGAAAATCAGATGCATCTGGGCCGACCAGGGTCCGATACCGCGCACCTTGGTAAGTTCTTCGATCACCCTTTCGTCATCCATACGGCGCAGGCTGTTCAGTTTCAGGGAACCCTCGTCGACTTTGACCGCCAGGTCCTGGATGTAACTGACCTTTTGGTTGGACAACCCGGCTGCCCGCAAATCCTGGTGAGCCATGCCCCGGACTTGGCCGGGAGTGGGAAATCCGGATCCGGGAGAAAGATCCTGAACCCTTCCGGCAATGGTTTGACCGGCTTTGAGCGAGAGTTGCTGGTGCACGATGGCGGTCACCAGAGAATCCCAGGCGGGGCGGGGCTTGTCCGGCAGGGCGCGGTAGGGCCCGACAATATTGATGATCTCGCGCATAACCGGATCGACCCGGCGCAGGTGCTTGATGCCGATGGCGTGTTCCTTGTTGGCCACGTAGCCCTCCCGGAAAAGCATACGGGCTTTCAGGTCGATGCCGCCTTCGGTGGAGAAGCCTGTCATGGAGCCGTCCTTGCCCAGGCAACGGTGGCAGGGAACAATCAAGGGAACCGGGTTGGCGCCCATGATGCGGCCCACCGCCCGGGCGGCTTTCGGTTTGCCGCAAAGGGCGGCCAATTCGCCGTAAGTGACCACTTCCGGGGCGCGCACCTTGCGCAGGCGTTTCAAAACGGCCCGGGAAAACCCGCCCAAGCCGGAAAAATCCACAGGGACATCGTCAAAATTATCAACATGGCCACCCATGACGGCCTTGATTCGTTTGACCAACAGTGCCAGGTCGCCGCCCCGGACACCCCTGGTTCTTTGGGCGTTCGGGCAGGCCCTGGCAAGCTCCTGGGCGGTGGTTTCGGCCTGCAAACCCAGAATCAACCGGTTGACGCCCCTGGAAGTCCAGGCCAACCCGACGGGTTCCCGGGATGTCTCAAAAACAAAGAGGCCTGAATCGTGGAATTTCAACATGGTGGTGCCTTTTCAACTGTGAGAGGTTATAATTCGGGGCACACAAATTACCACAATTTCACTCCACCTGAAAGCCGGACCATGATTCGCATCGCCAGATCGCAAGAGGATATCCTGAAAGTGATGGTGGTGCGCGGAATCGTCTTCATTGAAGAGCAGGGCGTTGACTGGGAAGGCGAAATCGACGAATTTGAAGGCGAATCCACCCATTTCCTGGGTGAATGCGAAGGGCAGCCCGTGGCTGCGGGTCGATTGCGGTTCCTGCCGGACGGCCGGGCCAAGCTGGAGCGCATCGCGGTGCGTCCGGCCTGGCGTGGTCGAGGTTATGCAAGGCGCATGGTGGAGCATCTGTTGGATGAGGCCCTGCGCCAGGGAGCCCAAAGGCTGACTCTTCACGCCCAGGTATACCTGGAAGATTTTTACGCCACCTTTGGTTTTCAGCGGCAAGGTGGTATTTTCCGGGAATGCGAGATTGATCACATTTTGATGATACGCGAGGACAGCAATGAGTAATCCAGGCAAGGGTCCGGGCAAGAAGCGCATGGGTGGCCCCGGCCGACGTGGCGGTTCCGGTGTGGGGCCGAGAAAACCCAGCCGGCATGCCGCGGGAAAACCCACGGGACGTCCCCCAAGTCGCCCCGATGAACAACCCCGTCGCCGGTCGGATAGCCGTTATACCACCAACGTGGAAACCGTGACCCCCATTTACCTGCAAACCAATACCTACTTCGCCCAGATCGCGGGCGGGTTGGAGGAACTGGGGGCCAAGGAACTGGCTGGGCTCGGTGCCACGAACCTGAACATCATCAATCGTGGAATCGACTTCAAAGCCGATCGGGAGACCTTGTACCGCATCAATTATCGTGCGCGATTGATCACCCGGGTGCTGGCGCCGATGCACAAATTTCGCGCGGAAAATCCGGAGGCCCTGTACCTGGAGACCAAGCGCATCGACTGGACCAATATTTTCCGCCTGGACCAGACTTTTGCCGTGTTTGCGAACCTCAGCAACAGCAACATCGACCACAGTCATTTTGCTTCCCTGAAGGTGAAGGATTCGGTGGTGGACATGTTCCGCAAACGCTTTCGCCAGCAGCGTCCCAATGTTGATTCCGACGATCCTGATCTGTGGATTTCCCTGCATATGTACGACAACCAGGCCACTTTGAGCATCGATTGTTCGGGCGGCTCGTTGCACAAGCGCGGTTATCGGCAGCAGGCGGTGGAGGCGCCCATCCAGGAAACGCTGGCTGCCGCCATTCTCGATATTTCGGGATGGGACGGCAAACAAAAACTGTACGATCCCATGTGCGGCAGCGGAACTTTGCTGAGTGAAGCCTGGTTGAAGGCGGGTAATATTCCCGCGCAAACCCTGCGTAGAAAATTCGGCTTCATGATGCTGCCCGATTACGACCGTCGTGTCTGGGTGAAGGTAAAGTTTGAAGAAGAGAACAAGATCAAGATGGTGCGCGGCGGCCTGATTCGCGGCAGTGATATTGATCCGAAAGCGGTCAAGATGACCCGGGGCAACAATGCCCGGCTGCCCTATGGCGACGAACTCATCGTCAAGACCAGGGACTTTCGCGAACTGCCGGTGATGGAAAACCACCTCATCGTCTGCAACCCTCCCTACGGTGTGCGTCTGATGAAGGGCGAGGACATGGGGGCGTTCTACAAGGAGTTCGGCGATTTTCTCAAGCAGAAGTGCAAAGGCGGCCAGGCTTTTGTTTATTTCGGTGATCGGGAACTGATTGGAACCATAGGTTTGAAGGCTTCCATGAAAATGCCCATTCGCAACGGTGGGCTGGACGGGCGTCTGGTTTGGTATGAGCTGTATTAGGCGATTTCTGGCGGGGCTCTACGCCCTGGTGATTCTGGTGGGCGGGAGCATGAGTGCCCTGGCCGATGAGGGAGTTCCCACGCGGATTCACCCCAATCGTCGGGCCTGCACCGTGGATGTGCGGTTGTTGCCCCTTGCCGGGCCCTTGACCGATCCGAAAGCAGAAGTGTCGGGGATGACCTGGAAGGGCGATACCCTGGTCATCCTGCCGCAGAATCCTGAAATTTTCGGCTTCGAGGATATGCTTGGTTTTTTTGTTCTGTCCAAAGAGAAAATCCTCACCTCCCTGGCCGAAGACGACCCCCAACCACTGCAACCGACCATGGTTCAGTGCCAGGCCCCAGGCCTGATGCGCATCATTCGCGGATTCGATGGTCTCGAAGCCATGGGCATCATGCAGGACCGGGTCTACATGACTGTGGAAGCCAAGGACGATACCATCATGGCGGGCTATCTGGTGTGCGGTCGGTACGACATGGTCGAAAATCAGGTGGTCATGGACATGACCCGCCTTACCAGCATTCCCCTGGGCGTGAACATTCCCAATGTGGCCGAAGAGAGCATGATCATCGAGGGCGAAAGGGTGATCACCTTCAGCGAGGCCAATGGCCGCAACATCGTTGAGAATCCCCAGGCCAAGGTCTTCAATAAGGTCATCGAATATGTGGGCAGTATTCCCTTTCCGCATATCGAATACCGGGTGACCGATGCCACGGCCCTGGATGATCGGGGATACTTCTGGGTGATGAACTATTTTTACCCCGGTGAAAAGGAAAAACTGGACCCGGCGCCGGACCCGGAGCTGGAAAAATTCGGTCCGCCCGATAATTATCTGGAAGGTGGCTGTGTGGAGCGTCTTCTGGAGTTGCGACTCACCGACGACGACCGCATTGTGCGCACCGAAACCCCGCCAATTTACCTGCGACTCTGTCCTGATGGCCACTGTCGCAATTGGGAAGCTGTTGTGCGGCTGGATGATGGTGGATTTCTGCTGATGACGGACAAATATCCGGGCACCCTGTTCGCCTTTGTGGTCAATCCCTACAATCGCTAAAGATTCCCCCGCTTTCTGCCGATAAAGAGGTCTAATCATCAAGGACCTGTATTCGGGAGGAAGATCGTGATTTGTCCGGCATGCGAACACAACATGACTGAAAAGGAAATCCAGCAAATCAAGGTTGATGTCTGCGCTGGAGGCTGCGGCGGCATCTGGTTTGATGGCCATGAACTGAAAAAAATCGATGAGCCCCACGAGGCCGTGGGCCAGGATCTGCTTGAAGTGGAATACGATCCGGAGGTGGTGGTGGATGAATCCCAACGCCGCGACTGTCCGCATTGCGATGCCATCGTCATGATGCGTCACTTTTCCAGCATCAAGCGAGAAGTTGAAGTTGACGAGTGTCCGAGTTGTGGAGGGTTCTTTCTCGATCGCGGTGAACTGAACTCCCTGCGCGAACAATACTCCAGCGAAGAGGATCGCAGCGAGGCGGCCAACAAGATGTTCGGCGATATGTTCGACGATGACCTCGAAGATGTCCATGAAGCCGGCAGACAAAGGGTGGAAGCCGGTAAAAGGTTGAGCCGCATGTTCCGTTTTCTCTTGCCCAGCTATTACATTCCCGGCAAGCAAAAATGGGGTGTTTATTAGCCTCCGACACTGATTTTTCGGCACCACAACCCGGTTGCGACAGCAGCCGGGTTGTTGCATATTCGGGCCGCTGAAAACATCGTTCCGTGGAAAATCCAGGCCAATAGGTTGCGGGTCCGGTCACATGCTCTTAACCTGAGTTCACGTACGAGCGCCAACATCAACTGCATGGGAACGACATTTTGTACAGCGACTTTCATGACAGCCCGTCTCACGAACCTGAGAATCAGCCTGAGTTATCCCGTGACGATTCGAGTCGCGGACATTTCACCTTCGACGAGGTTACCGATTTGCAAAACAAGACGGGCAACGATCCGGTTCGTCCCTGTGACATCAAGGGTATCCTGCACAGCCACAGCCGTTATTGCGACGGTGCACATCCTTTGATCTCCATGGTGGAAACAGCCCGCAAGATCGGGTTGGAGTACCTGGGCATCAGCGATCATTTCAAGACCACCGCCCACCAGGACGGCATGGATGTGCCGGCGGTCAAAGTGCAACGACACGAAGTGGACCTGCTCAGGGAAAAGTACCCCGACTTTGAAATCCTTCAGGGCGTGGAACTCGACGCCAACCCCGACGGAACCCTGCCGGTGGACGACGCCACCCTCTTGCTATTCGACTACGTTATCGTCTCCTTCCCGAAAAACGACGGCTACGATCCGAAGACCTTCACCGACCAGGTCGTCAAAGTGGCGTCCCACCCGCTGGTGACCATTCTGGGTCGGCCGGTAGGCGATTTGATTCTCAATAAAACCGGTGGAAGTCTGGATATGGAACGGGTTCTCAAGGCCGCGGCCGAAGGTCAAACGGCGGTGGAGGTCAACGCCAATCCGGACACCGATCAACTCCAGTGGAAGTATTGTCTCCTGGCCCAGGATCTGGGCGTGTACATGTCCATAAGTCCCGACGCCCATCGTGCCGCCCGGTTGGTGGACTACCGTCATGGAACCGAACAGGCCCACGACGCGGGGCTGCGCTGTTCCTCCATCCTGAACACCCTGCCGGTTAGGGAATTGAAAGAATATCTGGGTCGCAATACGAATCTTTAAACCGGAATTTTCAACTGTTCCCATTTTGACAGCATTTCGCTGAGCGTGGCCTTGTTGATGGGCTTGCTCAGGAAGTCGTCCATACCTGCTTCGAAGCAGGCGCGCTTGTCGCCGCTCAAGGCGTTGGCGGTCATGGCTACAATGGGAATGGTCGCGCACTTTCGATCTTCAAGGCCGCGGATAACCCTGGTGGCATCATAGCCATCCATCTCCGGCATCTGACAATCCATGAAAATCATGTCGTACCGGGTCTTCTGGACCATGGCCACCGCTTCGGCACCGTTGCTGGCCACCTCCACCCGACAGCCCAGGAGCTTGAACATTCCCTCGGCAACACGCTGGTTGAAGGGGTTGTCTTCGGCAATGAGGATCAGGGGGCCGTTGGCGGGGGCATTGGAAAGGTTGTCCTGGGTTTCAGCCACCTCATCGTTCGTTAAACCGTCCAATTTCGCGGTGGGTTGATCATTGTCCTGTACTGGCGAAATCGTCGTATGACCTTCGAGCACCGCTTTGAGCTGGTGTGGCCGCACGGGTTTTGGCAAGGTGCCGCTGAAGCCCTGGAGCAGGAGTTCCTTCTCGCGGATGGCGCTGGACAGGGCCGTCAGCATGATCAGCCGGACGCTGGCTTCAGAACTTTTTTCGCCAAGGAATTCCTTGATGCACGACACATCGTCTGGAAGGACATTCTGGTCAACAAGAATGAAGGGACATGGCTTTTGGCTTGACTGCGGGGAGCCGTGTAGAATCTTGAGGGCATCATCACAACCCAGGGCCACGCTGCAATCAAAACCAAGGAGGCGCACCTGTTCCGCAAGTACCTCACCGCTGAGTTTGTGGCTGGTGACCACCAGTACGCGTTGGTCATGTTCGGCCGGCGGATTGAACAAATCAGCATCTTTCCGGACGGACTTCAAAGGCAGAGTGAAGGCAAAAGTGGTGCCCGTGCCCGGGGTGCTGTCGGCCGAAATTTTTCCACCCATCAAATTGACCAGATGCTGGCTGATGGGAAGTCCCAGTCCGGTGCCGCCAAACCGCCGAGTGGTGCTGGCGTCGGCCTGGGTGAATTTTTCAAAAATCGCTTCCAGTTTTTCCTTCTCGATGCCGATGCCGGTGTCGGTGATTTCAAATTTAAGGTCAATTTCATCACCGTTTTCGCCCGTGGGCTCCACGTTCAGGTAGATGTGCCCGGCGGCGGTGAACTTGGCGGCATTGTTCAACAGATTGGTCAGCACCTGACGCAGCCGGTTGGGGTCGCAAACAACCTTGTCCGGCGCACCGGGGGCGATGCGAGAAACCATCTCCACACCCTTGGGTTGGGTGTTGAAGGCGACCAACCCGCTGACTTCTTCAATCAGCCCGCGCAGGTTCATTTCGAGGGGGTCGAGGGCCAGTTGCCCCGCTTCGATCTTGGACAAATCTAGAATATCATTGATGAGGGCCAGCAAGGCCGATCCCGACTGGGAGATCATGTCCAGGTACTGTCTTTGATTGTCGGTGGGGTCCATCTCCATCAGCAAATCACTGATGCCGATGACGCAGTTCATGGGCGTGCGGATTTCATGGCTCATGTTGGCCAGGAACTCGCTCTTGGCCTGGCTGCTGGCCTGGGCCTCTTTCATGGCTCCAACCAGGCTTTTTTCCGCTTCCAGTTTGGACCAAACAGTCATGAACATGTCGGTCACGTAACGCACGAGGTTGGTTTCCTCCTGCTTCCAGCCGCCTTTGTCGCAGGCATCAATACCCAGGAAACCCATAACCCGGAAGTTCTGCATGATGGGTATGGCCAGGAACGACGCATCACAGGGGGTGTTCCAGATGTTCCGAAAACTGTGCGCAGATTCCGGCAGGTCGGAGAGTTTGTCCGCAGCCACCGGCATGTTGAGGGCAAACAACTGGGACATCCAGCCAATGCCGCGATGATTGAGTTCGACAGGCAATTCCCTTGCCGTATTCTTGTTGGACCTTAGCCAGGAAAACACCAATCGGGCATCCTTGTCTTTCTCGGTGAATTGATAGATGAAACTCCGATCAGCACCGGTGTAGAAACCAAGATGCTGAAGGATGCGGTCCATGGTGTCCTGCAGGTTCTCACTGGTGGTCTGGACAAAAGCCTGCACGATGGCCGCACTGGCCTGCTCGAATTTGAGACGCTCGGCCAGGGCTGTTTCGGCCGTTCTTTGTCGAGTGATGTCGATGCTGACGCCCAGCACCTGCGCTCCACCGAATTTTGTGGCCGGCAAAAGTTTTTTGGTGGCGGTGATCCAGATGTGTCTGCCTTCGGCGTCGATGGTGAGGGCTTCAGGTATTTCCATCTGTCGGCCGTGCTTGAGAATCTCACGGTCTTCAGCCACCCACCCTCGGCATTGCTCCAGGTCCGCATGGATTTCCTGCAGATGCCGACCTTCGACCTGATCCACGTTCAGGTTGTAGAAATCGGCTACGGATTTGTTGACCAGTGTGAAACAGCCGTTGTGGTCCCGGGCAAAAATGAAATGGGGGATGGCGTCGATGACCGAGCGCAGAAACATCTTCTCCTGATTCTTTCCCAGGGCGTGAATAGAATTGGTCAGATCCAGACCCAAACCAATGGTCGGCAACATCCAGGCCAGCCATTTGAGCAGAACAGCAATGTGAAATCCCTGGTTGAGCACCGTGGTTGCGGAAGTGATCAACCAGATTTGGCCGGTAACAAGGGGAATCAAGGCCGCCAGGGTGAGCTGTCCAAGAACCGTAGCCGATCGCCTTCTCAACACACGATGGAGCGCTAATCCGGTCAGCCCGTAGAGTGTGAAAGTCAGGAAATGAATGGAACTTGAAGACAGGAAGTTTTCAGGTGACCCCAGGCCCATCATGGTCCAAGTGGCTGCTCCAATCATGGTTCCAACCAGAGCCAGGGCGAAACAAAGGTGATTCTGCCGGGGCTTGTTGGTCAGGGAGATGGCAACCGTTCCGACAAAAAGGATCAATGCCGAACCAAGTCGACTCAGCAGTGCCGACCAAACCGAGGTGATGTGGATGCTGGAATATCCCGCCTGTTCGACAACCTCGGGGGCGATTTGGATGGTGTCCACCAAGCCGGCCAATACCATGGTGATGCCCAGGAGGGCCGCCAGCGGACTGTGAAGCATTCGATTGAGGGCCACGGTCAAAGACCCGATCAAAAGAACCAACCCAAGAGCGTTGACATCGATGCGGCCGACGTAACCATTGGCCATCCAGCCGGCAAAATAGGTACCGGCATCAGTTTCGCCGACAGACCCGAAACTCAGACCTATTTTTGTAAGCAACAGCGGAGCCAGGGAAATGGCTGAGATGATGAGCAATACTCGGAGGTTCCAATTTGTTTTCAAATGATCTGGGTGCACGTTGATTCCCGGTTTTATGTGGACGATGACCACTCATCGATACGGTTTAAAGGTGGTACCTGATTGTTTTCGTCAATAAGCGGGGTATCTTGAGCAACTTTTGAGTTTGCGAAACCCGACAACCTGAAGTGACACCACCAGATTAGAGTGTCAGGCTGAGGATACCTTTTGGGGTTGGTGGTGGTATTGAATTATTACGGTCAAGAGGCAATTATTGGGTGCAATTGAGATATATTTGAAGTTTTTGGTTCGCAGCGGTTTGCAGGTCCGGGTATTGCGATTGGGATAGCTGCGGATCGACAGCCAGTGCGCTGGCGAGCGCGGCGAAGGAAGGATTCGACCCAAATCCAATAGCAAGCCTTGGAATCAGGGGGTTAATCCTAAATTGCCGACGCAGCCGAGGGCGGGAAGTCTGATTCGAGTCCGGATTGTTGGCCTGTCGAGGCGGGTCAACAATCCGGGGTGGAATTGGGTTGTTGGGATTGTTCTTTGGAAGAGTGAAATATCCGTCGGAGATCTGGAGGAAACACCAATGGAGTTGCAGGGGAAATTGGCGGGGTTTGCTTGACGCAGTTGACAATAGGCCATATATTGCCTTCTCGCTCAAGCCGGGATGGCTCGTGCTGGGGAGGTGCGGGTTGGAGTATGAGCTGAAAATTAGATATTAGGTTCCTCGGTAGCTCAATGGTAGAGCATGCGGCTGTTAACCGCAGGGTTGTAGGTTCAAGTCCTACCCGAGGAGCCAA
>JAJRZA010000081.1 GCA_024275485.1 Candidatus Krumholzibacteriota bacterium | reverse complement strand
GTTGGGCGGTATCGGATCAAGGCCGGCGATTGGTTTTTGGGTATGAAGACGGCTCCGTTTTGACCACAACCCTGGAATTTGTGGTGCGGTATTTTGGAGCCGACGAAGTCACCCGCCAGATACAATCCCTGGAGCCCGGCCAGCGGTTGCCGCATGAGCGGGGGATCGTTGAAAAAACCAATGAAGGCCAGATCCGGTTTCCCCAACTTCAACTGCAAATTGACAAACCCTTGAATCTGTCTTCATCGCCGGTTGAGGTACTGGGGGTTGCCAGCACCACCAACGGTTTGGTTGTGGTGGCTTTGGATCAGGCCGGTCGATTGCACGACCGCAGAATCACCTGGAAAAAGAACCTGCTGACGGGAAAACTACGGATCAAAAGCAGAGGCACTGATCATGAAGCGCAGGAGTTGGGTATTGATCCGAAAAATCTCCCTACTCACTTGGCCCTGAATGATGCCGGGGACATGGTCTTGCTGGTTCATGACGACGGGGCAGCCAAAATGCTTCGCCGGGATTCCGAAGGAATCTTTGTTGCAACCCACCAACAGAGCCTGTTGGTTGAAGAAAACCGTCGAATTACCAGCCTAGGATTTCTGGCTGGCCAGGTGTCGGTTGTTGTCGGGGATGACCAGGGCGGGTTGGTGGTTTGGCTTCCCGTGCGCAAGTCCGGTTACCGAGACCAGGTTATGGAGCCAGTGCACATTCTGACTCATCACCAATCAAGCGTTACGGCCCTGGCCGCCTCCGGGCGAAGCCGCACCCTGGCAGTTGGATATGCCGACGGCACCATCGAGCTGATGCACGTGACCAGCAAACGATTCATCGGCCAAACAACTCTGCCCAACAGCCCTGTGACCAGCCTTGCCATCGCGCCCAGGGAAGATTTGCTGGTGGCTTCCTCTTCACTGGGGTTTGGAATCTGGCAGTTGAAGGCACCACATCCGGACATCAGTTTTGCCGCCCTGGTTCGCCCCATTTGGTACGAAGGTTATGATGAACCGGCCTATGTGTGGCAGTCATCATCGGCCTCGGATACCTTCGAGCAGAAACTCAGCCTGGTTCCCTTAATCTTTGGGACCTTGAAAGCTACTTTTTATTCCATGCTCTTCGGCCTGCCTTTGGCCCTTTTGGCGGCCTTCTACACCAGTGAATTTTTGCCCAGAAAAACCAGGTCCAAGGTGAAACCGGTCATCGAGATCATGGCCAGTCTGCCCAGTGTGGTGTTGGGCTTCCTGGCTGCAATGGTGGTTGCCCCGGTCATTGAAAAAGTAGTGCCACAAACCCTGGCTGTTCTTTTTCTGGGCCCTTTCTTTATCCTTTTGGGAGCTCATTTTTGGCAGATGCTACCTCGGCTGTGGGCTCCTCGACTGGAGCCGTACCGCCTGCTGGGAGTGCTGTTCATGTTGGTTTTCGGTGGGTTGATTGCCTGGAATATGGGCACAAATCTGGAAGGGCTCATTTTTGAGGGCGATCTGCGGGCCTGGTTGGAAGGGAGAGTGGGTTCGGGTACGCCCGGCTGGTGTCTTCTTCTTCTACCGGTCAGCGGATTGCTGGTGGGTTGGTGGAGCCTCAATCATGGAGAAGGTTGGTTGCGATCCCGCGGGGCCGGTTGGTCAACCGGGAAACTGGCCGTGTTGGATATGGGACGGTTCCTGGCCGGTTCGGCATTGACCATAGGGGTAGCCTGGTTCCTGGGCTGGCTGCTTTCGTCTTCCGGTTGGGATCCCCGAGGCTCGCTGGTGGGCAACTATGTGCAGCGCAACGCCTTGATTGTAGGCATGGCCATGGGCTTCGCCGTGATCCCAATCATCTACAGTATCGCTGAAGACGCCCTGTCCGCTGTCCCTGATCATTTGCGGGCGGCCAGCCTGGGGGCTGGGGCCACTGTTTGGCAAACCGCCATCAGGGTCGTGGCTCCTCCAGCGCTAAGCGGTCTATTCTCGGCCGGCATGATCGGACTGGGTCGAGCAGTGGGCGAGACCATGATCGTGCTCATGGCCGCGGGCAATACGCCCATCATGGAAATGAATATTTTCAATGGCTTTCGTACACTGTCAGCCAATCTTGCGGTGGAGTTGCCTGAGGCTGTCCAAAACAGCACGCATTATCGGACCCTGTTTCTGGCGGCGCTGATCCTCTTTGTGATGACATTCATTCTCAACACGGTGGCCGCATTGGTTCGTCTTCAGTTTCGGAGAAAGTCGAGTCGCCTGTGAGCGCATATTCAGGAGGATCTTCCAGAGCCGCTTCGGCCATGCTTTCGCGGGGCGAGCCCATGGTTTGGCTGTCCGGCTTGGGGCTGGTGGTAGCTCTTCTGATGGTGGCCGGATTGGTCGGGCTGGTCTTCTATCAGGGACTCGCCACCTTTTGGCCAGTGGATTTGGTGAGGGTTGAAACCTGGAACGGTGAAGTCTTGATGGGAGAGGTGACCCGACACGATTCGTATCAGCCGGAGCCGTCCTTGTTGACCGGATTGTCCGTCCAGGAATTGGCTGCGGCACAGCGTGAAATGCAACAGGGCGACGGTTACCTCAAACGTCGTCTGGTGAGGACCGGAAATTTCGAATTGACCCACGAGCACTTCCGTTGGATTGAAGATTTTCGCATCCGGGTCGGAGGTGAATCGCGTCCCGAGTGGGGCCTGATATTTGAGCGGTTGGCCTGGGGACGTTTTTACGGCGAACCAAGAGCATATTTGGTTGATGGCGAGATTTTGGCCACTGATCCGGGTCAGGTGTGGGAACTTTTCCAGCAAAATCATCTTGGGAATCACGAAAAGGCTCCGGAAAACCATTTCATCAGCGTGGTCACTTCGGATGGTTCGGAAGTGGAGTTGGC
Organism: Candidatus Krumholzibacteriota bacterium; assembly: GCA_024275485.1. GTDB lineage: Bacteria > Krumholzibacteriota > Krumholzibacteriia > LZORAL124-64-63 > LZORAL124-64-63 > LZORAL124-64-63. The sequence goes on along the minus strand of JAJRZA010000081.1, from coordinate 8,516 downwards.
TCTTACCGAAATCGTGCGGGCTTATGCTCCCAACCAGCTCGGACTGCTACAAAAATTGAAACTGTATTTTTCCCGGTGGGGAGAGTTCCTCACCGAGGAACCCCGCGAAGCCAACAGCGAAGGCGGTGTCTGGCCGGCATTGTTCGGAACAGTGGTGATGACTCTGGCCATGACGATCATGGTGGTTCCTTTCGGTGTCCTGGCGGCACTCTATCTCCGTGAATATGCCAAGGCAGGCCTGATGATTAGCCTGGTGCGCATTGCCATCAACAACCTGGCCGGGGTGCCCAGCATTGTGTTCGGTGTGTTTGGGCTGGGTTTCTTCAGCTACTTCTTGGGCGGTTCCATCGACGCCATTTTCTTTGCGGACAAACTGCCCAACCCGACCTTCGGCACCGGAGGTATCATGTGGGCTTCGTTGACTCTGGCGTTGCTGACCTTGCCGGTGGTCATTGTGACCGCCGAAGAAGCCCTTGCAGCAGTACCCACAACCATGCGCGAAGGAAGTTATGCCTGCGGTGCCAGCAAATGGCAGACCATTAAGCGGGTGGTCCTGCCCCGGGCCTGGCCCGGCATCATGACCGGCGCCATCCTGGCCATGGCCAGAGGCGCCGGAGAGGTGGCTCCATTGATGCTTGTGGGCGCGGTGAAGCTGGCTCCTGATTTGCCACTGGATCTTGAGTTCCCATTTGTGCATCCGGAGCGGAGCTTCATGCATCTGGGTTTCCACATTTTTGATCTGGGTTTTCAAAGCCAGAACAGCGAAGCGGCCAAACCCATGGTCTTCACCACCACCATGCTCTTGATGGGCGTGGTCCTTTTCCTTAACTCGGCAGCCATCTGGTTTCGCATTCGGCTGTCCAAAAAATTCGGGGGGTCGGAATTTTGATGAACAAGGAATCGTTGCTTACAAAAAATGTGATCCAGCTCGAATCGAAGACCAGCGGGACATATGCGGGTCAATTTGATCGTCTGGCTGCCGTTGCCGCCGCAGAAGTTGTGCCCACGGTAATTCATCCCGAGCTCCAGGATGAGGATTTCATCCTCGAAGTGAAGAATTTCAACCTATGGTATGGCCGGAAGCAGGCCCTCTTTGATATCAACATCCCTTTGGCCCGGGGCAAGGTCACAGCCCTGATTGGACCATCTGGTTGCGGCAAAAGCACTTTGTTGCGTTCAGTGAATCGAATGAACGATCTGATTGAAGTGGTGCGTATTTCCGGCGACATTCACATCGGCGCCGATCAGGTTTACAGTAGGGATATGGATGTCATCGAGTTGCGCCGGCGCATGGGCATGGTATTTCAAAAATCCAACCCGTTTCCCATGAGCATCAAGGACAACGTGACCTACGCTCTGCAGATCAACGGTGAACGCAACAAGAGCGTATTGCGCGATGTCTGTGAAAAGGCATTGCGAGGTGCCGCCTTGTGGGATGAGGTCAAGGATCGTCTGGATGAAAACGCCCTGGGCATGAGCGGAGGACAGCAACAGCGCCTTTGCATTGCCCGGGCCATTGCCGCCGAACCGGAATTGCTTTTGATGGATGAACCCTGCAGCGCCCTGGACCCCATTGCCACAACCCGGGTGGAGGAGCTTATTCTTCAGCTTCGGGGCGATTATACCGTGCTGATTGTGACCCACAACATGCAGCAGGCTTCACGGGTGAGTGATTTTACGGCGTTCATGTACCTTGGGCAGGTAATTGAATACGGTCCCACGGCAAAGATGTTTACCAATCCGCTGTTGAAGGAGACCGAGGATTACATTACCGGACGGTTTGGGTAATTGTCGAGGTTGGAGCAGTTGGGATTCCTCATCGCAGGAGAGAACAGCGGTGGATCGCCTTGGTGCTTTTCAAAATCATCAAGTCATGAAATGTTGACGACCGTTGAAACAAGAAACTACTTTATCCCAGCCAATGGATCCTTCAGTCCGTGACCGGTCACCAAAACTGCAATCCTGCTTTTGGCTTGGATCAACCCGGCCTCCAGAGCAGCCTGAACACCAGCCAAACCAGCAGCCCCGGAAGGCTCGGCGAATACTCCAGAGTGTATGCCCAGATTGCGGATGGCTTGCCTGATAATTTCGTCTTCCACAGCCAAAAAAGATCCGCCGGTTGCTGACACGTTTTTCCAGGCCTTCACGCGGTTTCTGGGAATGCCGACACTGATGGAATCGGCCATGGTCCGGGGTTGAACAGGCGAAATGGCTGCCACAATTTCCGGCCCGTTCAAAGCGGTAGGATTCTTCTGATCGTTCCAGGCTCGGGCCAAGGGAGCAGCCCCGGCAGCCTGAACGCCAATCACTCTGGGCACCGAAGGAATCATTCCCAGTATATCCAGCTCCAAGAAGGCCTTGGCCACCGAAGAAACAATGCAGCCATCACCGACCGGAACGAAAACCACTTCGGGCCAGGCTTTGGGTTCGCAGGTGAATCCAGCGGTCAATGCCCAGGCCATTTCCAGGGCAGCGGTTTTCTTGCCCTCCACCAGCAAAGGATTGTGCGCGCAGTTCCGACTGTACCAACCGTTCTTGCTGATTTCCGCCAGGGAAAGGTCGAAAGCTTCGTCATAAGTACCGTCCACCCGCACTACATCAGCACCATGGATGGTCAACTGGGCGAGTTTGGCCTCGGGCGCGGCTGCTGGAACAAAAATATGACAGGGCAGTCCGGCTCGGGCACTCAATACGGCCAAACTTGCCGCAGCGTTACCGGTGGAAGCACAAGCCAGGTCTTTTCGACCTGCATAGTGGACGTGAGCCAGGGCCATGGCCGCCGCCCGGTCCTTCAGACTGGCCGATGGTAAACCGGTGTCGTCTTTCAACCAAAGGCGGGACACGCCCAGGAATTCGGCCAGGCGATCAGCAGGATGCAAAGGAGAATCACCCACATCCCAGGCCGGATGGGCAGCGGAAGGACAAACCGGAAGCAGGGGGGCAAAACGCCACATACGTCCGGCATCGTTGTTGGGAAAGCGTTCTGCCGATGACCCTTGCGAAGCAATATCAGCAGCCACCAAATCATAGTCGTAGAGCACATCCAGGACGCCGTCCACACCACAATGGGGGCAGATATAATCCTGGAAAGTCCTCGACTGCGCTTTTTCACAGATCACACAACGGTAACCAATGAATGCTTTGTTCATGGTCACTTCTGGCAGATTGCTTTGCATCGCAGACACAGTCCTCACATGGTCAGGGCCATGAGGCCTTTGGCGGTGTGCAGACGGTTTTCGGCTTGATCCCAAACCACCGAGTGTGCACCGTCGATGACTTCGTCGGTCACCTCGGCACCACGGCTGGCGGGCAGCGGGTGCATGTAGATGGATTCTGGATTCGTCAGATCCATGCGCTCCTGATTGGCCACCCAGCCGGGGTATTTTTCGATGTGCTTCACGGCAGCCTCACGGTCAGGTTCGTGAACCAGACAGCCCCAGCTTTTGGGGTAGACGATGTGGGCGTCTTCAAAGGCTGCATCCATGTCGTCGACCACTTCGAATTTGCTGCCGCCGGCTTTGGCGTTGGCCTCGGCCTGGGCCATGATTTCGGGCTTGAGTTTGAACTCGGGCGGGTTGGCCAGGGTCACGTCGAGGCCGAAGCGGGTCATCAGCAAAATCTCCGAGTGGGGAACGCTGATGGGACGCACATAGCTGGGAGCATAGGTCCAACTGATGACAAATTTGCGACCCCGAATTTCGTTGTTGAATTTTTCGCGGATGGTCATCAAATCGGCAATGGCCTGGCAAGGATGGTAGACATCGCACTGCATGTTCATCACCGGTACACGGCTCATCTCGGCCACGCTGCGGATGAAATTGTTGCCCTGGCCCCAGTTGCAATTGCGCACGCTGATGCCGTGGCCCATACGGCTGAGAACGCGGGCGGTGTCTTCGGCGGTTTCCCCGTGGCTGACCTGCAGTTTGTCCGGGGTCAGGTCGTGGGCGTGGCCCCCGAGTTGGGTCATGCCAGCTTCAAAGCTGTTGCGGGTGCGGGTGCTTTGCTCGTAGAACATCATGAACAGGGTTTTGTCGCGCAGCAGGGCGTGGGGCTCGTCCCGGTAGAATTTTCGTTTCAGGTCCCAGCTGGATTGCAGCAAAAGCTCCAGCTCATCGGTGGACCACTCCCGGGTGGTGATAAAATGACGGCCCTGCATGGGTTTGCTCATTATGGTTCCTCTCTGAGATTGATTTAATGACAAAGGGCAGGCTCAGCCGACCCCGATTGATCGCAAGCAGTGGTTTTAGCGATATTGGGCTTTGATCGCATTCCAGACAACGTGGCCGGTGCCGACGGAAATGCAATCGGAGTAGTGTTCGCCAAGCCCGCTGAAGGTATCCAAGCTGTAGAATTCGTATTCCAAGCAGGGATTGAAGAGGTCGTCAACCACTGTATCGCCGTTGCAAACGCTGGACATCCGGCGCAGGGTCTGGTTGATGGTTGTACCGCCGGGGCAGGTCCAGGCCACACCGGGATCTTCGCCCACCCTGCCGAAGCTGTCGACAATCAAACTACCGCGACTCAGGACCAAGGCATCGTTTCCGTTGAAGTTCAAATCAGCGCTGGTCTGTTGAGCCAAGGCAAGCAACTGCACATCGGCAAAGGCGTTGGCGATGACATAAACCGAACCGGGCACCATGATGTGGGCATCAAGGGGGATGATGGTGGGTGAGGTGGCGCCATTGGTGTAACGCAGAATCTGGTAGTCGCTCAACTCTATTTCATCGGCGGTGCCGTTGAAAATTTCCAGGGCCTTGTTGTTCAAGGAACCTTCCACATATTCAGAGATGAAAAGATCCGAGGTTTGGGCCCAGGCGGCAGACAAGGGAAGCAGCATTGCGATTGCGACGATTGCTGTTGTGATCTTGGCGACAACAGCGATTGACCTGCTGATGTGGATTGTGGTCCGCATGATAATACTCCGGCAGACTCAGACAGCCTGCTTTGAAGGGAACAATCGAAATCCGTAACTATGCACTATACCAGATTTCCCGGATGATTTCAAAAAAAACCCGCAGTCCCCTATTCGTCCCCGACTATTTGGGCGGGCAAGGCCGCGTAGAATGCGCAGGCCTTCACAACGTCGTCCACCGGCACATACTCGTTGGCTGTGTGGGCAATCTTTTCCAAACCGGGCCCAAAGCCCAGAACCGGCACGCCGTGCAGTCCCATGATGGTCACACCGTTGGTGCTGAAAGTCCAGCGATCCACCACCGCCTCGTGGCCCATGACCTCGGCGAAGGCCCGGCGACCAGCCGCCAGAATGGGGTGGTTTTCGTCCAGAACCCAGGTCGGAAAGTATTTTTCCATGGGATAGACCAAACCGGTCCAGGCCTTTTCCTCGTAGGTGAGGAGGAAGACCTCCGCGTCCACTCCGGCATCCTTCATGGCTTGTTCAATTTCTGCCATGGCCGACTCTTTGCTTTCGCCCAGGGTCAAACGGCGGTCGATGTGGAATTCGGCTTCGTCAGGCACGGCGCAAAGGCTGGGTGTTTGGCAGCCGATCCAGCTGATGGTGCAGGTCCCTTTGCCCAGGAAGGGGTCGTCCTTCAGGGTCTCGTTCAACTTTTCGACCGCCACGATGGCCGGGGCGATCTTGTAGATGGCGTTTTCCCCGAGATGGGGCATGCTGCCGTGGCAACTGCGGCCCTTGACCTGCACCCGGATTTCCATACGTCCGCGCTGACCACGATGAATTTGCAGACCCGTGGGCTCGGTACTGACGACCATCTCGGGCTCAAGGACTTTTTCCTGCAAAATGTGGTGCCAGCAGAGCCCGTCGCAATCCTCTTCCATAACCGAGCCCACCATCCAGATCTGCACATCGTCCGGCAGGCCTGTTTTCTTGAGGATGGCTGCGGCATAAATCATGGCAGCCATACCGGCTTTCTGGTCCACGGCACCCCTGCCGTAGACCCTGCCGTCTTCCAGTTTTCCTGCAAAGGGATCGAAATCCCACTGGCTGGGATCGCTCACATCCACGGTGTCGATGTGGGCGTCAAAAGCAAGCACCCGGGAGCCGGACCCAATGCGACCGAGAACATTGCCCAGGGCATCAAATTTTACCTCATCAAACCCAATGGTCCTCATTTCATCGGCAATGCGCCTGGCCACGCCTTCTTCCTGGCCGGAAAGACTTGCGATGGCGACGATATCACGCAGAAAGCCGATCATGGAATTCTCGAACTCCCGGGCGCGGGCCATGATTGTATTTTCAGACATTGGTTATCCTCAGGATTGCCAACCCATGGTTTTCCACATGCGGGCGGCGGTTGATTGCAAAAGATGGGAATCTACCGGAGGGGTATCGCCGTTGAGATAAACCCGTCGGCCACCGACGAATACAGCATGGATGTCCCAGGGGTGAAAATCGAAGAGCAGATGGCTGAGCCAGGTATCGCTGGTCAGAGGAGTTTTCTGGAAGTTGTCCAGGATGATGAAATCGGCGGGAGCGCCGGCGTCGAGACTGCCGAAAGCCTCGCCGAATATTTCCCTGGCCAGACGGTAATTGCCCAGCCAAAAATGCGCGGCAGCCTGGTGGCTCAAGGGGCCACGGCCGCCTTCGTTGCCCCTGAAAAAAGTAGTGCGCAGCTCGCCCCAGAGATTGTCATCGAGGCCGTCGGTACCCAAACCGCATTTCTGAGGAAAGCGGTCAACCGGGGCCCGGCCCACGCCGTTGTTCATGTTGGAGCGCCCACAATGCACCAACCACACGCCTTTGTCTTCGAGGGTTTGCATGTCGATGGGAGACAAATCCACACCGTGGGCAAAAATGCTACCGGCTCGCACCAGGCCGAAATTTTTCAGGCGGTCCAGGGGATCGGGCCAGCCTCGGTCCTGGCTTACTTCGCGGTCGGTGGTTCCTTCGGCCAGGTGGATGTGCAGTCCGGTGCCCATGCGGCTGCAAATTCCTTCCAACAACTCCAAGGTCCGCTCTTCCAGGGTGAAGCTGGCATGGGCTCCCACCAGACCCTTGAAATGAGCCACCCCGGATTGGGGATTGTCGGCAATTTTTTGCAGATAGCGTTCGTTTTCTTCCAGGGTGGTGTCGCGCTGCCCCCGACCTCCCCGATCGGTCACTTCATAACAGAGGCATCCGCGCAGTCCCACTTCGGCGATGCCTTTTTCGATTCGATCCAGGCTACCGCCCACTGCTGCCATGCTGGCGTGATGGTCAAAGACGAGGGTGGTTACGCAGCGCACGGCGTCCCAGCTGCCGGCAAGGGCGCTGAGGTAGGTGGCTTCGGCGTCGAGACTGCGGTCCAGGGGCCACCATATTTCGGTCAGGATGTCGGTGAACGATTCAAGGGGGACTTTGGGCAGAGGCATACCGGCGGCCAGGGCGGAGTACATATGCCCGTGAGCATTGATATTGCCTGGCATGACGGTCACGCCCTGCAGGTCCTTGACCTCTTCACCGGGCGTGGGCTCCAGGTCCAGGCCCCGCTCCACAATTCGCTCACCGTTGATGCGCAGATCCGCGCGCTCCACTTTGGGTCGTGGTTCGGCGCCCATTTCGGCAGGGAAATAATCCAGAACGTGGCAGTTTTTCAACAGCAGTCCCTTGCCTGCATTTTCGGCACCCATGTGGTTCACGTTGATCCTCCTGAATAAACCCAAATGGCGGTCCGGAATCCTGACCGGAATCCTGGCTGATAGCCAGACCTGTTGTGTACAGGCAAATCTAACACATGCGGCCGCGAATGCCTGAAAAATGTTGGAATATCATTGTCTGACATGCAGTCCGAGGGATTGGCAAAATACAATTGACAGGCGGGTGGGGGAATCTTGATTATTATGAAAAACAATTCACATGGTTATAGCATGAGTTTTTAACCTGTCCCCAAACCTCGACCAAAGGATGAACCATTGAAGAAGATGCCCCTGAGTCTCGCCGCACTCCTGATGGTGGGTTTCCTGATTTTCTGCTCCGGCGTTGCCTCTGCCAAAACCTGGCCGGGCCGTGAAACAAGGGTTCTTGGCCTGGGTATCAAGACTTCTTTTCCTTTTGCAGAATTCAAGGACAAGGCCAGCACTGGTTGGGGAATTTCCGGATTGCTCGATTACCCTCTAATTCCCTTGATCGACCTGACTGCAGATGTGGGCTACAACCATTTTTCAGGTGCCGACGATGGTGACGGAGTGGATGTGTGGAACGCCATCTTCGGGGGCCGTTTTGCCCTGGGGGTATTCTTCATGGGCGCGGAAACCGGATATTTCAGTTATGTGGACGAGTGGAGTTATGTCCCCAGCATGGGGTTGCGGTTTGGGCGATTTGAAGGGTCTCTCAGCTACAAATCCGTCGGTGGAGGCAGCTGGACCAGTTTGCGAGCTGGATATTACTTCTGATCATTGAGGAATCAACCTCCCAATAGACCCCAACTATGCAAAACCACGTTGAGGCGAAAGCTGTCAGGGTGCGCCAGCAGTGGAAAAAGTCAGGATTTTCTGGACCGTGGTGTATCCGTGATACATGAGGTCCAGAAAATCCTGACTTTTTCCACTGCTGGTGTACC
>JAJRZA010000080.1 GCA_024275485.1 Candidatus Krumholzibacteriota bacterium | reverse complement strand
GAATACTACGATGGCAAGGTCAAGACCCGGGCATTGGAGAGGAACTGTGAACATGAGTTGAGTTACGCACGGTAGGGGGTTAATGGATGGTTGGGGAACCGGCCAACGATGGAAGGGAGGAACATTTTCGGGGGCACAACTTAATCATTTCCAGGGGCCCACCTTTTGCGCTATTATTGAGGTCTAGTCTAGGCCGGAATACTTGCCTCAGCAAAAGGAAGCCTCATTTGTCTGCAAAAGTCATCGTTTTTGAAGACCAAACCTGGTCCAATTTCCGCCCTCTATGCCTGAGTATGCCCACCTATGAGTTGCGCATGGGGATGTTCAACACCCGAGAACGGGTGGAGCTGACTCAAAAGCACTTGGGCAATTCAGACAACTTCGGCACTCTTCTGTGCCGTGATAATCTTGCTCCATTGCACACTTGCCAAGGATGGGAAATCAACCCCGATATCTTACCGGGCCATTCGGAGGGTTATCTTTGGCTGAATGGTCGTTCCTGGGATGGATTTGCCTCCATTCTTGAAATGCTGACCTGCCCAAAGGATTCACCCCTCAACGTGATTGTGGATGATCATGGCCTTGTCGCGGCCCATCTTTCCTCGGAAGATTCAGTGTCCCTTCATCAAAGCTGGCTTCAATGGCAAAACGATTTCCGCAGTTCCGGCCAGGATGGGCAGTGGGATGGCTTGTCGGCTTTGAATATTTCGCCCGCTGGAACCATGGAGACCAAAGCTTTGAGCCATATTTGGGATTTGGTTCCCGCCACCGCTGAGATTCTCGCCGATGATCTGAATTTTGTGTCCTCGGGCAAAGGCTTTGCGCGCCATCCTTTTGGCATCTTTGCCCAGGAAAACAATGATTCTCCCTTTTGGAACAGGAACACCGTGCTGAAGCAAGCTTCGTCAGACCCTGTTCTGAGTGCTCAATTGGCCAGTTCAGGGCTGGGAGTCTGGCTGGGCGAGAATGTGAAAATTTCGCCGGGTGTTATTCTGGACACTTCCCAAGGGGCCATCATTTTGGATCGCGATGTCGAGATCATGCCTCATTGCTATCTTGAAGGCCCGTTGTATGCTGGACCTGGGTGCCGGTTTAAAGCTGGATCCACCATTTACGGTAAATCAAGTTTTGGCCTTGGAAATCGACTTTCGGGCGAAATCGGCGAAAGCACTTTTGGCGATTTTGCCAACAAACAGCATGACGGATTCATCGGCCACGCGGTGCTTGGTGCCTGGACCAACCTGGGGGCCATGACAACCTGTAGCGATCTGAAAAACAATTATGGGAACGTGAGGGTGGACCTTGGTTCTGGAACTGTGGATTCCGGTTTGCGTTTTGTGGGCCTGTTTTTGGGCGACCATGTCAAAACAGCTATCGGAACTCTCTTCAACACTGGAACTACCGTTGGCTTTGCCAGCAACATTTTTGGAGCAGTGATGCCTCCCACGTTTGTGGGCAATTTTTCCTGGGGCGGTCTTCCGGACCGACCTGCATATGATGTGGAAAAAGCCATCGAAACCGCAACCATAGTGATGGGCCGGCGGGGGTGCCGCATGGTCGAGGCAACAAAAAAACTCATGCGATCGCTTGCCTGAATACCATTTTTTTCAGGACTATTTTCCTGGGGATTTCCCCGAAGGCATTTTGCATCCTCCAGAGGCCTTAGGATTTCCGTTTGCCTCCCATCAGTCCCTCGTCGTCAGGGCGGGCGTTGATGTCAATCTTAAATTTATTCTACTTAACTCTTTGTAAAAAATATTGTTACACAAATAGCCCCCTTTTGAATTTCCTCTTCCATTTACGTGATAACAAATGGCACATCCTTTGCAAAACCAGGCATAAATGTTCTCTGTGCTGTTCGCGTTTGGTCATTGAGGTTCTTACGCTCTCCGTGTTGTAAGTTTCCTGTTTTAACCACACGGCAGAATGCGGGGAACATTTTTTTCTTGGAATATTCTCGGTGTTGTGATAAGTATCATCACTTAACTGGCTCAAACTTAACAATGTAGCAAAATGGGCGCTCGTCATGTGAATGATTTGGGCGTGATTGGGTTGAAAGGTGAACCAATGACCAAGGCTGAACTGGTTGAGATCATTTCTGATGAAACCGGCATCAACAAGAAAGACACTGGGGTGATTGTCAACCTCATCATGGAGAACATCGGCCAGGCGTTGGTGGATGGTGACAAGGTTGAGCTGCGAGGGTTCGGATCCTTCAAGGTAAAGACACGACAGGCTCGCAAGGCGCGAAATCCTCGCACCGGGGCGGATGTCCAGGTCGAAGCGAAGCGGGTTCCTTATTTCAAAGCTTCCAACGAACTCAAGGGTCGTTTGAACGAAAAAGATAGCCAAAAGGACATTTCCTTATTGTCTTAACGGCTTTCGGTGTTTATCTTGACGAATCCTTTGAACGATGCGGGATCTCTTGGTTCCCGATCATCGGCAACGACTCCTTCGGGCTCGGTTATGGTAGCTGGGTCCGGCGGTTCATTCAATTGTGAAAGGCTGGTCGTTATGCCTAATGGGCGTAAACGCAAGCGCAAGAAGATCGCTACGCATAAGCGTAAGAAGCGGCTGCGCAAGAACCGTCATAAGAAAAAATAATTTGCCAGAGTGGCCGGCATCACCTTGATGTCGGCTGTTGGCTTATTTTCCGGACTCCAGCAGGAATGTCTCAAGGAAGATGACGTACAGGCCGAAACATGGCCACCGAAAAGGAGTATCGGAAATGGCGATTCAAAAAAACGAAAGACGCCGGGCTGAGCGTCTGGATGCAAATCTGAAACTGGAAGTCCAATTCACTGGAGAGGGCGGCAGCAGTGATGTTGCCAGTTTAGAGACAATTAACATCTCCTCCTCCGGCGTATATTTCAAATCAGATCATTTTATCGAACCCATGACCAAACTGGTCATGGAGCTTGAGGTTTGCGTTCCCAATGGTGAGGGCGAATACGGTGTCGAGAAAGCTTCGGTGCCCTGCGAAGGCATCGTCGTGCGCACCAATCCAGAGGGTGAAACGGTTGATTGTACCGATTACGAAATCGCCGTCTTTTTTACTCAAATAAAACCTGAAGGAATGTCCAATCTGGAACGTCATATCACTTTGCTGATGGCGAACACAGACTGATTGGTCAACGTCTCCGGGTTGTTTTTTTGGAACCGTGCCCCGAACGATCATCATTCGCTGATTATTCCGGGTTTTTCAGTCAAGTATCTCCTCCACAAACCGAAAACATACCCAACGACCAGATACCTGGTCGACTTGCCCTGCAACAAAAAAGAGGTCTTTGGGTTGTCCAAAAAGAAAAAAAGAACCATCCTGGTGGTGGATGACTCCATTCCCGCCTGCATATATATCAAACGTCTTTTGCAGAAAAATGGCTACCAGGTTCTGACTTCCCATGATGGTGTCCAGGGAGCGAAGACCGCCCTGGAAGAACTGCCAGATTTGATTCTGCTCGACAAGGAAATGCCCAAGATGAATGGATTCCAGGTGGCCCGCACCTTGCGCGCCCACAAGGATACCAAGGGCATTCCCATTCTCATGTTCAGTTCCGAAAATGATACCCAGCAAAGAATTCGCGGCCTGTAGATGGGGGCGGACGACTACATCCACAAGGATATTTCGGCAGGAGAATTGCAATCCAAAATCAGTGCTTTTTTGCGCATCAAGGACCTCCAGGATCAACTGAAAAACGAGAGCGACAAGCTGAACCAGATATTCAGGTATTTGCACGAACCTGTGGCCATTTGCAGCCAGGATGATCGTTTGGTTTTGGCCAGCCAGGTGTTCTTGAACCTGTTGCGCATGCCCAGGGAAGTATCAAATTTCAAAAGCATGACGGAAATCTTGAACATTCTGGATGTCCCGGACAAAACTATTGCCCGTTTGCGCAACGGCTGTAGTGAAGATGTTCCACTGCAAATTTGCATTGATGAGACCATCACCTATTTGACGGCCCGCACAGCTTCGATCAATCTGGGAGAGGGTGAAGTGGCCATGGCATATGTTTTCCGCGATGTTACCCGGGAAGTGGAAAACCAGCGAATGCGTGCCGATTTTCACAGCATGATAGCCCATGATTTGCGTTCACCCATGTCCGTTATCCAAGGCTATGTATCGCTCATGGCCACGGGCAAGGCCGGGCCCGTCAATGAGACCCAAATAGAGTTCATGGGCAGTGTCAACCGCAAGATATCTGAAATGACTTCCCTGTTGAATGATTTCCTGGACATGAGCAAAATGGACGCGGGTTTTGTCAATCTCAAATGCCAGGATCACAATTTGGGTCAGTTGATCGAAGAAGTTGTGGAGGATCTAGGGCCTCTGGCCAGCTATCGAAATCTCAAGGTCTCCCTGAATTTGCCCCCGGAAGAACTGCAGGTCCACAGCGATCCTCTGCGTTTGACTCAGATCCTGAGGAATCTGCTGTCCAATGCCATCAAATACAATATTGATGACGGCTACATCAGGATCACGGTTGTTGAAAAAGAAGGTTGGGCCCGAATATCCATTGCCGATGGTGGCATAGGAATGTCTGTCGATGAGTTGGACGTTTTGTTTGAACCTTACACCCGTGGTCAGTCCCAACGCAAAATCAAAGGCGTGGGGTTGGGCATCGTCATTGTGAAGAAACTGGTGGAAGCACATGGCGGGACGGTGACTGTCTCCAGTGAGCTGGGTAAAGGAAGTACCTTTACCTTTACCATTCCCTTGTCCGTTTTACCAGGCCTTGACCAGTTGGATCGAACGTGTTCATTGACTCAGGAACCTGCGGCCGCCAAATGATGTACCTGTACCGCTTCCGGACAGGGAGCGGTTGATTTCCGATCATTTCCTGATTATCTGTTTCGAACGGAATTTTTTTCCCGGTCGGAATTTTTTTCCCACTTTGTTGATCGTCAACTCTCCTGTTGGCTCAAATCACTTCTGCTAGTCCATTGAGGAATGTTGCCAGGGGGAAAAATCTTCCCGCTTGGGATCTCTCCTTATTGCCTTGCTGTATCACTTCCAGGCATGGGGTTTGCGATTTGTTTGTTGTCAGTAGTACACCCGGTGGATCAGGAGGGGAAGTTTTGATCAGAAGTTTGAACACAGCCGAAAAGGCCATGCAACTTCAGCAAACCAGGATTGACACCCTGGCCAACAATCTGGCCAATGTGAACACTGCAGGGTTTCGGCAAATCCTGACCAGGGTTTCGGAGTTTGGCTCCGGTGATGTCAAGAATCCAGGCCCTGATACAACGCCTGCGGAAGATGTAAGAAAATTGAAACGATCCTCCGGGTCGGATGACAACTGGGTTCAAATCAAACCGATGATCATGAGTCACGCCACAGACATGCGGCGGGGACCTGTTTTTTCCACTGGTCGCGACACGGACGTTGCCATCGTGGGATCCGGATTTTTCGCTCTTCAGACCGAAGGCGGCGAAAGGTATACCCGGAGTGGATCCTTCACCATCGACGATAAGAAGCACCTGGTCACTCCCGATGGACTGCAGGTTCTCGGGGAAGGAGGCCCCATCACCCTGGATGGAGAGAACTTTTCCATTGAAAACGACGGCTTCATCATGGTGGACGGTACCGTTGTGGACAAGTTGAAAATCGTCAATTTTTCCGACCCCACCCTACTGGAGCATCAGGGCAACAGTCTTTTGAAAGCCCCTGAAAGTATGGACCCCCAGGGTTTGGCGGCCAATGAAATAATTGTGGCCCAGGGAAACCTCGAAGGTAGCAACGTGAACCCCATCGATACTTTGATAGCCATGATCACGGCTCAAAGAGCATTTGAAATACAGCAGAAAATACTGACCACTGAAGACGAAATGCTGAGCAAGTCGGTCAACAAATTGCCCCAGGTCAGATAGACCGCATTGAAAGGTGATAGAAAATGATCAGAGCCATGGGAACAGCCTCCTCAGGCATGAAAGCCCAGCAGATGAACATCGATACAATTGCCAACAACCTGGCCAACGTCAACACCACAGGTTACAAACGCAGTCATGTCGAATTTCAGGATCTGCTATATGAAAAGGTAATGCCTGGAGGCATGATCGACGCTCAGGGTCGCGCTCGTCCGACAAAAGTGGAAGTCGGGCATGGGGTGCAACTGGTGTCCACCAATAAAAACTTTAGTCAGGGACCTGTGATGTCAACCAACAATCCTCTGGATATCATGGTTGAGGGGGATGGGTTTTTCCAATTGCGCATGCCCGATGGGACCCTCAAATACACCCGTGACGGAAGTTTCAAGCTGGATGCGGACCGAAACATTGTTTCTTCCCAGGGCTACATGCTGGAACCCGCGGTAACGATTCCAACTGACGCCATGGAAATCGCCGTTTCCAGGGCTGGGATCATCTCGGTTCGAACAGCCGGCGATGACGCAAACATTCAGGAAATCGGCCAGATTGAATTGGCGCGTTTCCCCAATGCTGCGGGCCTGGAAGCCAGGGGAGGCAATATTTTTGCGGAAGGACCTGCATCAGGAACTCCCATTCTGGGAAATCCGGGTTTGGACGGAATCGGTGAAACCGCATCCGGTTTTCTGGAGATGAGCAACGTTGAAACGGTGGATGAATTGGTGAAATTGATTTCGGCCCAGCGAGCCTACGAATTGAATTCCAAAACCATCACCTTGGCCGATGAGATGCTACAAACAATCAACCGGCTAAAGAGGTAAGAGATGAGAGCAATTACATTTGCAATTATTCTGGTTCTCAGTATGGGGGCCATGGCCGCGGGAGCGGCGGCAGGGCCCTGGGTTTTTGCTCTGGCCGACACCGTGTTTGTTTCCGGGCGGGAGATCCAGCTTTCGGATTTGTCGGAAACCCAACTGCCGTCTTCGGTGGCGGATCTGTTTGTTTTCAGCAGCGGTCCACCAGGCACCACCCGGAAAATATCCAGGCGCAATGTTCTTCGCCGGCTGGTTTCAGCGGGAGAGGCCTCCGGAGTTTCGTTCCGGGGTGCCAATCAATGCGTGATTATCCGTACAGGTCAAACCCTGGACCCGAATTCACTACGTCCGGCCATTCGACGGATCCTGCAACCCCTGGTTCCGGCAGCTCAGCCTGGAGCACCGGCGACCTGGTTCGATCTGGAACTTCCCAAGCAGCTGGTGGCCAGTGAGGGTGAGGACCTTGAAGTGCGCTTGGCCAATCCCATTCGTCTGGAGCCAGGCCGCAACCACGTATCAATCGAGTTGGTGGGTGCAATCGAAAATATGAATTTTCCTGTTACAGTCACCCTTCATCAATTCAGTGAAACAGCCCGGGCCAAAACCAAAATCAAACGTGGAGATAGCCTCGGGGAGCAAATGTTCAACTGGGAATGGACGGACTTGGCTGTCCCAAATCAGAAAACCGATTTCTATGGACGGGGCGGCATCTTCGGAGTTTCCAGCGCCCGCACCATCAGGTCCGGCGATTACCTGCGGCAATGCGATCTGAAATCGACCCCCGTGGTTTTGACCGGCGATACGGTGGAGTTGCTTGTGCAGAGAGGTGCCGTTTCGGTTTCGGTCCGGGCTACGGCCCGGCAGGAAGGCAGCATTGGGCAGACGATCCCGGTGAGGAACGAATTGACCAAACGCCTGGTGAATGCACGTGTTGTGTCCGCCGGAGTTGTGAAATGGAGAAATTGAAATGAGATTCCCGGCCACGATGGTTAAAAACAGCCCCTTGTTTCAGATAATTCCGGTTGTCTTCCTGATGGCCTTGATTGGCATGGTTTCACCCAATCAGGCCGCCGCCAATCAACCGTTGGTGGATTTTTCAAACGGCGAGTCCCTGGTGACCAATCTCAAAGCTCGTCGCGTTGGTGATCTCATCACCATAATCATCACCGAAAATTCCAGTGCCGACGCTACCAGCAAGACCAAGGCGAACAATAAAAGTGAACACAGTGGGGGCCCCGGATTGGGCTTCCTGGACTTCATCAAACCTTGGGACCTGACCGTGGAAAACAAATTCAAGGGCGACGGCAAAACCCAACGCAGCGGCAATCTGCAGGCCGAGATGACGGCGCGTATTATTGAGGTTTTGCACAATGGTGATTTTCGCCTTGAGGGCACCCGAATGGTCAATGTCAACGGGGAAAAAACCATGATCGAAATCACCGGGGTTTGCCGTTCCAAGGACATCGCTCCTGACAATACCATCATGAGCACCTACATCTCCGATGCTCAGATCGCGTACAACGGAACCGGCATGGTCAACGATGCTGCCGAGCCCGGTGTGATTACAAAAGTCCTCAACTGGTTGTTCTAAAGAGGGATAAAGCAATGAAAACCAAAAAAACAAAATCCCCGGCAACCCGAATCACCATGATGGTGGTGATGGTATGTTTGTTCCTAGCAGCCCTGGACGCCATGGCGGCGAGTGAATCGCGTATCAAGGATTTGGCTCGTCTTCAGGGCACCACCAAGGAGCCCTTGTCCGGATACGGACTGGTGGTCGGATTGAATGGTTCCGGTGATTCAGCCGGCAGCGAGATGGTTCACAATAGCATTGCCGCCGTCCTGGAAAAACACAATGTCACCGTGCCTTTCAACTTTGGCACAAAGAACACTGCTGCGGTCATGGTGAGCGCAACCATGGATCCCAATTCCAAATTGGGCAGCACCATCGACGTCAAGGTCAGCAGTATGCTGGGTGCCAGCAGTCTGGAAGGGGGCACCCTGATCATGACGCCATTGATGGATCATCAGGGCCGGCTTTGTGTTCTTGCCGAAGGTTCTGTTTCCATTGGTGGATTCAACATCAAGAGCGGTGCTGGCAATTCCTTCCGGAAAAATCACGCTCAGGTCGGCACCATTCCCAATGGTGGCATTGTCAAAGTCGAGCTGGGAGGCCAATTCACCCAAAACAACACCTTGACCTGGTTGTTGGTTCAACCGGATTTTGACACCGCCGATCAGATGGCCCGAACCATCAATGCGAGATTCGGCATGGACTTGGCCAAAGCCACCGGATCTTCTTCGGTGGAAGTCGACATCCCCGAAGATTTCATAAAAAACCCGGTTCCTTTTATTGCGGATATGGGCCAGTTAAGCACTGCCTTCGACGCCGTTGCCAAGGTCATTGTGAACGAACGCACGGGCACTATCATTGTGGGTAAGAATGTCAAATTGCGGGAAGCAGCCGTGGCCCACGGTACGCTCAAGGTGGTGGTCAATACCTACTATGATGTTTCTCAGCCCAGAGCGTTCAGCAGAGGTGGAGAAACCGTGGTTGTTCCTGATGTCAACACCGATGTACAGGATCATGACGCAAGGGTTTTGCGGGTTCCCGATACTAGCACCGTAGCCGATGTTGTGGGCGTGTTGAATGATATTGGAGCCAGTCCCCGGGACATCATCGCAATCTTGGAAGCTCTCAAACGGGCGGGCAGCTTGCAGGCCGTGCTGGAAATAATGTAGGTTGCCATGAATATCCTTGGTTCGGCAAACACCGGCAACATGATCCAGCAGGCAGAGTCTCAGGCCGCCGAGGCCAAACTCCGCCAAATGGCCGGCGGTGCTGGGGGCAAATCCGATCTTGAAGGATTGGAAAAAGCCGCCAAGGAGTTCGAGGCTGTCTTTCTCAATACCTTGATGAAGGCCATGCGGCGAACCGTGCCGGACAACAAACTCTTCAACAGCGCCGGGCCCACCAAATTTTATCAGCAGATGCAGGATGCGGAAATGGCCAAAGCCATGGCCTCAGGTCACAACCAAATGGGCATCGCTGAAATGATCGTTCGTCAATTCAAGGACAACATTCCCTCCGAAGAAAACATCGGTATCCAGCCAAACCATCCGCCGGTTGATGCAGTGCCGCCATTGGCCATGGATCGCTACCGCCAAATGGGGGCCGTCAGCATAGATGCAGCGCAATTGCTGAACCTGCGGCTCAAGGCCGGCCAACAGGGTTCAGCCGTTGCCGATACTCTGCAGCGCTTCGAAAAGGAAATTACCACCTCAGCCAGGGAAAATGGATTGGATCCGGCCCTGGTATTGGCAGTGGTCATAGAGGAGAGCGGCGGAGATCCTCTGGCCCTGAGCTCAACCGGTGCCCAGGGTTTGATGCAACTTATGCCAGCCACCGCCCGAGACCTGGGTGTCGTCGATTCCACCAGCCCAACACAGAATGTAGCCGGAGGCTCTCGTTACCTGTCCCGCATGCTGCAGCGGTACGATGGGGACCTCAAACTGGCCCTGGCCGCCTACAACGCCGGGCCGGGAAATGTGGATAAGGCTGGCCGTCAGATCCCAGAATTTCCTGAGACTCAACGATACGTGGGCCGGGTCCTTAACCGTTTCCGCCAACTGGGTGGCACAATATTGGCGAATGAAGAACCGAAGCGACCTTTGAACACCAGTTTCGGGGAGAAGCCATGAACAACTTGGAACAACGAAATGCCATTATAGACGAGGATTGCCGCCTTTTGGCTTCCCTTTTGGAAGTTGAGGCCAAGCAATACCGTCGATTGTTGCGATTGGCCTGGCGGCAAAATTCTTACATGAAGCGACAAGATGTGGACCGCCTGGACTTCAACGCCAGTGAATGGGCGAAATACCTCCCGCAGGCTGATGAAGCCCGAATTGCCAGGGAACGTTTTGTCCAGGAAATGGCCAGTCAAAGGAGGAATGCAAGTCAACCGGCCAACTTTGAAAACCTGATTGCCGGGACTAGCCGAACCACTCGTGATGAGGTCATCAGCTCGGCCAATGATTTGCGAGCCACCAGCGTCCGCCTGGCCCGACAAAACGAATTGAATCGTCAACTGGCGGAATTCTGTCTGGACTTGGCGAGGGAAGAAACAGAAATCTTCCGCACCACGGTATTGAATGATCCCTCAGGATGCTACGGCAACAATGCTCAAACCGCGAGCCGAGGCCCTGGAGGGGTCCTGGTCAAACAAGCCTAGGAGAGGACGATGCCAGGACTCAATTCCATCATGGATTCAAGCCTTTCGGCTTTGTTCGCCGCCCAGGCCGGACTGGCCACCACTGGCCACAATATCGCCAATGCGAATACACCTGGTTACAGCCGTCAAAATGTCCTTTTTGCCGCCCGCAGGCCGGATATCCTGCCCTACGGGGCCTTGGGGCGTGGTGTGGAAGTTCAAGGGATCCGCCGCATCCAGGATGAGTTTCTGCAGAACAACCTGCGCATCCAAAAATCCCGTCAGGAATCCTATTCCGCCGTGGATTCGGCACTGTATGAAGTTGAAGCCATCCTTGGTTCCGTGGACAATGATCACCTGGGCAACGCCCTCAACAATTTTTTCGACAGCTGGAATGCCCTGTCACAACCGCCCATCAACACCACATTGAAGCAGGATGTGGTCAGCAGTGCGGTCAGCCTGGTGACTGATTTTCATTCGATCAACGATTCGCTGGATGATCTGGAAGCCAACATTGAAATCAACATCCAGTCGGAAATTGAAAACCTGAATCGCCTGATGCAGGGTGTGTCCGACATGAACGGTCAAATCATGAGCGCCGAGTCCAACGGACAGCCGGCCAATGATTTGCGCGATCAGAGGGATTTATTGATCACCCAGATTTCCTAAATAGCCGAAGTATCGGTTTTGGAACGAGATGATGGGACCAAAGATTTGATCCTGGCCGGCCGCACCATGGTGGCCCGCGATATGGTCACAAAATTGGAGAGCACCTACGTGGAGACTTCTCAAGGTTACAAGATGACCATTGTAACACTGGGTTCCCGCCGGGAAGTAACTCTCTCTCCGGGAAAACTGGAAGGTTTGTTGAACAGCCGAGATGTCCACATCAAAGATGTTCGCGATCGCCTGGATAAACTGGCTGCCAGCTTGATTGACCAGGTCAACAGCTTGCACACCCAGGGCCGTACTTCGATCAGCAGCGGTCAAACGTTTTTCTCCGGCGACTCCATGCACACTATTGAGGTCAACCCCACCTTGGCGGACAATCCCAACATGGTGGCCACTGGAACGACTACCGCCGAGGGCGACAATACCATCGCCCTGGCCATTGCCGACTTGGCCAACATGGGTTTGGGCGGACCCGGAACCCAAAGTGTCGGAGATGAATATCGAGCCATGCTTACGGTGGTGGCTTCGAAACGCTCCAGTTACGAATTCATGGTGGAGAACCAACAAAATGTCGTCGCTTCCCTGGAAACAAAAATGTCCAGCATCAGTGGCGTGAGTCTTGATGAAGAAGGTGCCAACATGGTGCGATACCAGAACACCTACAACGCGGCGGCAAAGATCATCAGCACGGTGCAGGAGATGTACGACGCCTTGATGGCCATGGCCTAGGATCCGAGTCTTGGAAAGAATAGGAGGTGAACCCGCATGAGTTTTCGAGTAACTGACAGCTACTTGTCCAATATCCTGGTGGGGGACCTGAACCGCAGTCTTGGCCGTTTGTTGGAACAGCAGCGCATGGCGGGCAGTATGCGGCGCGTCAATTCCTTTGCCGATGACCCTCGGGCCATTGGCACCATCCAGCGTTACAACGCCTTGCTGGCCAACAACGACCAGTACCTCACCAATGTAACCAGGAGCCGGCTCATTGTAGACGGAACCGATGTGGCGCTGCAAAATATCAGCGAGGTTTTGGCGGATATTCGGGTGATTTCCCTGCGCGAATCCTCCGCAATTTCCACGCCCCAGAGCCAAGAGATTTCAGTGACTGAAGTTGACAACCTGGTCAACCGGCTGCTGGATGTTTTGAATTCCAGCATTGAAGGCAATTATCTGTTTTCCGGGCGTCAAGTGAAAACACCGCCATTTGCCCGCAGTGGCAGCACGGTTTTGTACCAGGGCGATACTGATGAAATCCTCAGTCGGACGGGCCCCAACAGTACTATGGCAGTGAATATCCCGGGGGATATTTTCCTGGGAACCCAGAGCTCCACCCTCGGTGGACAGGTGGATATGGGACCGCGGTTGGACCTGACTACCAGTCTTTCGGATTTGAATCTCGGGGTCGGTTGGTCTCCGGGCACTATTTCCATCAGCGATGGCACCGGAACCACCTACCAGGTGGACGTTAGCGGTGCCGTCACCATAAATGACCTGGCTACCACCATCAACGCCGCTACCAGCGGCATGGTGAACCTGGGCATCAGCGCCGATGGTTCCTCCTTGGAAATCACCGGTGCCGGTCCCCTGGTCGTTGGTGAAATCAATGGCGGCACTACTGCGGCTTCCCTCGGCCTGAACGCCAACAGTCTGGGTGGATCTCTTACCGGTCGGGATGTTCGCACAACGGCCTTGCCAAGCACAAACCTGGCGGATATTGAAGCCCTCAGCGGGGGCCTTCCCTTGGGGGTCATGAATGTCAATTGGCAGGGGACGGATTATGCCATCGACTTCAGCGCTGCGGTGACTTTGGGAGATTTGCAAACGATTTTCAACGCTACTGTTCCCGGCATGGAAATGCAGCTCCAGAATAACACCCTGAGCCTGGTGGGGGGCAGCCCGGAGTCCTTCCTCGTTACCAATGCCGATGCCACCAACACGGCATCGGCTCTGGGTTTGAACGGCAATGGTACCCCGGTGCGTCTGTTCGGTATGCTGGAGGATCTCAAAGCTGCCCTGGGGCTAGGCGACAAGGAGGCTATTCGAGCCACCATGTCTGAACTCAATTCAATTGAAAACACTATTTACCAGTTGCTTATGAAGAATGGCGGACGCCAAAAGGATCTTGATTGGTCCGAAGGCATCCTCCGGCAAAGGGACGAGCGCCTGCAAAGCAATTTGTCTCTGGAATACGACGCGGACGTGGCCCAGGTGGCCGCAGACCTGAGTCACGCGGAAACCAGCTACCAGGCAAGCCTTCTGGTAACCAGCAAGCTGTACACCGCTAACTTGATGCAATATTTGCGTTAACATTGGATGCGCCGGGTAAGAACCCTTCGATATCCATCAACAAGGAGCCTGTGATGCCGAAGTTCAAGACAGTTCGATTCGGGGAATTCGAGTACCGAGAGGGAGACGTGATCCATTTGGCCGAAGGTCTGGTGGGGATGCCGAATTTGCTCAACTGGCTTATCCTTGAAATGGGTGATGATGTGCCCATGAAATGGTTTCAATCTCTTGATCGGGGAGACTTTGGTTTTCCGGTGGCTCAATCATATCTCTTCCACGATGACTATGATATGAAGGTCGGATCGGCTGTGAAAGCTTCTCTCGGCACAAAGGACGAAGAGGACCTTGCCACACTGATCATAACCACGGTGCATCCCGGCGGCGCCAAAATTACTGGTAACCTGTTGGCTCCACTAGTGATAGACACTGAAACCCGTAACGGGCGCCAATTGACCATCGACGATGCCAATTTCAGCATGCGGCAGGAAATCAATTACTTCAAATTTGGACTTGCCGTAAAATCAGAAGCGTCGGACAATGACTCAACCGTGCCTATGGAGGAGTCCGCCCAGGCAGAGGCAGGAGCAGATGTTGCCCAGAATATTCCTGAGCCTGCTGGGGTCTAGATAATCGCCCGGAGTTTCATTCATAATTCCAGAGGCCGGACAGGGAGGTCCCGTGCTAATACTCAGTCGCAAACGCAATGAAAAAATCATGATTGGAGATGACATCTCCATCATGATCGTGGATATCAGGGGTGACCAGGTTCAAATAGGCATTGATGCCCCTCGCAGCATTCCGGTGCATCGACATGAGATCTATGAAGAAATCAAAAGCACCACCCTGGATGCAGCCGCCAGCGATGTTCCGGACATGGCAGCCCTTCGCAATAAAGTCAAAGGTTCCAATAAGGAAAATAAATAGCTGGATTCCCTGGACCAATAAAAAACAGGCCGGAACAACTGCAGGCTGTTCCGGTTTTTTTTACTTTGATAACCGGGTATTCAGACTTTGCGATCAAGGCAGCCGGGGGAGGATTGAGATTTGTAGGCCCCAATCGGTGTGCTTGCCCCTGAATTGATGGCTCGACGCAAATCGCCTGCGGTGGTAACCATACTTTCTTTCCATTTGACCTGAAGTTGGTCATTCCCTGATTTTAACTTGGCCAGGATGGTTTGACACCTTTTTCGCTCGGCCTCTGAACTCTCTCGGTGGGTCAGTTCAAAATCATAAAAAATCTCACCTCGGATTTCAATCAGATCACGGCAAAGGTCCATGTCGCCAACCTTTAGGGCAGCCTCAAGGCGGCCCGTCAGGTCAATGGCTTTTTCAATTGTGGATTCGAGTGTCATTTCAGGCCGATACGGAAAGAAGACTCGTTTTTCCAGGAATGGGATCCGGTGTGGAATCACCTGGAGGTACTTCATCCCTAGCAGGTTCCGCGCCAGATTGGGTCTCGGTATTGTCCATAGCCGCATTGTCGCCGGTTCCGGAAGGTATCTGGCGCCAAGCGTCCAGCAGGGGAGCAATGACCCTCAAACAGTTTTCGATGTGTACAACCTTGAGATCCACAAGAACCTCCAAGTGCTCATGGAACATGAAATCATACAGGCTTTCCAGATTCTGGGAAATGTCTCCACCAATGGAATGGTCCAAGGCACCTCTCAACTCCGAAACAATACGTTGGCTGTGGTTGATCTTCTTCGTCATTTCAATACGGTTGTTTTCCCCGAGGGATATTTTGGCACTCATCAGGTCTGACTGCATTTTTTCGTAAAGCAGAACGATCATCTTCTCCCTGCTGATGGAGTTGATATCGGTTTCTCGATATTGCTGAACGCCGTGGTTGTTGTACATTCCAATTCCCTGCTTTCCCTTGCCGGGTTTTTAGTTTATTGCGCTCAGGTACGACCCTTGCGCCTGAAGCTGCGCCATCATCATTTCCATGGCGGTGAATTTGCGCTCCATGGTTACCCGATAGGATTCGACGCTGCGTTCGTACCGGTCGATGCTCTGATCCGCATAATCGATTTTTTTGTTGAGGGCATCGTTGGAGATTTTGAAAAGTCCGTCGATGCTGTCAGTCATGTCTTCGACGGCCTGGTCGAAGAGGTAGCCTTTACCCAGGTTGCCTTGACGCTCGATGAAAAAATCGCGCACACCGTTGAAGTCGTCTCCAAGGGCTGTCAGTAAATCTTCTTCATCGAAATCCAAGGTCCTGCCTTCGCCCCGGGTGATGCCGATCTGGTGAAACTGGGTGATGCTTCCGAGGCCTCCAGTGAGGGCGCTGGTGGCGATATTTTCAATGCGGCTGGCCACAGCACGCAGTGTTGGGTTTTGATTCAGGGCCCCTTCGGATCCACTTTGATCTTTGATGTAGGTGAAGAGATCGTTGTATTTGTCCACGAAGGTTTTTATTTTTTCGGATATTCCTTCAGTATCAACATCCACTTTCAGGATTATTTCTTGGCCAGCAGTTGCTTGAAGAAGATTCAAGGTCAAGCCGCTGATGACTTGGTCAGAACTGTTGCTGCCCATGGTGACAATGGTTCCATCGATTTCGATTTGGGCATCCAACGCCACCACATCGGTGGTGAAGAGAGGAGTAATGCCCCCACTGAGGCCACTGACATCCACCATGAAAGCGTTGTCGGTGCCTTCTTCTTCACCGCTTAGCTGCAAGGTATAAGCACCGCTGCCGCTGCCGTCATTGATGATGGTTGCGCTTATCCCGGGCACGTCGTTGTTGATCAGGTTTTTGAGACCTTCTAGAGTTGTAGCCCCGGAAAGGTTCAGATCAGTGGTTACGCCGTTCAGATTAAAGCTGATGATGCCCGAGCCAACCAAATCGTCCACACTGTCGTAGCCTTGGCTATTTGTCTTTTGGGCTTTGGCTAGGTTGTTGATTTTGATGACGTACGAGCCTGACGCCGCTTCCGAAGACGCGGTTACACTCATGAAATCTTCTTTGTTGATGGAAGCGGTAAGGCTGCTGAATTCTCTGGCCGTATCGAGGGCCTGCATGGCCGCCTGCATGTCTGTGAGTTTGGTCTTCAAATCAACTAGAGACGAAAGTTGGGATTGAAACCCCATTTTTCTGTCTTCAAGGCGGTAAATCGGTGCGCGTCTGAGTTCAACCAGTTGAGCTACAATACTACCTGTGTCCAACCCGGAGGCCAAACCTGAAAATGCGACCATGCTCATTATGCTTCTCCCAGTTCAATCGGTTCGTCGATCCGTCGACACTGCCGAGCTCCGTCAAATCATCTCGTCGATGACCATTCCTGAGAGATCGTCCAATCTTTGGTGCAGGTTTAGTACTTTTTCCGGAGGAAACCGTTTTACGACCTCTCCGTAGGAATCCTTGATCTCAATAATGTACCGGTTGGTATCTTCGTCGTTGTAGATGGTCACCTTGTAGTGATCCTTGGCCACCTCATTGATGCGGATTTGCAGTTTTTCGGCCACTGCATTTGTTTCTTCGTAACTTGCGATGGTTTTGTCACTTACATCGTCCTTGTTGGTCTTTTCCGAACGGTCCAAACCTTCTTCCGGGTTTGGTTTCGGGATCTTCGATGTAGATATTTCCAGTCCATTATCCTGGCTTTGAATGACTGTTTTTTCAACCTGGCCCTCCTGAACAGGATCCAAGCGTCCTGGAATGCTACGTATGGCGGACATCACTTTCCTCCCAAAATCCTGGGTAGGGGCTCCGCCGCAGCGGAGCCCCGTTTACGGCTAACCCATCAATGCCATGGCCAGGCTACTGGTCATGTTGGCCTGTGACAGTATGGAAGTACCCGCTTGCATCAGGATCTGATGACTGGTCATGTTCGAGGTTTCCTTCGCAATGTCCACGTCTCTGATCCGACTGTTTGCTGCTGCGAGGTTCTCACTGGTCATATTGATGTTGCGAATCGAGCTTTCCAGACGATTCTGGACAGCACCGAAATCGGCACGAGTTGAGGTCACCGTTTCAATGGCGGCATCAATTTCACTCATGCTGGTGCTTGCGCTGGTTGTCGTGTCAACTCCCGAAGTGAGGGTAAGAGCTGCCGCATCCATGTCGACGGACAGATCAATGTCCACGGAATCCGAGGCAGCGGTTCCAATACCTACCTGGATACCAACTGTTCCACCGGTACCATCCAGCAATTTGACACCGTTGAATTCGGCGGAATTGCTGATTCGATCAATTTCACTGGACAGAGCAGTGAACTCGGAATTGAGATAACCACGATCCGTATTGCTCAGGGTCCCGTTCAATGATTGTTCCGCCAATTCCTTCATCCGCAGCAAGATGCTGGACACTTCATCCAGGGATCCTTCAGCCGTTTGGGTCATGCTGATGCCATCGGCACTGTTACGGGCTGCCTGGTCCAAAGCGCGAATGTCCGCTTTGAGACCTTCGCTGATGGCCAAACCGGCTGCATCATCGCCGGCGCGGTTGATGCGCAGACCGGAGCTGAGTTTTTCCATGGATTTGGCGAACTTGCTAGAAGTGTTCGCGAGGTGACGCTGAGTGTTGAGTGAGCTGACGTTGGTATTGATTCTTAGTCCCATGACATTCCTCCTTGAAATGATTTTTGGACTTCCTTGCCCCCAGCCGGATTATCCTATCCGGACCATTTTATGGTTTTACTGAGAGGCTCCTTTCTTTCCCTAATGTTTGAAAATTAGGGCCGATGTGTGGTCAATCGGCATTAAAGTGCAAAACCTTTAGCAGGAAAAAACAAAAAACCATTTTTTTTCGTTTTGGAGGTGTGAGGGAGTCAAAGAATACCAGGAAAGGTAGAGAAAAGGTTTCAAAAAACAAAGGGCCATGCTACGCAGCGACCGATCCAGAGAAAATCAATCGAAAGAGGGTTTAATTCCCCGCCCCTTGGGGCGCTCCTGGTTGGTGTGCTATAATGGCGATATGAGTGATCATATCAGCAAGAGTCACAATAAAACCCTACTCCTGTACCATCTGGTATTTCCAGCAAAATACAGGCGTAAGGTATTTTCTGAAAAAGTAGAAAACACTCTTCGTGATGTTTGTATTGGAATTGGCGAGCGTTACGAAATTGGTTTTGTTGAAATTGGTCTTGAGGAAGACCATGTTCATTTTCTGGTGCAAGGCGTCCCGGCGATGCCGGTCAGTCGAATCGTGACGATAATCAAGAGTATTACCGCCAGAGAAATTTTTCGACATCACCCGGAAGCGAAGAAGATCCTCTGGGGTAGTGCTCTTTGGACGAGCGGATACTATGCAAACACTGTAGTTCAGTATGCGAGCGAAGAGACAATTAGGAAATACGTCAAGAGTCAAGGTCGAACCTACAAAAAGTTGTATGAGAAACAGCTGAACTTTGATTTCTGATCTTGATACCCCGCTGCTTGCGACGGGTGAGGCTTCATTTCAAAGTGGATTCTGGCCCAATAAGTTGTGCCCCCGAAAATGTTTCTCCCTTCTATCGTTGGCCGGTTTCCCAACCATCCATTAACCCCCTACCGTGCGTAACTCAACTCATGTTCACAATTCCTCTCCAATGCCCGGGTCTTGACCTTGCCATCGTAGTATTCCGACCAACGTTCCGGTAACTCAATGTGATCACGAAAGATCCGCTCCGAAAAAATATCATCAAACGCCAACCTACGGTCACACATCCCACGCATCATT
>JAJRZA010000079.1 GCA_024275485.1 Candidatus Krumholzibacteriota bacterium | reverse complement strand
TTGCCAAACACGTATTTTGATGAGCTGGGTGTACCACGTCTGGCACCTTGACCTCAACCTGACGAACCGCCCGGTGCGGACCCGCATGCCGGGTGGTGTGGGAGGGGCGGCCGAGCATAGCTTGGTCCCCCTATCCCGATTCCAAATGGCATTAGTTGTTTCACTTACCCGGCAAACCGGCTATGTTACCAAGAAATTGAAAAGATTGGACCTGGTTCCTTATTTTTTGGAGTACCATGAGTCTTTCTCGAATCAGTTCCTCCCAGAACACTGCGCCCGACTTCTCCAGCCTGTTGCGCCACCGCATGCGCCGGATCTTTCTCATGGTCCTTCTGGCGTTGCTGGTCGTTGGCCTTTCCTTGGTATTCACGCTGCGCACAGGGCACCATCTGGCCGAGGTCTATACCCGGCACGTGGAAGCCACCAACAGGATCCAGATCGAGTTAACGTTAGGCCATCTCTGGTTTGAGGAGATAATGGCCGGTGATGACGAAAGGGGAATCACCGAAGTCTGGCACCACTTCGAGGCTGCCGATCGTCTTGCCACCGCCATTCTCGCCGGAGGCGAAACGGATTTTGGAAAGGTCTATCCCCTGAACGATCCCGGGCTTCGGGGCCAGGTCGATGAACTTCTGGTCCAATTGGATCTTTTCCGTGCCGCCGCAAAGCATCGTTTCGATGTAGGACAATCCGCCAGGGCCGGTACCCTCGTCGACCAGCAATTTGATGGATTCTTCGAGTCCTTCCTTCAGGGGATCGAGGCTCTGAACCGGGATTTACACCTGCTCATTTCCCGGGAACTGCGCAAATTCCGTATTATCCAAGGCGCTCTGTTGGCTTTCAGCCTAGCCCTTGCAGTGGTCATGCTGGCTATCCTCTATCGGTACGAGATGAGCAGAACGGAAGCTACCAGGGTACTGGCAGCCAGTGAACTGCGGTACCGCTCCTTCTTTGAGGCTGCGGTTGAGGGGATCATCATCGCCGACCAGACTACAGGATCCATATCCTATGCCAATCCGGCCATTTGTAGAAAATTGGGATACGACCTGGAAGAACTTCTCCAGCTAAAGATCTTCGAACTGCATTCTGAGCGTCATCTTGAGGGCATCCAGGAGCGTTTGCAGAGTCACGGCAATGGGAACCAGGGTGCTCTGATGGAGATCATCTTCACCTGCAAAGACGGTTCCGAATTCCCGGCGGAAGTCAACTCCGGCCCCGTGGAAATCGACGGACGCCTCCACAGCATCGGCCTCATCAAGGATCTGACCGAGCGTCACGAGGCAAAGACTGAGAAGGAGAAACTGGAAAGCCAGTTGCGCCAAGCCCAAAAAATGGAGGCTGTCGGCAATTTGGCCGGTGGCATTGCCCATGATTTCAACAACCTGCTGCAGGCCATCCTGGGCTATTCGGAAATCATGCTGGAAGACGGGAACCTGAACCCGGACTGCAGTCGGGATCTGAAAAAAATTCAATATTCCGCTGAAAGAGCCGCTGATCTGACCCGACAATTGTTGACCTTCAGTCGCCGCCAGTTGATTTCTCCCCAGGACTTCAACCTGAACCAGGTCATCGCCGAAATCCTGAAAATGTTGGAGCGACTGATCGGTGAAGGAATCGAGTTGCAGAGCATTGTCGGTCATAATCTGGGCACTGTCTGTGTGGACCGCAGCCAGTTTGAGCAGGTCTTGATGAACTTGTGCCTGAACGCCCGCGACGCCATGAAGGGCAAGGGAACCTTGACCATCGAGACCGAAAACGTGGTCTTGGATTCGAAGTACTGCGAGGATCACCCATGGGCCCAGCCAGGCCGCTTCGTACTGCTGAGCGTCACGGACAACGGCATGGGCATGGATCAGAATATCATTGATCAGATCTTCGATCCCTTTTTCACCACCAAGGAAGTGGGCAAGGGAACCGGCCTGGGTTTGTCCACCGTCTACGGCATCGTGAAGCAGAATTCAGGCCTGATCCACGTGTACAGCGAGTTGAATTGCGGAACGACCTTCAAGATTTATATTCCGATGGTCGAAAGGCCTGCCCAGGACGTGGGCAACAAGATCTTCGCACCCACGCGAGGTGGAGACGAAACCCTCCTTTTGGCCGAAGACGATCCTGGAGTTCGGGGTCTGGCCACCCGAATCCTGGAGGATGCAGGGTACCATGTCCTGATCGCCGAGGATGGCGAACTGGCTTGGGAAATTTTCCAGGCCAATGCGGAGATTCTGGACTTGGCTTTGTTGGACGTGGTCATGCCGAAGATGGGCGGACGGGAAGTCCAGGAGGAGATCTTCAGGATCCGGCCCGGTTTCAAGGTGGTCTTTGCCAGCGGTTACAGCGAAAACGCCATCCATGTGGGTTTTGTTCTGGATGAGAAAAATATCCTGATCCAGAAGCCCTACCGGCGGGACGACCTGCTGTCAAAAATCCGGGAAGTGCTGGATTCCTGACCCTGGGCCATCAATCCCCAGATAATCATGGAAAGAGGATTTATTGTCATCCTTGGAAAGTGCGATATTAGGCAGTCATGGAACATGGTCCGGAAAATGGCTTGGGGTATTCAAATACCTTAAAAAATGGTATGATATTCAGGTATGAAAGTAAGAACCACCTTTTGCCAGACCGTGAAGAAGATGGCTGCACGAGCAGCCATCCTTTTGGTTTGCCTGGGCATGGGGGTTGCCCTGGCCGGAAATACCATTGCCGATGGCTGGGCCAAGGCCCGCATTGATTACATTGCCGTTTTGCTCGCCGATCGCCAGAATGATGCTGCGGTTGGTCTGGCCCGGGCCCTGGTGGATTCCCTTGAGTCCAAAGGCGCCCAGGGTGCCGACCTGGCCCAAGGCCTGGAAACCCTGGCCCGATCGTTGCGTCGAAACCGCCAGTACCGCAATCCGGAGACTCTTGAGATTGCGCAACGAGCGGTCGCTTCCTGCTCTGATTCACCGGTCGCCGGTTTCGATCTGAAGGCGGCCTGCCTCAATACCCTGGGGCTTATTTACTTCCAGAGATCGCAAAACGAAGAAGCGCTTCCCCTTTTCGAAGAGGCAACCGACCTCTGGGCTGACGCCCGAGGAATTGATGACCAAAAGGTAGCAGCGGCCTTCAACAATCAGGGCCTCGTTCTGGAAGCCCTCGGCAGGAACGACGAGGCCCTGGCCGTCCTCGAAAAGGCCGTCAGGATTTATGAATCGAAGCGTGAAGAACCCCAATACCTGATCAAATTCTCCAGATCGACCATGGCCATTGCCAGGCTCCATCTCAAACTCGGCCAGTACGAACAGGTGAGTCTCCTGGGTGAACAGGCTGTGGAGATCTTCCAGTCCGTGCCAGGGGGAGATCATCCCGGGCTGGGGTCAGCTATGGGCGACCTGGCCGCCATGCACCGGGCCATGGGTGATTTTGACCGCTCTGAATTTCTTTACGAAACCGCCATTCCGCTTCTAGAAGCCGCCTATGGCCCGGATCACGGCGAGGTCGGCAGGATCCTCAATAACCTTGGTAACCTCAGGGCGGACCGGGGGGATATTGCGGCGGCCCGGTCTTGTTTCGAGAGGGCTTTGGCCATTACTGAAAAAGCCAGGGGTTCGGATGATCCCCAAACCGGGATTCGCCTGCTCAACCTGGGGTCGATCATGGCCGACCTGGGAGACGTTGAACTGGCCGAAGTCTATCTCCTGAGATCCGAAGAAATCTTCCTGGCCCGCCTGGGATCGGACCATTTGTACATGGGCTATGCCAAGCAGGGCCTGGGTTCGGTGCTGGTCGCCAAGGGAGAGTTCGAGGCCGGCCTTTCCCGGCTTTTGCAGGCCCAGGAAATTTTAGAGGCCCAACTGGGGCAGACTCATCTTGTGGTGGCGGAGGTTTTGGGGGATGTCGGCAATGTTCTGAGGGAATTGGACCGGTATCCGGAAGCCGATCAAGCCCTGGTTCGGGGGCTGACCATTGTGCGGGCCGAGTTGGGTTCCGAGCATCCCGAGGTCGCCCACCTTCTGCATGCCCAGGGCCGATTGGCTCTAAAAAAGGGAGATGCCGAGGGGGCCGAGGCAGTTTTGGCAGAAGCTCTTCTCGTCGGGACAGACGCCTTGGGTTCTGATCATCCCGGTCTGGCTGCCATCCACCTGGATCTTGCCCATGCCCTGGCTGATCTTGACCAACTTCCCTCTGCTTTCGATCATGCCCTGCTGGCTGAGCGCATCGGCCGAAACCACTTCACCCTGGCCGCGGCAGCTTTCGAAGAACGACGGGTTTTGCAGTTCGCCCAACAGCGCACCAGCGGCTTGGGTTTGGCAACCACGCTGGCTCTGAGGATGAACCGGACAGGAGAATATCCCGGGGTCACGGCCCGTCTTTGGGATGAGTTGGTTCGCTCGCGGGGATTGGTGCTGGATCTGATGGGAACGAGGCAACGATACCAACAACAGTCCGCCTCGTCCGGGGCTTTGATCGATAGCCTAAGCCGGGCCACCAGTGAACTGGCCAATCTTTTTGTCCGGGGCGTGGGTGAAGATACACCGGACGACTATCGGGCAGCCCTCACTGAAACCACGGCCAGGCGTGAGGACCTCGAACGCAGACTCGCGGCCACCAGCCTGGATTTTGCCCATCAAATGGCTGTCACCAAGGCAGGGTTCACGGAGATATCGAAAGACCAGAAACCGGACGCGGTCCTGGTTTCTTTTTTGACCTGCTCCAGCAGTTCCGAGACAGAGGCGGTCACGGCGGTATTGGTTTTAAGATCAGGTGGTCCTGCGCCCGAACTCCACTTTCTGGGACCGGCCGAAACAATTGAAAATGCGGTTGCTGCCTGGCGAAAAACCGTCATCGCTGGGCTCATGGCCCAAGGTGAACAGCTGCAATCAGTCACTGCGGATTGCTTGCGGGCAGGGCGGCAGCTGGCAGCATTGATCTGGGATCCCCTTGATCTTGACCAGGTCCAGGGCACGGTGTACATCGTTCCTGACGGAGCCATCGCCTTCGTGGATTTCATGTCGTTGCCGCGACTTGAGGGTGGCTTCCTGGTCGAGAACGACGCCGTGCTGGCTTTGGTATCCTCGGAGAGGGATCTCCTGGTCCGCAACGATCAGGTTGCCCGAAATGCCGGATTGCTGGTCATGGGCGGAATGAAGTTTGGCCCCCTGGGCGCTCCGGATTCTGGGACCTTGTCAACCGATTGTGGGGATTATCAGAACCTCCGCTTCGAACCACTGCCCGGGACCATGCATGAAGCTCAATCCATAGCTGGCATGTGGTGCCAGCTGGATGATGGGCCCGTTCGGCAATTTGTTGGTGAGGCTGCGGCCGAGGGTGTTTTCAAGGCTGCGGCCTCCGATTTCGAGGTGGTGCATTTGGCTACCCACGGATTTTTCCTGGGAAACGAATGTCGTGATCCGGTAGCGAGAACCCGGGGAGTTGGGGTGTCTCAACCAAATCCATCCCCCTTGACCTTTGGTGAACTGGTGAATCCGTTGCTGCGCGCGGGCCTGGCCTTCAGCGGCGCCAACGAGAAATCCAGCGGAGGAGATGCCGAGGACGGTATCCTGACGGCGTATGAAGTGGCAGCCCTGGATTTGTCCGGGGTCCTGGTGGCGGTCCTTTCTGCCTGTGATACGGGACAGGGTGATTTTCTTTATGGCGAGGGTGTGTTCGGATTGCAAAGGGCTTTTGCCATGGCCGGAACCCACAGTTTGATCATGTCCCTGTTCCCGGTTGACGATGGGGTTGCCGCAATTTGGATGGGAAATCTATACCGATATCATTTGTTGGAGGGTATGGATTATTCGCATGCGGCCCGGCAAGCTTCAAGGCAGATGTTGCTGGAGCAACGTGCCAAAGGATGGCCTGAGCACCCCTTTACCTGGTCCCCTTTCGTGAGGATCCGTACGGGTTCCTGAGCTGCCTTCCCTATTTTGAACCGCTCTTTCGTTGGCGTTGGTCCACTGGAGGCATTTGCGATGCGAGTAACTTCTTGAAACCATTTTGGTTTCAGACGGCACCAAAATCACTTTACCCCAAGATTAAACGAAATCATTGAAGTTATGGGCTCTACTTGGCCCAAAGCCAAGAAATTGACCCCAAGGGA
>JAJRZA010000078.1 GCA_024275485.1 Candidatus Krumholzibacteriota bacterium | reverse complement strand
TCCCTTGGGGTCAATTTCTTGGCTTTGGGCCAAGTAGAGCCCATAACTTCAATGATTTCGTTTAATCTTGGGGTAAAGTGATTTTGGTGCCGTCTGAAACCAAAATGGTTTCAAGAAGTTACTCGCA
This sequence comes from Candidatus Krumholzibacteriota bacterium, assembly GCA_024275485.1. Taxonomy (GTDB): domain Bacteria; phylum Krumholzibacteriota; class Krumholzibacteriia; order LZORAL124-64-63; family LZORAL124-64-63; genus LZORAL124-64-63. Next base: position 2,325 of record JAJRZA010000078.1, on the reverse strand, counting down.
TCGCAAATGCCTCCCGAATAAGACACTATCCCGAAAAACAGACACGACCCCGCAAAGCCGGATTTTTGCCCTCTTTCCAAATCCCCACATTTGTGGCAAATTCCTGGGAAACGTGAATTCATCGTTCCCAAAAAAGGATTGTCCTTATGAAGGTCCGTCTCCTCGCCGGTATCGGCATGTTTCTTTTGGCCGTCGGCATACTCACTATTTTTTTCCTCACCGACGGAAAACTGCCCGAAATGCTCATTTCGCAGCAACAGCCTGAGTTTGAGTTCGGAATTCCCACCGCCACGGCCCCCAAGGAGGTCGGCCCAACGGAGGTGGATGAGTTTCTTTCCGAGTACAACGCCAACTACCGACGTTTGTGGACCAATTTCGAAGGCTCCAACTGGAACGCCTCAAGCAACATCACGGCCGAGAACACCGCCGCCCGCATCGTCGCCAGCCAAGAGATGGCCGAGTATGTGGGCAGTCGCCGGGTTATCGAAAGGCTGCGCATGATTCGTGGTCGTCTCGACCTGACCGGTCTGCAGGATCGACAAATCGAGATGGCCTGGCAGTTGGCCGCCCATTATCCCGGCACCATTGCAGCCACCGTGGACAAACTGATCCAAACCGAAGCTGTTCTGGAAGACTCCCTCTACTCCTACGAATACAAGCTCACCCTGGACGGGCAGCCATCCCGCACCCTGACCCCCAACGAAATCGACGAATTGCTTTTGACCAGCCGCGACCTGAAAAAGCGCCAGGCTGTTTGGGAAGTCAGCAAATCGGTGGGCCCAAAACTGAAAGACGGCTTGGTTGAAGCACAAACCCTGCGCAACGCCGTAGCCCGGGAGATGGGTTATTCGTCCTTTTTTGGGCTGGAAGTGGCCGACTACGGCATGACCAGCCAGGAGATGGCCCGCCTGATGGATGACGTGGTGGCCGGTATCATGCCCCTTTATCAACAGCTTCATTGCTGGGTCAAATACGAGTTGGCCGCCCGCTACGGGGTTGAAGAAGTCCCCAAACGCATCCCCGCACATTGGCTGGGCAATCGTTGGGGACAGGAGTGGCCAGGCATCGTCGAAGGTGTGGACCTGGACGGCATGTTCCGTGACGTGCAGCCCCAGTGGATCATCTAACAGGCCGAGCGCTTTTACACCAGCATGGGTTTCGATCCCCTCCCGCTGACTTTTTGGGGACGCAGTGATCTGTTCGAATTGCCGGTCGGAGCCGAACGTAAAAAGAACACCCACGCTTCGGCCTGGCACATCGATCTAGACCAGGACGTGCGCTCCCTGATGAGCGTCAAATCCAACTTCAACTGGTTCCAAACCACCCATCACGAGTTGGGTCACATTTATTATTACCTGGCCTACAGCCGCGAGGAGGTGCCCCCCATCTTGCGAACTGGAGCCAATCGGGCCTTCCACGAAGCCATCGGCACACTCATCGAGTTGGCCAGCAGCCAGGTGCCCTATATGCAACAGGTAGGCCTGATCTCCCTGGAAGAAACTCCTGAAGAAATTCGTTGGTTGTTGACCCAGGCCCTTCAGGGCCCGGTGGTTTTCCTGCCTTTTGCCTGCGGCACCATGGCCCACTGGGAACACGATTTTTATGAAGAGGATTTGCCTCGCCACCAGATGAACACCCGCTGGTGGGAGCACGTCGCCCGTTACCAGGGTCTGGAGCCGCCCACTGCCCGGGGTGAAGAGTATTGCGACCCCGCTACCAAGACCCACATCATCGACGACCCGGCCCAGTACTACGACTACGCCCTCAGCTCGGTGATATTGCACCAGTTGCATCGCTACATCTGTCGGGAGATCCTGGATCAGGACGTACGCTCGGCCAATTACTTCGGCAACCGGCAGGTGGGCATGTATCTGCACAGCATCCTGCAGTTGGGCGCCACCCGCGACTGGAAAGTCGTCATGCGGCAGGCCACCGGGGAAGATCTGTCCAGCACCGCGTTACTGGAATATTTTGACCCGTTGATGGCCTGGTTGCAGGAACAGAATGAAGGCCGCGAGGTGGGGTTTTAGAATTTACCAAGTCATGATGCGAACGTCCCGCCGGCTGAGATTTTCTTCCAGCAGAGGAAACTTGGCCAGTTCCATTCCCGGCTATTGCTGATAAGATTGCTCAACATGGTTTTTTCAATTTGCAAAAATACTTTGGCGCCTTCACACTCAGTATATCGGGTAGGGTGAGGCTTTGCAACCTCACCCTCCCACACCACCGGACAAACGGATCACGTATCACGGCGGTTCAAGTTACACATTGAAGTCGTCGCAACTCATTTTGCAGATTTACGAGACCAAGATTATCAAAGAACCT
>JAJRZA010000077.1 GCA_024275485.1 Candidatus Krumholzibacteriota bacterium | reverse complement strand
TCCCTTGGGGTCAATTTCTTGGCTTTGGGCCAAGTAGAGCCCATAACTTCAATGATTTCGTTTAATCTTGGGGTAAAGTGATTTTGGTGCCGTCTGAAACCAAAATGGTTTCAAGAAGTTACTCGCATCGCAAATGCCTCGACAGTTCAAAGTTGAGTTCGAGTCCAAATTGGTTAGGACCGATCCGGCGCCTTCTCCCTCGATGGCCAAACATTGTACTTTGCTTCCCGCCGCCGGTTTGAATTCCCCTTGGGTGCTCAATCCCAAAAAGTCGTCAGCGGGGGAATGCCTTTCCGGGTGGTTGATGTTTTCGGTGACGGCTGAATGGTTCGCCGGATACGCAAAGACGAAACTGTCCAGATAAACAGCAATTTCTATAAAGTGCCGCCTAAGTTCATCGGATCTCGTTGTGACAGTGATGATGACCGCCGCCATGTGCGTCATGGCCGAAGCCCGGGATCTGCTGATGCTCTTCCTGTCCATGGAGGGTGTTGGTCTGACCAGCTACGTCATGGCCGGTTACATGCGCGGCAGCCGGATGGCATTGAAACCGGTTGAGGCCGGGGTGTGTTTGGAATTCAGCGAAAATGGCAGAATGGGCCAAGATTGGGTGGGTTGCCGGGTTTTGCAGCAAGAATGAATTGAGGCTGTTCAGAAAATGTAGTAGAATGGGGTCTACTTTCGGTCAAAAGGGGGGAACTATGTGTTTGAATTTACTGGCACATGAGGCGCCAGAACTTCGTACAACCAGTTTGAGTGGGTTCCTTCTTCGAAGATGAGTCGACGATTTTTGGGGATGGTTTCCAGGAAGCCGATCAAGGCTTTGGCATTGGTTTCCAGAACCTGGCATTGCAATTTCCGACCGCTGGGACCGAGGACGGCAACAGTGCAGCTTGACGTATGAGCGTCTAATCCGATATACCTGTCCATGGGCGTTCTCCTTCTTGGTTAAGGGTTTCTTAACTGCAAATGAGATCATGCCCCTGGCCTGGGGAGAACGCCACTCTGTTTTCAGATTGGAAGAATGCGTGGTGGTTGGTATGTGGAGTAAGGACGCCATGCCCCTATAATGCCTATCCTCTTTACTACGGCCACAAAATTTGTTTGACGTCTGGTGAATCCGGATTGTTTCTCGATTGTGTAATTGAAGAGGGGAATCCGGCAGACAGTGCTTTGGCCTGCGAAATGATCGAACGCCAATCGACAATCTATGGCAAACCGCCTCGGCAAGTTGGCTTTGATGGTGGTTTTGCCTCTCAAGACAATCTTGCCGATATCAAGGAACTCGGTGTAAAAGATGTAATGTTCAGCAAGAAGCGCGGTCTGAATGTGTTGGAGATGGTGAAGAGCATTCCATCGAACTTAGGCCGCAGTCAGACTGCGACCCAGTCGAAAAATAGGTGTTTTCGGATGGGAACTATCTAGCCTTGAAAAAGTGTACCGCCATCAGTCGGTTGGCGGTACAAATGGCTCATTCGGAGGTTTGAATCGCCTTCCCGGTGTCTGGGGGCTTGGGCTGAAGAAGATGGTATTGGAGAATAGACCCCAACTATGCACTGTACCTTGTCCAACGGTTCCAAGCCCATTATTCTTTCTTACCAAGACCACAAATCCAACAGGACCCAAAACCCGGAGCAACCATGGCCGTCAATCCCATCTTCCACCGTCTTGAACTTTTGACCGGCACTCTCGCAGTCAAAAAACTCAATGAAATCAAGGTGGCCGTCTTCGGCAGCGGAGGCGTGGGCAGTTGGGTAGCGGAGGCGTTGGTGCGCTCGGGGGTCAAAACCATCACCCTGGTGGACAACGACGTGGTTTGCATCACCAACGTGAACCGACAGCTTCAGGCCACCACCAAAAATGTGGGGCAATGCAAAGTGGATCAATTGAAACTCCGTTTGGAGTTGCTCAACCCACACGTGAAGGTCACGGCCCTGCAAAAAATTTATGAACCGGACAATGCCGACAGCTTCGACCTCGCCCAATACGACTATGTGCTGGATTGCATCGACAGCCTTTCCTGCAAACTGGATCTGATCCAACGCACCCACGCAGGTGGAGCCACTTTGTATTCCTCCATGGGGGCTGCCTGCAAACTGGATCCCACCCAAATCCAGGTAGCGTCCATTTGGGAAACCGAAGGTTGCGGATTGGCCCGGCTCATTCGGCGCAGACTGCGCAAAGAAGGTTTTGAGGGCGATTTTCAGGTGGTTTTCACTCCCGAAGTCTTGCCTCCCATGGAAAAAAACATCAACGTGGCTTGCGGCACCCACAGTTGCCTGTGCCCGGAATTTACACCCGAGGACGGCAGCGAGCACAAGGACTGGTGTTCCACCAAAAAGGTCATCAATGGATCAGCGGTGCACATCACCGCAACCTTTGGCATGTTCCTGGCGGGGATGGTTGTTCAGGACGTGACCGCCCGGGCCCCATCCCCCTTTGAGATTTTTTAGAAAATCCCCCCGCAGTCGCCAGGCTGCGGGGGGATAATTGAGATTCTGATCCCGATTCATGGAGATTCAGGTTATTTGACTAGGACCAATTTTTTCAGATCCACCGTCTCCCCTGTTTTCAACCGAGCCATGAAGATTCCGCTGGCCACACGTTGACCGCGGTCATCGGTTCCGTTCCACACGATCTCGTGACGTCCCGCAGAGCGGGTTTCCGACACCAGGGTGCGCACCTTCGAGCCCTGCAAATCGTAGATCACCAATTCGGTGAACTGGTCCCTCGCCAAATTGAAAGCGATGGTTGTCTGAGGATTGAAGGGGTTGGGGTAAACACCCGCCAGGGCAGTGATGGACGGTAGGCCATTGGTCTCGTCCACCGGGGAAAGATCACTGCTGAAGACCAAACGGTAATCAGCCGAAACATTCAAATCCTGGCTTTTGGCGCGCCAGACGGCGAGGCAGTAGTAACCGGCCTCATCAATGGTCAAACTGATGGCTTCATCCACGCCTGCTGGGTTCAGGTATGAAAGGCCATCGGTGACAGTCCCGCTCTTGGAGTGAAATTCACCGTTGGCGGGATACAGGGACAGACCCCAATCAATGTTGCCCGAGTTCTCCATCAAGGCCGCATTGAAGGGACCGGGATTGAGGTAAAACTCATGCAGTTCCATTATATCCCCGGCAGGCAAGGGGAAATCCCCCAAAACCCCGGAGGGATCCACACCACGATAGGTTGAACCGTAGAAGCCCGTGGTGAAATCTTGGGAAGCGCCATAGTTCAACACCCCGGCGTCATAAGGCTTTTGGGTGGCCTGGTTATAATCCACGATTATGAAGTCACTGGCTTCAAAACCCCAACTCGAGTTGCCCAGGTTGGCGCCAAAGCCTGACTTGGTTCCCGCCAGGGGTTGATGCAAACGCACATCCACATCCGAACCTACTCCGGGCATGACGGCCACCGCCTGCCACCAGTAACTCGAGATCTTGGGCATGCGAAGACCGGTGCAATTGTACCAGAGGACTCCGCTGGCAATGTCCCACCCGCCAACGCGTTCCGAAGGCATGGGAAGAATCTCTTCAACGGCCATATCCAGCACCAGGGGCGACCATACATACTGCTCGCCGTAGTCGTTGTTGTTTTCGTAGATTTCCTCGATCACGTTGAAGAAGTCCAGCTGCAACCCAAGAGTGTGGCGTCCACCCCGGACCGTGTTGGCATTGTCCCAGTTGAAGAGGCTGTTGACATAGCCGCCAAAGGTTCCGTAACCCAGGCTGACATTGAAGACACCATCTAGGAAAACCCGACCCTGCATGCCCGAATTGGGTGTGGGACTGTTGTTGCGAACCGCCAGGTTGTAATAGGTGGACGCAATGTTTCCGTGCAGGGTATCAGGCAGGGCCACCAGGCTGGGGGTGCCGTCATCTGCTGGACGGGGAACCACGGGAGAGTGCCAGCCCGGTGCATAATAGGTGAGGTAGTCCGGTGGTGTCGTCTGGATTTCGATGGTCATATTCAAGGCATCGCCGCCGTCAATCTGGTCCCGCCAGATCACCAGACAGTTGAATCCCGAATCAGCCACCTCGAAATCCAGCCGCGCCCGGCCAGTATAGATACTGGTAGTGGCGGTGACGGAACTGGAGCTCAGGGTTCCGAGCTCAAAGTTGTCATCCAGCCAGCTGACATGAACAGGACCTTCATTCGGATCGATATCAACGGTGACGCTGACAAACCCCGCGTTCTCTGTCGATACGTAGAATTCACGCAGCAACAAATATTCGTTCTGGTCCATGGACACCTGAACCGAATCACCAAACGCCAACTGGGTGCTGATGCGTTTGGCCACGGTGTAGTTGCTGTCATCGTTGTTCAAGTTGAGGATACCAGCGTTCATGGTGCTGTTGTTTCGGTTGCGGTTGATCAGCACCGCATCCAGCATACCCGCGCTGCGGCCCGAATAGGCAACATTGGAGGCATATCCGTTCTGGGATCCCGTTGAGTCCTCATGCATTCGGACGTCATAGTCGTCGGCATGGTCGGCGGCCCGCACGGTCACTGCACTCCACCAGCCGGTGGTATTCATCCCCACACCGTCGGCGTTGTACCAAATGATCGAACCATCCACAATTCCGCCCCAACCGGCGTTGTAGTAGGGAGGCCTGGTCTTGGTGGCCGGGCTGTCGGTATCAATGTTCACCGGATCCCAGATAAACTGATGTCCCCAGCGGTTGTTCAACTCGTTGTCTTCGGCAACCTGTTCGGTGGCGTCGTATCGGGCTTCGAAGGTGTGACGGCCCCCACGCACGGTGAAACCACCATTGTTGACCCCGTAGAAGTGGCCCCCGGCGCCGATGGCGCCCCAGCCCATCCACCAGCGGTAGGCGTCGTCCACATACAGACGGGTCTGGAACCCGACACCAGTGGAAACTTCACCCTGGTTCACGCCACGAACGCTCCAGTAAGTGGAGCCGGTGTCCCCGGGAAGGGAACTTGAAACCTGGGCACTGCCGCTCGTGTTTGTCTGCACATTGGAAGGGACCAAAGGATAATCCCAGCCGGAGTGTTGGTAGTAGGTAAGATCCGAAGGGTCGGCTTCACGGATGGTCACCGGACCGTAGGTTCCGTAGCCGGTGCTCCAGCGCCCCGCACGATCCAGCGCCCGGATCGTGAAGTAGTAGGTCCCGGGCAACAGGGAATCCGTGGTGTAGGATGTCACATCACCGATATCCAGATCCTGGGAAGGAGAACCGCCGCCGGATGAAATATAGATCCCATACCCTTCGATCCCGGATGCATCATCCGAGGCCGTGGTCCAGGTAAAATCGATGGTGGGATCGGGGCTGTCACCCGAAGTGCTGTGGCTGGGAGATGTCAAATTGGTAACCACACCGGGGGCGGCCACATCAATCTGGTAGCCCACGTTCATGGCTGTTTCCCAAAGGTTTTCCCTGTGCCCGGGGTAACGAGCCTTGAAAGCATTCAGGAAGGCCATGGGTGTGGTGGGCTCATCGAAATCCACCACATCGAAGATTTCATTGGTGCCCAGGGACAGGACGTCTGCCTGACCCGGAAACTGCCAATGGTCATCGTTGGTGCTGTCTTCGATATCCCGGCACAGGGCGCCCAGAAAACCTTCCGTCAACAGAGGATTGTCCAAACTGCCGCCGCAATTGCCCAGGTTTTCCTGGGAGCGGAAATTCGCTGAAGCAATACCGTAATCTCCTGCATAGGAGCGGGTCAGAACATCAGCCAGCCAGTTGGGCCAACCTTCGTTGAAAGCATCGTGATCCGTTTCCTGACACCAGATGCAATGACCGCAATCCGATGGGAAATCCGGATCGCAGATGTTGTTGCAGTAGTCGGGAGATACGGTGGTCGAATAGTTTTGCAGGAAATGGTGGCCATACTCATGAGTGTGAGTGGCTTCGTTCCATTGACGGCCCGAGGAGATGTGAATCTGGGTGGACCAGGGCTCATACCAGGCACCGGAAGTTCCATCGGGCCAGCGACCCGCCACAAAAGGAGGGTCGTATCCTTCGCGGTTCAGGAGCCAGCGCCAGGTTCGGGTCAGGTCCGTCAGGATGTGCAATGAAGGATGATCCGATTCGTTGGCCGGTTCGAGGGAACCAACATTCAGGGTGCTACCGGAAAAGTCGTCCCAGGTGCCGGTCTCCCAGGTGTAGATGTTCCCCCACGTGGCGTCCCCCACATCGGCCTGGGAGTTGGCAGCCCGGAACTGCACGTACAGATCCGGATTGTTCTCTCCGGCATCATTGGTGTTGATGTTGACATCGTAGTAGCCGTAGGCGTCGGTGGCCACGCTGGCCAGCAGATCATCGAAGAAGAGATCCTTGTCATAGACCCTCACGTTCACGCCGTCGGCACCCATGATGGTTCCATCACCGCGCACATAAGTGAAACGACCATGCACGCGGATGGTGCGCAGGATCACTGCATTTTCATCGTCTTGAGGATCATTATTTCCGCGCCTGCCCACCACTTCATCATCAGCTGGAGTAACTACCTCCAGTGAATTGGGAATGGGAGCGGTGTTGTCCTTGGAATTCTTAACTGGAGCGGGGCCGGCCATGCGCAAGGCATGGGTCCTGGTAAAATCCAGGTTCTTGCGGAAGACGTAGCCATCCACTTCAAACATGAAAACCAGCTCGCCGGATCCCGTGAGGGGTCGCACCTCAAAAGGAACTTCCAGACGGTTGCCCGGTGTCAGCATCTTGCTGGCCGGAGCCTCGATGGAAACGGTGAGCCAGCTGTCGCCTTCAAACCGGAAGTCGGTCAACTCACCGGGAGCTCCGACGGTTATTTCAAGGCGACCCTTATAAGATTCTCCCTCTACGGGAATTTCCGAACCCTCCATCAACATCACCTTGATGGGAGGCGCCACGTCGGCCAGCGCAGTGGCGGACCAGGCAAATATCAGCATTGCCGTTGTCAGCAGAGTTAACTTTTTCATGATGGGTACTCCTTAGTTCCTGGCGCCGGCAGGAGCGGGACGCTCAATTGCTGGACGCAGGGGACGGGGAGTAGTCATCTCTTCGATGGCGTTGTTGATCTGGTCAGCTGTTTCCTGATCGCCGCGAGCTGCGGCGGCACCTGCTTGAAGGCGCAGAATATCCAACTCGGCCTCTTGCTTTACACTCTCAATTTCCCGGATCAATTCCAGGGCCTCAGCGTCATTGGTCTGGTTATCCAGTCGGGAACTCAAATCCATCACCTGGGCGGCTGCCTGTTCCTGGATCCGATTGATTTCGGGCATCAGGGGATTGATCGCCGGCTGGGTTCCAAGACCGTTGTCTGAGCTCTTTTCCGCTTCAGATCCGTATTCTTTGATTTCCGCCTGGTTCACCGAGATGTCGGGCACACCCTGGGTTTCAATGGGTTCATTTTGGCCAGCAGCATTGGACTTGTTGTTTTGGGTGGACTGGGGATCGGCGGCCAGGGCGGATACGGCCACCAACAACATCAATACGATAAAGAACCTTTTCATGGCGGATCTTCTCCTTTTCCCACTTTGGGACTAATTTTTTCGGGTTTCAGGGGCGATGAGAGGGTCTCGGGTGAATGACTCCTATTGCCGAACATTTTGCAGAACGGAAACTCCCCCACCGGACTTCTCTCTGTTGTTTGAAACGGAATTGAGGACCCAAACCTGACAGATATTCTCGTAAAATATGATTTTATTTAAAAAAAAACAGGCTGAAACCATGCACTCAATCGACTAATTCCCCTCCCCCAAAAGAACCTGATACTCCATCGCCTCCTCAACTTTCCCCTGCCACTGACAAACCTCGGCCAATCGACGCAAAGCACTTTCAGTGCGGGGATCTTCAGCCCCACGACTTGCCAAAACGCCTTCATACCCCGCCAAAACCAGGTCATAGCCTTCAGATAGTTCACCAATCTTCGCAAGGGCATAGCCCCACATGCTTTGCGCATTACCCAGGACCCAATTCCCAGCAGGAACAGTCTCCACCATGATTCCGTAGCCTTCAGCCAAGGCAGAATCCACGGCGGCAAACCGCTCATCCTTGAAATAGACTTTCGCCAGATTATACAGACTGACTCCCACATGAAGGTGCCGTTCTCCCCTGGCCTCGCGCACAATGATCAACGCCTCGTGCAACAGCTCTGCAGCCTCCTTCAGGTTGCCTTTGACCTCCAAAGTGACTGCCAAATTGTTCAAGCTACCGGCCAGGGCCGGGTGGTCCGGCTCCAGCAGAACACGCCGAATGGCCAAAGCCTGACGGTGCACATCTTCGGCTTCATCCAGCTTGCCCTGCAGTTTGTACAGGGCGCCCAGATTGTTCAAGATGATGGCCATGCGCATGCTTTCGGGACTGAATATTTTCCTAGTCAATTCCATCGCTTCAAGAGTCAGGGTTTCCGCCTCTTCATATTGTTTCAAATCCCGCACCGTCAAAGCCAGGTTGTTGAGACAATCCAGCATCAAAGGATGAGTGTCACCAACCACAATCCGACTCATTTGCAAAGCTTCTCTCTCCAAAGATTCAGCCTCCTGAGGCCGACGGGCCACCCGCAACATCTCGCCAAAACTAACAAGGGCCGAGGCCAGCTCCAGGGAGTCCGGATGGGCAGGGCGGCGCCATTCAGCCAAAGATTCCCGATAAATGGTTTCGGATTCCTCCATGCGGCCCTGTTCCTTGAGGGCGTGGGCCAACACATGCAAACTGCCGGCCAGATTGGAACCTCCAGGGGATTTGGATTCACGGTTCAGAGCCACCGCCATTCGGGCGGATTCTGCAGCAGAAGAGTAATCTCCCTGCAGGATAAAAATATGACCCTGCAAAGTGTAGGCGGATGCCAGCTTGGCAGTTTCGGCGCTGGAGGAGCCTTCCAGAAGGCCCAGAACTTCATCATTCAATTCCCCAGCCTCATGATATAGCCCCAAATTGGCATACACATTGGCCATGGTGAACATCAATTCGCCCTGCACCTGGGGCTGGTCGGCCAGATTGGTGCGGATGTGCGCGGTGCCCTGGTCCAGCAATTCCCTGGCCGTCACCGACTCGGCCGGCTTCTCATTGGGATCCGAATTTTTGAACAATTCCACCAAAAAAGAAGAAACAGCCTCGGATTTTAGATTCTCCTGTCGAGCTACATCTCGTTCCTGTTTGGCAATTCGCGCCGATCTGGTGGTGCTGAATACAGCTCCCATCAAACCCATCCAGGCCACAAGAACAACAAGGCTCAGGGCCTTGTTTCGCCCCATGATCTTCCGCAACAGATAAAGCGGAGTGGCCGGAGTCACCCGCACCGGCAGGAATTCACGAAATCGCCTCAGATCATCCACAACTTCCTGAACCGAATTGTAGCGATCGCTCGGGTCCTTCTTCAACATGGTCAGCAGGATGTTGTCCAGGTCCCCTTTGAGTCGACCCGCCCAGGGCATTTTAGACCCAGCCTGGGACGGCAGCATGGGCTTGTCGGGAATCAACTCAAATTCACTGTCAAAAGGACGCCCACCGGTGATCAGGTCATACAACAAAACGCCGAGACTGAAAATATCGGTGGCCGTCGTCAGACCACTGCCTTCCAGTTGTTCCGGGGAGGCAAAATCAGGAGTGAGCAGGTTTCCGGCCTGATTGTTCAGCACCGAAATACCAGCTTTCTCCAAACAACAGGAAATGCCGAAATCCAGCAGACGCACCTGCCCCTTTTCGGTCACTAATATGTTTGAGGGTTTCAGGTCGCAATGCAGCACAAACTGCTGGTGGGCACTGTCCACGGCTTCGCACACCGAGAGGAACAGCTCCAGACGCTGATCCAGGTTCAGCCTGTTCTTGCGGGCGTACTGTACCAGAGGCAATCCCTCGACCAACTCCATGACAATGTAGGGGAAGCCGTCTTCGCTGATACCACCATCGAGAAGCCGGGTAATATTGGGATGTTCCAGCCGGGCCAGCAACTGCCGCTCATTCAGGAATCGGTCCCGCAGACTCGACCCTTCGCTCAGGGAGAGCATGAGCTTGATGGCGACTTTCTTTTGAAACTGACCATCAGCCCGTTCTGCGAGATAAACCACCCCCATGCCGCCTTCCCCCAAAACCTCCACCAATCGGTAGGGCCCCAGCCGCTGCTGCAAACGCTCGGCCGGATCCCATTGGCGGGTGCTCTCGTCCACCAGATTGACGGCCTGCTCCCCTGCGCTGTCTTCAAGAAAACCAGTGGTATTGCGGCTGGCTCCGAGAAACGAGAGAACGTCCTCCAGAAGATCATTGTCACCATCACACAGGGCTTTGACCCGGACCTCCTGCTCGGAAGAATCCAGGTCCAAAACTTCATCGATGATGGGATCCATCCTGCGCCAAAGCTCAGGACTGATTTCTTCCTTCATGGCAAACACCGACTTTGCAGGAGATCAGTTGGTTCGGATATTGATACGGATTTTCCACTTCAACCCGGACAGGCATATTTCTTTTCAGCTCAGATACTGTTGCAACAGGGTCTTGGCCTTGGTCCAGTTCCGGCGCACGGTGCGATCCGAGACATTCATGGCTTCGGCGGTTTCGGTTTCGGTCAAACCTGCGAAAAAACGACATTCCACCGTTTGCCCCAATCGCTCATCCAATGCCGTCAAACGGGTCAGGGCATCGTTGATGGCCAACAGCTCCTGGGCCTGGGCTTCGATTTGAAGATGATTGTCATCCAAGGTAACCGGCAACAGATCACCCCCTCGTTTGACCGCTGCCCGGCTGCGAGCCATGTCGATCAATATGTTGCGCATGACTTTGCTGTAGACCGCAAGAAAATGACCACGGTTTTCCAGTCCCAGGCGGGTATGATCAGCCAATTTGAGGTAGGCTTCATGAACCAAACCACTGGTATTCAAGGTGAGAGAGCCGCCCTTTTGGCGAAGATTCCGGCGTGCCAAGAGACGCAACTCGTCGTACATGACGCCAACCAGCGTTTCAAACGCCTCGTCGGAACCGTCTTTCCAGTCGAGAAGTAATCCGGTGATGTCTACCTTTGGATTCAATCGGCTCTCCATTTTTGACATAATATAACACAGTTATTGTCTTCTATCTCGCTTTGTCTTCAGTTTTTCTTGACGCCAGAATCGCGACCCACTATTTTCCGGGAAATCCTTTAACCGGGGACCGAGAGCCCCAGAAGGAACGCGATTCTTGCTTGCGAGTTGCAAAAAAGATAAAGTGGTCCCACTCGGAGATCAACCCCGGCACCGATTAGGTGTTTGGGGTCTTTTTTTGCCCTTGAATAACCGCAAAGCAAACTATCAAGTGAACTGTAAGGTACACAATACCAATGGCTTCCTTTAATTAGCGTCTGTGAACGCTTCAAGGAGAATGACCATGCCCCAATCAGCAGGAATTCCGGCGGATAATTCCATCGCTCGCCTCCGCTCGGCCCGTTTCCAATTTCCCGGTCGTCCTTTGCCCCTGGCCCGACGCCTGGCCGTGCACAACCGGGTGGTGAAACGCATCCGCGATTTCATGGAGGAACGCCTTTTCAATGAAATCCCCGTGCCCGCCCTGGACGCAGCCACCCGCACCTGGGAAGCCACCGGCCGTCACTATCTGGACAGCATGATCGCCCAAGGATTTCCTGCCGTCTGGTGTGAAAGCGAATGTCTGCCCCAGGAATTCGAGTCCATGAATATGCGACTGGCCGGATTCAAACGCATGGAAGTGGAGAAATCGAATCTGGAGTTGGACGAACTCTGCAATTTGATGGAAGACCTGCTCAAAAGCGTGGCCCACGATCTGAGCGCCGACCTGCTGGGCGGCCGCCAGGTTACCCGCCTCAACCATATGATCAACTCATCCCACCCGCGCATCACCTACCGCCGGGCCCTGGAAATATTGAACAATCGAGGCTGGGACCTTAAATTTGGCCAGGATCTCAATTGGAAAGCCGAATCCAGCCTGTGCCGCTTTTTCGGCAACATGCCGGTGCTGGTGACCCACTTTCCGGCCGAGTTGCGTTTCTTCACCTCCCGCCTCAATGCCGACGATGCCACCGTCACCGACACCGTGGACTACATCCTGCCCTACTGCGGCGAAGCAATGGACGGAGCCGTGCGCAACACCGACCCCGATGCCATGCGCGAAGCCCTTGGCGACGTCGGTCTCGATGGCTCCGGTTTCGAAGCCTATCTGGATCTCTTCACCCATCGCACCCTGGCCAGGGCCGGCTTCGGTCTCGGTCTGACACCCCTGTTGCAATACCTGATGGGTGTGGAAAGAATCAGCGACGCCGTCATCCATCCGCTGGATCGAGCCAGCACACCTAGAACGGAAGCCAGTCACGGGGAGGCCGTTTGATGGATGCCTGGATTGCCCTTGAAAACGGATTGGTCCTGCCGGGACAACTTTTTGGCGCTCCTTTTCCCGCCGGCGGAGAGGTGGTCTTTCACACCGGGATGACCGGTTATCAGGAAATCCTCACCGACCCCAGTTACGCCGGCCAGGTGGTTGTTTTCACGGCCTCGCACATCGGGAACTACGGTATTCATCCTGAGGATCACGAGTCCAAGCACATCCACCCCGCTGCGGTAATCGTGCGTGATTTTTGCCGTATGAATTTTCACCGACGCAGCGAGATGAATCTGGACCAGGTGCTGCGGCAGGCCCGGGTGCCCGCCCTGGCCGATGTTGATACGCGAGCGCTGACCCTGGCCTTGCGCGATGAAGGAGTTTGCCGGGGTTGGGTCGGCACCGGAGACCCAAACGAGTTGGTTAAAAAGGCCAAGGCCCTGCCGACCATCGAGGCGACAAACTGGGTTGCCAAAGTCAGCACCCGGGAAATGTACTGCTTCTCGGCGGAACCACAGGTTGATGATCCCTTCGAGGTAGCGGTTCTGGATTGCGGCGTCAAGAAAAGCATCCTCGGACGACTGGTTGAAGAAGGCTGCCGGGTTAGGGTTTTTCCCTCCCGTTCCTCGGCCGCCCAGTTGTTGGCGGGCCCCACCGAAGGCGTCTTTTTGAGCAATGGTCCCGGTGACCCGGCGAGCTTGCCGGAGTTGGTCAAGACCATCGAGGATTTGCTGGATGCGGGTGTACCGATATTCGGCATTTGCCTCGGGCATCAACTGCTGGCACGTGCCCTTGGCGCGGAAACCGTGAAGCTTCCTTTTGGTCACCACGGAGCCAATCATCCCGTGCAAAGGTTGAGCGATGGTAAGGTCGAAATCACCAGCCAGAACCACAATTACGCCGTGCCCCTGGAAAGCATCGACCCCCGGTTTGCCACCATCACCCACCAAAGTCTGAATGACGACAGCGTGGAAGGTTTGCAGGCTGAAGGCCTTCCAGCCTATTCGGTGCAATACCACCCGGAAGCGGCACCCGGCCCCAGCGACAGTCTTTATTTGTTCCGCCGTTTTCGCAACGACATGGCCACTCATCGGGCCTCGGCCAAAATCTCATCCGGACAATTCCAGGAGTTGAAAAAACATGCCGCGTCGGGATGATCTGCAAACGATTCTGGTGCTGGGTTCCGGCCCCATCATTATCGGTCAAGCCAGTGAATTTGATTACAGCGGCACCCAGGCGGTCAAGGCGCTGAAGGCTGATGGTTACCGGGTGGTGCTGGTCAACAGCAACCCTGCCACCATCATGACCGACCGCGAGGTGGCCGATGCAACCTATATCGAACCTCTATCCGCGGAAATCGTGGAACAAGTGATCATCACCGAAAGGCCCGACGCCTTGTTGCCCACCGTCGGCGGCCAAACTGGTTTGAATTTGGCGATGGAACTGGCGAAAAAAGGCATCCTGGACCGTCACGGCGTGGAATTGATCGGAGCCTCGGTGCGTTCGGTGGAGAGGGCCGAAGACCGCGAAAAGTTCAAGGAGACCATGGCCGAAATTGGTCTGGACACTCCCTTGAGCCTCTTGGTGACCTCCCTGGATCAGGTCGAAGAAGCCATGAACAGCATTGGTTTTCCCATGATTCTGCGGGCCAGTTTCACCCTGGGGGGAGCCGGCAGCGGGATTGCCCACCATGAATCCGAACTGCGCGAATTGCTGCGCGAAGGAATCAGCCAGTCTCCCGTGGGCAGTGTGCTGGCGGAAGAGTCCGTGCTCGGCTGGAAAGAGTACGAGCTGGAAGTGATTCGCGACCACGTGGGCAACGGCATCATCGTCTGCAGCATCGAAAATTTTGACGCCATGGGCGTGCACACCGGCGACAGTATCACCATCGCTCCGGCCCAAACCCTGACCGACCGCGAGTACCAGCGAATGCGCGACGACGCCCTGAAAATTCTGGACGCCGTGGGAGTGGTCACCGGCGGCAGCAACGTGCAATTCGCGGTGGACCCGGACTCCGAACGCGTCATCGTCATTGAAATGAATCCACGGGTCAGCCGCAGCAGCGCCCTGGCGAGCAAAGCCACCGGTTACCCCATCGCCAAGGTGGCTGCCCTGCTCGCGGTGGGCTACACCCTGCCCGAGCTGCCCAACGAAATCACCGGCACCAGCAGCGCCTGTTTCGAACCGAGCATCGATTACACCGTGGTCAAGGTTCCGCGCTGGTCCTTTGAAAAATTTCCCGGCACGCCTGGCGTATTGGGCACCACCATGCAATCGGTGGGCGAAGTCATGGCCCTGGGCCGGACCTTCAGGGAGGCTCTGCAAAAAGCCCTGCGCTCGCTGGAATTGGGCTTTGATGGCTGGGAAAGCCGGGCCAGCGGTCGTTCCCTCAGCAAATTGAAGGAAGATCTGGCCGTGCCCAGCCCCGGCCGCTTGATGGACCTGCACGAAGCCTTCAGACGGGGCCTGGCCCCCGAGCAATTGCACCGCATCACGGGCATCGACCCCTGGTTTTTGGACAATCTGGCCCGGTTGATGGAAGTGGAAGGACGGTTGCGGAGTTTTGAACTGGGCGAGCTGCCGCCCGAGTTGTTGCGCGAGGCCAAGCGCGAGGGCTTCAGCGATCGAAGCATAGCTCGGCTGCTGCGATGGTATTCCCCAACGTCGTTCCCCAGGTCCTGTCGAATGGATGAGGGAAAGTCCGACCTGGAGCTGATGGATCGCAAAACCGATCTGGTTCTGGCCGCCCGGCAAAACCAGAGCCTGGCACCGGTGTTTCGCCGCGTGGACACCTGCGCAGGTGAATTCGCCAGCGAAACTCCATATATGTACTCCACCTGGGAAAGTGGTCCCTGCGAAAGCCGGCCCACCTCCCGGCGCAAGGTCATTGTTCTGGGCAGCGGCCCCAATCGCATCGGTCAGGGTGTGGAATTCGACACCTGTTGTTGCCACGCAGTGCAGGCCTTGCGCACCGAAAACGTGGAAGCGATCCTCATCAACTGCAACCCAGAAACCGTAAGCACCGACTACGATACATCGGACCGGTTGTACTTTGAACCCCTGCGTTTTGAAGAAGTGATGCACATAGTCAATGTGGAACAGCCCGAAGGGGTGATCGTCACCCTCGGCGGACAAACACCCCTGAAACTTGCCACGCAATTGAGCCAGGCCGGAGTCCATTTGCTGGGCACGGGTCTGGAGGCCATCGACCGCGCCGAAGACCGCGATCGTTGCGGAAAACTTCTCACCGATCTGGGCATTTCCTACCCCGAAGCCGGCAGCGCCCGCAACCCGGACGAAGCCCTCGGAGTTGCTGAGCGTATCGGCTATCCGGTAATGGTGCGTCCCAGTTATGTGCTTGGCGGGCGGGCCATGAGGGTCGTTTACGACGCCGAAAGCCTTGTTGGCTTTTTTGCCGAGGCCGCTCTTGTCAGCGGCCCTCACCCTGTTCTGATCGACCATTTTCTGGAAGACGCCGTGGAATTCGATGTGGACGCGATTTGCGATGGGCGGGAAGTTCTCATCGGTGGCGTCATGCAACACATCGAAGAGGCCGGCATTCACAGTGGAGACAGCTTCGCTGTTTTGCCACCTTACAAAACAACCCCTGAAGAAATCGGCGTCATGCGGCAACACACCTGTGCCATCGCCCTGGAACTGGGTGTGGTCGGGTTGATGAATATTCAGTTCGCCAGCTACCGGGGTCGGATTTTCGTTTTGGAGATCAACCCCCGCGCCTCGCGCACGGTTCCTTTCCTGGAAAAGGCCACCGGTGTGGATCTGGCCATGGTCGCCACCCGGTGCAGGCTGGGCATCAGCCTGGCCGATCAGGGAGTAAAAGAAGTCACCCAATTCAAGCAGTGTTTTGTCAAGGGTCCCGTATTCCCGTTCCGACGTTTTCCCCGCACCGATCATCTGCTCGGACCGGAGATGAAAAGCACGGGCGAGGTTATGGGAATCGGTTCCGATTTTGGCGAGGCTTTTGCCCGGGCACAGCTCGCCACGGGGCAGGGACTTCCTTCGGTTGGAACTGTTTTTGTGAGTGTGAACAACCATGACAAGGCGGAGCTGTTGCCCATTGCCCAGGACCTGCACGCCCTTGGCTTTTCATTGTTGGCCACCGGAGGGACAGCGCGCTATTTGCGGGCTGAAGGAGTGCCTTCGGCAATCATCGCCAAGGTTGGAGAAGGCCTGCCTGATATAGGGCAGGCCATTCGGTCGGGCGAAGTGCAGATGGTTATCAATACGCCCCTGGGCAAAAAAAGTCGGTTTGATGAGAGTGCGATTCGGCGCGAGGCCAGTGGGATTGATATCCCCTGCATTACCACCTTGTCAGGAGGACGAGCGGCGGTCGATGGGGTTCGGGCGTTGCGACGGGGGCTGAATTCGGTGACGTCTTTGCAGGGGTTGGGTTAACGACCGGCCCGTGGGTTTTTGCAGTTCGTTCCCCTATGCTTTGCCAAAGACACATTTAAGATAGGCGCCTTCGGGAAAACCGATGGGGTGATCTATGGCGTGGGTTGTTTTTTCGATGATTTGCAACGGACGTCTTGCCATGGCTGCCGCCCTGATGACGGTTTCAAAAAAAGTTTCTGCAGGAACTCTTGCCGAGCAGGATGCTGATACCAGCACGCCATCTTTTTCCAATACTTTTAATCCCAGTTTTACCAATCTTTCATACGCAATCAAGGCACCGGGAATATCCACTTTCTTTTTTGCAAATGAAGGTGGATCCAGGATCACAACGCCATATTTTTTGCCCTCTGCAGCAAGCTTGCGCAAGGCGTCGAAAGCGTCATCACAAATTTGAAGGTGTGGGGTTTTTGAGACAACGGGGTTTCGCATATTCAATTTAAAATTATTCAATGAGGCATCCAACGCGGGCTTGCTCAGGTCAAGACTGGTAACGGATTTGGCTGCATTGCGAGCGGCATAGAGAGAAAATCCCCCTGTATAGGAAAAAACATTCAATACATTTTCCCCTTTGGAGAGTTTGCCAACCCTTTTCCTGTTGTCCCTTTGGTCGAGATAAAATCCGGTCTTGTGCCCGATGATCGGCTCGGCTTCGAATTTGAGGCCGTTTTCTAGAAAGATCACCGGACCACTCAATTCAGGACCGTAAATCACACATCCTTCTTTGAAATGGTCAGGGCATGATGGCGAAGCAGCCACTGTTCTACTGATCCGCAGTACGACTCTTTCCGGTTGAATCAAGTCACAAAAAATTGACTCCAACTGATTCAGATGGGGCAACCAGGCAACGGTATCCAGTTTGAAAACCAAAGTATTTTCATATCTATCCACTACCAGTCCCGGCATGCCGTCATTTTCTCCACTAACCAAACGGTACCCGGTGGTTTGGGGATCGTTGATCAATTCTGATCTTAGGTCGAAAATATTGCTTAGCTTTTCTATTAACCATTCCGTATCGAGTGTCGCGGGCTTGCCACGATGCAGGACGCGAATCTTGATGGGAGATTCAGGATCAAACAAACCGATCCCTACAAATTTGCGCTTTTGATCGTACAATATTGCCAGGTCACCTGGCTCGGCCGCTTTGTTTTGCTTCAGTATCCCTTTGTCGAAAATCCAGGGATGTCCCTTTTGGACTTCTCTCACCACGGGTGCAGAAAGTTGAACTGAGATGTTTTCCGTGGAGAGTAAACTCATTGATTTTCCTGATTATCAGTTGAGAAAGAAAAGGAGTCGCTTGGTACCCCTTCTTTACCTCATTTATCACTAGCGGTACAGGCTTTTGATCCCGCCGAAAGTTGTGCGATCAGTGGACACGATACCCTGAGCCTAACCTGTGAAAGTGCTGATGTAGCCGTACTCATGACCGATGAATCCGGCTGGAGGAGCAAAAGTGGCAGATAAAACAACAATCCACACAATGCCCAAGGGCCCGATGATGGCAGTGAACCAGTCCGTGTCTCGAAGATTGAAGCCATTCGCCTCAAACCACCCGGATTTACCACAGAATTCCAGTTGCCCATTGGCATCCCCATCCATAGCCAGGAAGGGATAACCGAACTCTGGACTGTTGCACCCCCCGTTGTAGGCATCATAGTAACCATCCTCCAAGGGCGGCTCGCCTTCTGGTATACCGTCGCACTCAAGAATGTAGGGCTCGGGGGGAACAGAAGTTTCCATGTTCAGGATATAATCACCAGCGTCCCCGCCATAGCCATCAATCACGATGAAATAGAACTCACCCGCATTGAGGTAGGCCTCCTCGATCATCGAGACATACACCCCACATGTGTCATCGAAATAAAAGTCATCATTGCAGGCCACCAAGTTACCCGATTCGTCAAAGATATAGGTTTTGGTATCATAGCCGGAGCCGCAGAGGTCCACCGAAATAACCGCGTCCTCAAGGGGTTGATAGCTGTAGACGACATCGGGGGAGGTGGAGTCGCTGTAGGGGCAGGCTACATCGAAATCGTCCAGATTGTCTGAGGTGTTTCCAGTGTCGGAAAAAGGAAGATCGGGAATGAGCAAAGCCGACGCCATGTCTTCGCCGCCTTGTCGATTGTCCGGTACACCTGGGTTCAGGCCAACGTGGCTGTTTGTTTTTTCGATGTTCTGTTGGTTTCCCAAATCAAAGGCAGCAGCGTTGCCGAAGGCGGTGACAAATAGAAAATCATGCCAACCTTGCGGTACTAAGAGGATGGTCAGGTACAAGATGAGCAAATTAATCCACCTGAAAAAAGAACAGCAGCAGTTGATGCCTCTGTTCAATGGCGCCTTTATCGAAAACAAACCGATCCCCTTTCCTGATAGAACGGGGACCAAGGCCTACTCAAACCTATTTTATTGGGCACATCTGGAGGCCGGTGATACCGCTGAATTTCCTCTGCACCCTCATGAAGGTTTCGAGATTATGACCTTCATCTTCAAAGGTTCACTGGAGCATTATGATACTGCTTCCAAAGAATATACTCCGCTCAATGCTGGTGGGGTTCAGGTAATTCAGGCAGGATCAGGAGTCCAGCACTCCGAGCGGATCATCAAAGGAAGTGAACTCTTTCAGATCTGGTTTGATCCTGACTTTTTCCAAACGCTTGAGCAAGATGCGACCTACCGGGATTATCAGGCCGATGAGTTTGCCAGTGTAAAAAAAGATGGGGTGGAGAGACTTTCTTATCTTCGTTACAAAGGACCCATTAATTTTCAGACACCAGGGATTGAGATTGAAAAACTGAAGTTTGATTCGGGCGAGTATTCAGAAAAGGTTGATCAAGAGTGCACCTACTCTTATTACCTCCTGGATGGGGAGTTGAAAATCAACGATGAGCTACTTGAAAAAGATGGTTTTTTGGTGCTCAGTGAGATTGAGCAGGTCAATTTCAGCGTAGATAACAGGGCGGAGCTCTTTGTTATCAAGAGTCCCTCAAAGGTGGATTATAAAAACCCAACCCCACAAAAGCAAAGATGGCCAGGCCATCATAATCCGGAATGAGCCAGGGCCACGCCCCCACGCACAGGGGGCAGTGCTGAGGAGGCGTAGCCGGCTCTTGTCTAAAACGAATATCTACCTATAAATGGCCTTCAGCGAATCCCAGTTGCTGTCAGAAACAGCCACCGTGCCGGTGATGGTGGCCGTGCCGGTGGGGAAGGTCGCGGCAACCTGGTTGTCCATCATGTTGACACCCATCAGGCCGTCCAAGGGAATCATGCCGGCGATAGGCTTGAGCATGAAGGGGTTGGGGCTGTTGTCGGGCACGGGCTCAACGGTGAGGACTGCGGCAAAATCGCCACTGTCCAGATCCAGCACGGGACCGCACTGGAACGCCACGTAGTCCTGGCCGGGGAAAGGAGGACCGCCAGCGTTGCAACCGGCTTCGTCGGAGTCAAATCCCTCGGCTGTGGTGAAAGTGCCCGTGGTGTAAGGCATCGGAGAGCCGCCGCTGACATCCACAACCCAGCCTTCGTAAATCCAGTTGGGACCAAGGTCGGGCAGACCGGTGAAGCCGGCCATGGGGCCGGGCACGGTCAGGAACCAGATACCCTGGTCGTCGTTGGTCGTATCCATTTCATTATCGCTGGGGCTGGCCAGAATGTAGCTGCCTCCGGAGGTCAGCAACATGTCCAGACCAGGAACGGCCACACTCAGAGCGGTGATTTCACCTTCCACATCTCCAGTCAGAACAATCAATCCCGACGGAGCAGGATCAATATCGCCAACCGGCTCGATGGAAATTTTTATGGCCGAAGCCAGGCCGATGTCGTCTCCAACCATAAAAGAAGCAGGACCGCCACCGCCGGGCATAACCGGGTTACCGGAAGCATCCACATTGAAAACGCCGGTGGACACAGGCTGACCGCCGATAATGGCCCAGCCTTCGTAAATCCCCTCGGTGGCTTCGTCCAAAGGTGTCAGGTTGTCGAATGAAAGAGCCAGTTCGGCCGCCATGGCGGGCACGGCCATCAGCGAGATGATGGCAACAGTCAGTATCAATGTTCGCAAAGTTCTCATCAGAGTCTCCTGTCGGATTTAATGGAGCCGGCTAAAACCGGCAAAATATCGATTTGAAGCGCTTCAATAGGGTTTACGAAGTGACTGGGGTAACCGTGACAGAATTTGTCCTTTTTTGTTATTTATTTTTTGGGGGTGCAGAATAAAATTTTCTTTGATAGAATCTGCCAACCGAATTTGAAACACATCTGTCACAACTGTCACGCCGCCACCATGCATATCGTAGAATATGCAGGAGGATCACATGGTACCAGCAAGGTCACGGTTTCATGGAGACGAACGCCCGCTGGCGTCCGCCGTCCTGGAACGCGTGGTCCTCTGTGAACCCGAGGCGATGGATGTGTTTTTCAATCATTTTTACGACCGTGTTTACGCCCATGTCGTGAACATGCTGCGCGACCCGATACTGGGGCAGGATCTCACCCAGGATATTTTCCTGCGCCTGCATCGAACCGTCAAACAACTCGACCCCCAGCGCGATCCTGCCGGTTGGGTTTTCACCGTTGCCACCAATGTCATCCGCGATCACTGGCGCTCCCGCGAACACAAACGCGGCGAGCGTGAGCTGAATGTGGAAGACCAGGAGCAATTGAAAGCCGTCCACCCTGATCCCGATGTGCAAAGTGTGATGGAAAAAGACGAGGAGCTGCAGGCCGTGTGGACGGCCCTGCAATCCCTGCGCGAGGCCGACCGCGAGGTCATCCTTTTGCGCGACTATGAAGAACTGCCCACGGCACAAGTTGCCGAAATGTTGGAAATCGCGCCCGAAGCGGTGCGTCAGCGACACTCGCGTGCCGTTGCAAGACTTGGAGAGCTCTTTCGGGAGCTCGACACCAGTGGAAACATGGAGTCATGAGCGACGACCGCCGACACAACGACCCACAACCTCCGGACCGGGATGCCGGCAGGGCTTTAACCGTCCTGGCACGCCTGCCGCGCAGCAGCGCTCCGGAAAGTGCACGCGAAAGCGCCCGTATGGCGTTCCTGCACGGATCTGTGGTTGAGCGGTTGGATCAGGCGGATGACACCAAGACTCCAGAGCCTCCTCGCAACTCGGGCAAAAGCTCAGCCGGACGCTGGGTGAGCATGCTGATGGCCGCTGCCCTCGGAATGCTGGCCGTCTTCTGGTTCGGATCACAGCCCACGCAGGACTGGATCGTTTTGGACATCCAGACTCCTGATGGAATTTCTATTGTCGGCGACAATGCTTTGGCCGTTGGAACTCCCTTGGAATCCGGTCTCATCACCACCGGCCCGGAAAGCGAAATGACCATTCAACTGGGCCACAAACTGCGGCTCACCCTGCTGCCCGAGACCTCGCTCACCCTGCCCAAACCACCTGGGCGCTGGTTCAACCGCAGCCGCCGGATGCCCATCACCTCGGGTGAAATCTATGGAACCAGTGGTGGTCAAGAACTCGGCTTTGATTTGGTCTTCAGCACTCCGGAACTGGAAGCCCGCCTCACCGGCACCACGTTCGCCGTCTTCCGGATTGATGTCGCCAGCTGTGTCTGTCTCTGGGAAGGTGGCGTAGCCGTCACCCCGCTGGTGGGCGACTATGATATCGTCAACTTGGAAGTATTGCATCGGGTTTGGATTTACAGGGACGGTCGCGAGCCTGAAATCAAGACTCTGGATGCCAATGAGACCATGAAGCTTCAAATGACTCACGATGTCGGTATTGTCGAAGTGCCGGATGCAGTAGAATAGAATGCCGGTCAAGGTCGAGAAAAAACTCTTCAAAGATGCCATCGACAAACCGGCCATCACCAAACTGGCCACTGCTTTGGGTAATTCATGGCCTGATTTTCCGCAGGTTAAATTCATTAAATATAAGTACTTGCGCCCTGGTTATACTTTTGTTATACTAAAAGTATGAAAACTGCCATCAGCATCCCCGATGAACTTTTTTCCGCCGCGGATACCCTGGCTGAAAAATTGGGTATTTCCCGCAGCCAACTCTACCAACGTGCCATCTACCAATTTCTCACCCAACAGGGCCAGGAGGCAGTCACAGCTAATTTGAACACCATTTTCGGTAGTTCCAGTGGATATGGGGCGGAAACTGGAATACTGGATCCTGCCGTAGAATTCCTTCAAGGCGCTTCTCTTATCCTTGATAAAGACACCGAAGAGTGGTGATCAAGCGAGGCGAAATCCACTGGGCTCAATTGAAAAGCCCCAGAGAATCTGAACCAGGATTCCGGCGCCCAGTAGTCATCATTTCAGCCAATGCCTTTAATCGAAGTCGTATTCACACCGTGCTGGCAGCAGTCATCACATCCAACACTCGATTGAAAGATGCACCTGGCAACGTTTTCTTCCTGGCGCCAAAAGTGGGTTGCCAAAAGATTCGGTCGTGAATGTTTCCCAGCTCATCACCCTCGACAAAAATTTCATTGGTGACCAAATTGGAAAACTCCCCCAAACCTTCCTGACCAAATTGGAAAATGGAATCCGTTTGGTTCTGGACCTGCCGGCCTGACCTACCGCCAAATCTCCTGCTCCAGCATCTGTTTCTGCGCCGCCTCGGCCCACCCACGATTGGCCGCCGGGCTGGCCGGACTCGGATGCAACACCGTGCCGATGTTGACGGGAGTATGGGCGGTTGAACTCCTGACTACCTTCGCCTTCGGTCCAAACAACGAGTCCAGCTTTTTGCGGGCAAATCCTCCCACACCCACCACCCACTCCGGCTGGTAAATATCCACCAAAGCCAGCAAACGATCATCGCAGGCGGAAAAAAGAGGAACCGTTTCTTCTTTGGGCAACTTGTCCGGGGTGCGGTTGCGGGCACTTTCCTCCATGAAAACCAACGGGCAATAGTTGACCACAAAGTTCTCGGCAAAGAACCCTTCGGGTCCGCCAAATTTTTCCCCGAAAAACCCCCACAAGCGCCGCCCACTAACCTCACTGCGAGTGGTTTCCAAGCCCAGAACAGGCCGTTTGGGATGTTCCGGCTGGGGCCGATTCACAACCCCCGATAGTCCCAAAAACTCTTTAACCATAGCAACTTCACCAAACGGAACACCGGTCTGGGCCATCCCCCAGGGACCGGGGTTCATGCCCAGCATCAGCACCCGTCGGGGTGTGGAGCCCCATTTGCGAACATACTTTTCATGCATTTCCCAGGCGTAGCGAAGTGGGTTGTAAACAAACGCCACGGGATCGGCGAAACTCATGTGGTCCACACGGTCGCAGAGGGTGGATGTGGCATGGAGAACCTTATCGGCTAAGGCTGTTTTGGAATCCACGGTGGGCCTTTCAAGGTCGAGAATGTGCAAGGTTGAGCTTGTTCCATCATCAATCTGCGGTAGTGTAGTATGAAAATTCGACCTTGTCTTGTAGGTTCGAATCTGTCTACAGGGACCCCAGCGAAAGATTCTGCCATGCGCCGATCCTTTATCATGATCTTTGCTCTGATTTTCATGATTGGTTGCCAATCCGTGGCCGAGCATCAGGGCGCCAATCTGATCCTCATCAATGGTCAACTGATTTCTCAGGACGGCGCCACCAATGGCCCCCTGCCCACAGCTATCGCCATGGCCGATGGCCGGATCATCAAAGTCGGGGCTGAAAAATCGGTGATGCTGCATCGGAATGATCACACACAGGTTATCAATCTTGACGGCGCGGTGGTGGTGCCGGGTTTCAATGACAGTCACTGCCATCTTTACGGACTCGGCAAGGCGCTGTCTGAAATTGATCTGAACGGAACCAACAGTCCCGACGAGGTGGCGGCCCGGATTGCCAAGGCCCATGAGGAAAACCCGGGCGGCGATTGGCTCCAGGGACGCGGCTGGGATCAGAACGACTGGGAAATTCAGGAATACCCCACCCGGGATCTCATCGACCGCGTGGTTGGTGATCGTCCGGTTCTGGTGCGCCGGGTTGATGGCCACGCCGCCCTGGCCAGCAGCAAAGCCCTCGAACTGGCCGGCATCCACAAAAATACTCCGGACCCCGAAGGCGGCCAGATTCTTCGTGATGAAAACGGTCAACCCACCGGCTTGCTCATCGACAACGCAGTGGGCCTGGTGCGCGCCACCATTCCAGCCCCCAGCACCGGGGAGATGGCCCGGCGGGTGGATTTGGCCATTGAACACTGTCATCGATTCGGCATCACCGGCGTTCACGAAGCCGGAGTTTCCTGGGAACGAGTGAGCTATTACGAAATGCTGGCCAAAGCAGGAAATCTTGATCTGCGAATCTACGGGTTTCTGGATGATGTGCCCAAGACCCTCAAGGCGGGTTTTACCCATGGGCCCATATTCACCCCGGACGACATCCTGACTGTTCGTGCAGTGAAACTGTATGCCGACGGCGCACTCGGAAGCCGCGGTGCCCGCCTGCTGGAAGACTATTGTGATCATACGGGACATCGTGGGTTTTTTGTCACGGATCTGGAGCATTTGCGCACCACTTCCCGACGCGCCATCGAAGCCGGATTTCAAATCGGCGCCCACGCCATAGGTGATGCCGCCAACCGAACCATGCTGGATATTTTTCAGGAGTTGAAAGAAACCCTCAACCCGGTGGATCCACGTTGGCGCATTGAGCACAGCCAGATCATTTCCCCCGCGGATATTCCCCGTTTTTCCGAACTGGGCGTCATCGCCGCCATGCAACCGGTTCATTGTACCAGTGACATGGACTGGGCCGAAGCCCGTCTCTGCGAAGATCGCCTGCAGGGGGCCTACGCCTGGAAGACCATGCTGGGAACCGGTGCCCACCTGTGTTTCGGCACTGATTTCCCCGTGGAGCATGTGGATCCCTTGGCCGGATTGTACGCCGCCCGCACACGCACCCATGCCGACGGCACACCCAAAGGTGGCTGGCAGGCCCAGGAGATTCTGGATGGTGCAACGGCTCTGGAGCTCTACACCGCAGGTTCGGCTTACGCTGCATTCATGGAAGATGAATTGGGACGGCTAAAAACAGGTTATTTGGCTGATTTGACGGTCCTGGACGGAAATCCCGTCACCTGCGAGCCAAAAGATCTGCTGCAAATGAAGGTCCGGATGACCATTGTCGCCGGGCAGATAGTTTTTCGGGCCGACTGATTTCACGGGAACATCCTGGCTATTTGCCCGTATTCTCCTACTTATTAAGTATGATTCAGTTGTCCTCAATCCCCTAATCAGGAGATCGCCCATGCAAAATAAATCCCTCAGGAGCCGGTTGGCCATGCTGACGTTGCTGGCCGCCATGTTGCTGGCTTTTGCCGCCACCGCCATGGCTTCGGAACCTGCCTCATTCAAAGAAGCCCTGACCCTGGCCAAAGCCGAAAACAAAATGCTGGTCATCGATTTCTATACCGATTGGTGACCCAGCTGCAAAGTGTTCGCCCGTGCGGTGGACAACAGCCAGATCATCAAGGACTCCCTCAAGGATGTCGTTTTCTGGAACAACAATTGTGAAGTCGGCGAGGGTATCGAAGTCGCGAAAAAATACAACGTTCGCGGCTACCCTACCTTCATCATGGTCAACGGCGACGGTAAAGTAAGTAGCTCCTGGATCGGGTATCCCGGTCCCACGAAATGGGCCTCCTTTGTGAAAGCCGGCAACCAGGATCGTCGCACCCTGGCTCAAAAGAAAGTCGCCTTTGAGGAGAAGGCCACCAAGGAACTGGCCTGCTCCCTGGCCAACGCCGCTTCCGTTGAATACAACTTTGCCGAAGCCGTGAAGTATTTTCGTTCCGCCCGCCAATTGAATCCCGACGGTGCCCGCGAATACACTTCCGAGATCCTGACCAACATGTATTACGGATCTCGAGGTGGTGCCTTCACTCTCGACCAGGTGAAAGAAGAAGCCGACTACGTCATGAATTCCAAACAGGCTACCGCCGAAGACAAAGTGGAAGTGGCCCTGATGTTGCGTGGCATGGCGGCCCAGATGGGTGATCTGGAAGCGGCCATTCCCTACATTTCCGAAGCCCTGAAGGCATCCGAAGGCCAGGACGAATTGGCTGATAGCCGTATTGACCTGGAAATCGACTACGCTTTGCTGGTGGATAAGGATACAAAAAAAGCCCTCAAGCTGAAGCGCAAAAGCATGGACGAAGGCTGGCAAGACGACCCCGGTGCCCTGAACAACTTTGCCTGGTGGTGCTTCGAAAACAAGATCAATCTGGAAGAAGCCAAAACCCTCGCCCTGCGCGGTGTGGAGCTGGCTCCCGATGTTGCCCAGAAAGCCAACATCCTCGACACTGCCGCGGAAATCTGCAACGCCATGGATAATTGCCAGGAAGCTGTGGAGCTGATGCGACAAGCTGTCGATTACAGCCCGGATCGGAAATATTTTCAGACGCAATTGGCCAAATTTGAAGACATTTTGAAAGAGAGGAATGACGGGTAGGCTGACCTCGTTGTTCTGGTTCGGTGGGGAGTCGGAATTTTCCGGCTCCCCTTTTTTTAGTTGATATACCCCAGCGACCGCAACTGCTTGCGAATCTCCTCCTCCACACCCTGGTCCCGCTCCCCGGCCGGGCCATCGGCCGGTCGCAACGCCATGTAGCTTTCCACCCGATGCTCTTCCATCCGGTTGACCCGTTTGCGTCCTTCAGGGGTCAATCCGGCATCCAAAATATAACCGGGCATATCTTTGGCCGGCGGCAGTCCCACCAGAGCCAGAAAGGTGGGACAAATGTCCAACAATTCGAGATTGTTGAAGGATTTTCCGGCTTCATACAACGGGCTGCGAACCAGGAATATTCCCCACTCGCTGTGCTCGGCTGTGCCCTTTTCGCTGCTGGCCCGGGGACCATAAAAACCGTGGTCCGAAAGAATGACTGTTTGGCGATCAGCCGGAAACCAGGCCAGGACTTCACCCGTCACTTTGTCCGACCATTCGAAATATTTTTCAACCACCTCACCAAAAATTTCCAGTTTTTCCGGTTTGTGACGATAGTTGCCTTTTTCCGGAGCAAGATATGTGTAGAAATAGTGGCTGATCATGTCCGGCCCACGAAGATAGAAAAAGAACAGATCGAACGAATCGCCTTGGGCCAGTTCGCGGTTGATGGCCAGATAGGTAAGATCAGCCGCCAGGACTCCGGCCAGCTTTTCGATTTCAGTGGAGTACTTTTCCTTGGCTGCAGGCAACTTGTCCGCCGGGATAAACCAGGATAGTTGTTCATCGGTAATATCTTCAGCGGCAACCCTCAGGGACATGGCCAATTCGGCCAACGAATCGGGATAACACAAACCAGCCAGGGGTTTATCCCGGGTCCGGCCGTAAGGAACATAATCACTCACCATCACCCCGTTGATTCGGCGGGCGGGATAAGTGGTCCACATGCCAACCAAAGCGGTCGACCGGTTGGCGGCGCCCAGGATATCCCACAACGCAGGCGCGAACCAGGCACTGCCGGTCACCGGTTTCTGGCTGGAGCCCTTGACGAAATTGTTGATCCCGTGAACTTCGGGCAAAACGCCGGTGCAGATGCTGGCCCAAAGCAGGGGTGATTTTTCCAGGGGGTAGAATGTTTTCATCCGGCCATGGGTCGACTGGGTCATGAAATTGGCCAGATGGGGTAAACGGCCAGCATCCACCATGGGTTTCAGCAACCGCCAATCAGCCGAATCGATGCCGATGACGAGCAGTTTGTTAGCTTCCTTATTAGCAGTCTTGGAATTGTCCCTCCCCGTACACCCTGACAAAAGAACCATGGCCAAAACCAACATCGCCCACAAACCTCGCGTTTTTCGCGTATTCATCACATTCCCAATCTAAAGAGAGACTTTCAGTAGATCCTTCAGAAGTAAACCGGCCATCATGGAAAAAACCATGAAAGCCACCAGCCAATTCATTTCCAGTCCCAGGTACCGGGTTTCACGTTCCGGCCATTGAATGTTCAAGTGCGCCAGGCCGGTGCTGGCCGACAAATCCGGCGCACCTGGATACAGAAGGATGCCCAGGACCGTGTTTTCACTGCGGTCGTGCAGCCCCGGCAAGCCCTGGCCCACCACCAAATCGTTGGAACCAATCAAATTTCCGCCACGCAGAAAACGCAACTCGTGAGCCCCCTCTAAGGTCGCTCGCAAACGCCAGGACAAAGTCCCCGCACGTTCATTTCGAACAGGCCCTGCGGCCACTTCCACTCCCGATGGGGTTTCCAGTTTGATATCCTGCAAACTGGACAACTCATCGTTTGTTACACTTATGGTGAGCACGGTCTCCTCACCCACCTGCAGCGGACGCTGGCCGTAGCGGCCTTCCAGCTGCCCCAAGGTCAGAATCATGGGGATGGTCAAGGCCACCAATGCCGGCAGGGTATAACGAAGATAGCGCAGGTTGGCCCTGGCCAGATCGCCTTGAATGCGGGCCAGTATTCCCAGGTGGTCCTGGTACAAACCCATTTCATAGATGTGTCCGAAAAGTTTGTCCCGAGTGGCCTGCAAACGATCCTGGGGCGTAACGGCCTTGAACAACAGCAGGGCCCAAGCCGCCGTCAAGACGCTGATGAAGATCATCCCCAATGCGGGCAGGGAAGCAAACGGAGCCATCAGCAGGTCGAAGACCCAACTCACAGCGCCGGTGATTGCCCGCACCACCGAAGTCATGAAATGTAGCCCAATCCCTGCATGCGCTTCTTGATTTCCTCTTCGCTGTCGCCTGCTTCCTCGAACTTGCTGATTTCGCGTTCAAGCACGTGCTTCACGAATTCTTCGGGAGTGGCATAACCAGCGATGACCGAGAATTTTTTGACCTTTTCCAAGAGATCCTTATCGACTTTGATCTTGCTGCCGCCAAACATCAGCGGTCTCCTTTCTTTCGGAGCGCGAACAAATCGCCGCCCACCATTTCCACTGGTGGAGTGATTCCAAACAATTTCAGAATGGTCGGGGCCATGTCGACCAATGCAGGATTATCCCGCTGGATGGACCGGTTGGCCATCAATATCCCGGGCACTTCATCGGCCGCAATGCAATGATCACCACTCCATTTTAACATATTATCCGAAAAGACGGTGTCAGTCACTTTCCCCAGGGCTGATTCGTTGCTGCCGCGCCATCCCCGATGGTAACCCATGATGAGGTCCGGCCCGGTGTCGCTCAACGGACCGTGGTACACCTGATCGGCGCGGTCGGCCACCTTGATGGCCAGCTTGCCCGACTGGGGGTCAACCACCGCTTCCAGTTTGGTTTTCAACTCCGTCAACAAGGCGTCCTTGTCGGCGGCATCGACGATGCCGTCTCTTTCTCGTCCGGCCAGGTTGATGTAAAGTCCGTTGATACCCACGGCATAAGCTTTGGTGCGGGACCAATCGATCCCCAAAAGCATATCCACTGAAGTGGGATTCGATTCGTCCTTCAACCCCAGATAACCATTCTGATGCAACCAGGTATTCACGTTGAAGGCCCTGTTCCAGGGTGCAAAACCATGGTCGCTCATGACCATGACAATGGTGTCGTCGGTCACCTGTTCCAGGACCTGGCCAAAAGCGCTGTCCAGTTCGGCATACACCTCGGCAAGGCGATCGGCGTGACGGCTGTCGGCCTCGGCGTGAGTAGGGGAGCTGACGTCCATGTTGCGCCAGATCATGTGACAGATTTGATCCGGGGAGTTGAAGTAGAAAAAGAGGAAACCTTCTTCAAGGTCGGCAAAACGATCCAGCTCGGCGCTCAATTGCTCAATGCGTTCGGACAACACCATGCCGCTTTGCTGGACATAGTCGTGGTCGCTGAGAAATCCGTTTTCCAGGCCGCTGGTATCGTCGGGCAAACCCTGGGTGTAGAAATAGCCGGTTTGGTCGACGACTTCCTTGCTGTAGGAATCGGGGGTGCTGATGGGCATGACCGGGTTTTTCGGGTCGATCTGCACCGGCGTGGCGTAAAGGCGCAAGACCGGGTCGGTTTCCATGAGGAAGAGTCGGCAGGTTCCGCTCACCTTCTGGAGGTAGGGAACCATCTCGAACTGCACTGTCACCCAGTCGCTCCACTCGCCCTGGTTGAGAACCAGTTCGGTGCCCCCGACATTCAGCCATGCCGCGTGGGTGCGGCGATCCACCTTGCCTTCGATGGGCACGGTTGTTTCGGGATCACCCTCACGATAGGAGTTGCGGGGGCCGATCAGATCGGCGGTGAAAATCCCGTCGTCCAGCCACACCGAGACAATACGGCCACCACCCAGATCGCGGTTCAACGGCGGATCATCGGTGATCAAGGTGCTGATGCCATAGTTGCCGGTAATATCCGGAGTGCCCATGCCCGACAAGCTGCGGGCCTCGCACTCCACCGGGGGGAAGTTGGCCGGGACGCGGAAGATGGTCGCATCGACACCGTGTTCGGTCAGGATCTCCCAGAAAGCCGTTCCCTGGCGCAAATTGTGAATATCAGCCGACTCACGAGGGATTTTCCAGGAACCAAATTGCCAGAAGCGGGTGGCTCCCTTGGCTTCGCTGGTGGACGAGGTGGGAAGCATGGTTTCGGGGTCACGATGGATGAAGTCGAAGATGCCGTGCCCGCCCGGATCACGTCCGGTGATGAAGTTGCTCCAGGCCACCGGCGATTGCGGAG
The DNA here is from genome assembly GCA_024275485.1 of Candidatus Krumholzibacteriota bacterium. Classification (GTDB taxonomy): domain Bacteria; phylum Krumholzibacteriota; class Krumholzibacteriia; order LZORAL124-64-63; family LZORAL124-64-63; genus LZORAL124-64-63. Next base: position 13,956 of record JAJRZA010000077.1, on the reverse strand, counting down.
GGATGGAAGTGCCGAAAGGCGTCAGCTGGCCACCATCGGCCATGAACTTGTCGAAATTGGGCATCAAACCCCGACCGCGATACTCAGCCAGCAATTGCGGATCCATGCCGTCAAAACCCAGAACCAGGACTTTGGTGTCCGCCGCCAGTATCGTTGCGGGGGCAACCAAGATAGTTGCGGGGGCAACAATAATGAAAACAAGTACCATCAACATCAACCTGCGGTGCATCAGCCGGTCCCTTCCCTCTTGCGGAAAATACTGCTTCCGGTCATGTGCGGCGGAGCATCCACGCCCAACAAATCCAGCACTGTGGGCGCCATATCCAGAAGGGCGGGCCTGGTCACCGCAAAAGGCTTCGAGCTGAACAGCACACCCGGCACCTGCCGTGGATCCATGCAGTGGTCGCCGGACCAGCTGCGCGTATTGTCACTGATCACCTCGCCGGACACCGCACCGACGGCAGCATCCCAATCGGCCCGGTAACCGGGCTTGTAACCGACGATGACATCCGGAGCATTGCTCTTGTAGGGACCACGGTAGATTTCATTGCAATCCCAAAGTTCGGTGATGGCCTCGCCGGTCCGCTCCGGATCCGGCAAACCCCGCAAGGCATCAATCAGTTCCTTTTTCAGGGCTGAAGCGTCGGATGGGTCCACACAGCCGTCATTTTCTCGCCCCTTCACGTTGATGTAGAAACCGGCCAACCCATTGGTGTAAGCCCTGGTGCGCGGCCAATCGACATCCGCCACTTCGTAGCGCAGACCTTTTTCAATGGCCGGCAACGGCCCCTGATCAGGGTCGGTTTTCAGAAAAAGGTAGCCATTTTCCCGGAACCAGCTGTTCAGATTCACCCCGCGCTTAAAAGTCTTGAAACCATGATCACTGATGACCAGCAGCACATCATCCTGGTGCATTTTGGCACGCGTCTCACCCACCAGGGCATCGGCGGTGCGATATAGATCGCCAATTACGTTTTTATGTTTTTCCGTATCCTTGCCGACGTTGGCCGGATGGTCCTGGTCGAGGTAACGGAAGAACATGTGCTGGATGCGATCGGTGGCGTCAAACACACACGAGACCACACCGTCGGGCTGGCGATCCAGAGCGTGGAAGAACTGCTGCCGGCGCTCTGCGTGAATGGCCCAGGCCTGGTCCAGAAAAGCCTGTTCGTCGATGACCCGTTCATTCAGGGCCCAGGTATCTTCGGCCAGGCCGAGGGTGGCAAATCTACCTTGAAGACGAGACAGGGCGATGGCCAGATGTGGAGGGTTGCTGATGGGCATGGCGGGATTGCGCGGATCTATGTTCACCGGCGTGATATAAAACGAAAAGCCCGGTTCAAACGATGTCACCCGCACCTTGCAAATGCCGTGGGCCTTGGCGCCGCCGGACCCAAACACAACGGGAATCCACTCGGAATACTGATTGGCGCCGAGAGAAAATTTTTCCGGGCCGATGGTGAACTCCGCGCGCCGGGCAACCGGGTCAACCGTTGCACATACCGGCAACGTCATGCTGCCGGAGCCATCCGGAAGATCCGGACCCGTCAAAATGCTGGTATATATGTTCGGCGCCGTTTGATCCAGCTCCAGGCGGACACCGCCGGTGGTGCGAACACCCTGCTGGGCACCGTGCGCCTCAACCGATGTGTAATGGGAAAAAGTGCCCTGGGTGCCACGCAAATCCGGAACGCACATGGCCGAAAGCAGTTTGCCGCCAAACTTATCCGGCGGGAAGGTGATGGGCACCCGCAAAATGGTGCTGGCCAGCCCGGTTTCGGCGCAGGTCTTCCAGAAAGGTTTGCTGCGGCGAAGAAGTTCAAAATGGGACCCGCCGCCGGGCAGAGGTACGGGCCCGATGGAGCGCGAAGGTCGACGGTGCAATTTCGTCGATGACAAAACGGGCAAATGTGTCGCCAGGTCACGGCTCAAAAAATCGAAAATGTTGTGCCCCGAAGGACCAACCCCGGTGGCAAAAGTGGACCAACCCACCGGCGACATGGCGGGATAGGTGGTCAACAAAGGACGGTAGCCGCCATCCTCTCGCATGGCTGACAAATGAGGCAGATCCCCATCGTCCATCATCTTCCTGCAAATGACCGGATCAAAACCGTCCAGGCCCAGCACGACCACACGTTTGGCAGCATCAGGGCGTCGTTTTCCCCGCCCCCGCATCGACCGCAACAGACCCCGCAAAGGCCAGGCCAGCACCGCCACCACTGCCAGCAAAATCCCCACCAGTGCGAAGAGGAAACTGCCACCCAAAGCAAATCCGGCCCCGGGCCCGATGTAGGCCAGGGGAATAAAAAGATTGGGCAAGGTGGTGAACAACAGGGGCATGGTTTCAGCGAGTCCGGAGGTTGGGGTAGTGAAGGAAAAAATGGCTTTTTCCAGGGCTTTATCATCAGGTAAGATGCGGCCTTAAAGATAGATGAAATATTCAATTGAAGCCAATTTTCAATATTGCATCAGGGTGAATCTTCAATGTTGGTGCGAATCTTCCAGATTTCCACTAGGATAGGATCCCTTCATCACTTCATTGCTTATACTCGGGAGTTCGCCTTGATCACTTTGTTCACCCTTTGAACCGTCTAGTGACAGCCCTCTCACTCACCTTTCCAGTCTTTTTCATTCTCGTGGCCCTGGGCAACGGGTTTGCCACCGGAACAACCGCTCTGGTGGGCAACGCCCTTGGCAGCAATAATCGCAAAGAAGCAGCCCTCACCGCCGCCCAGGGCCTGGTTTTGAGTTTGATGGTGACGGTGGTGGTCATCATTCTCGGATATTTTTCCTCTCCGTACCTCTACCGTCTTCTCGGTGCTGAAAACACCTACCTGCAACTCTGCCTGGACTACATCCACGTCATCCTGGCCGGCTGTGGTTTCGTTTTCGCCTTTTACATGCTCAACGGCATCCTGACTTCCCAGGGCGACACCCGCAGTTTCCGCGACTACCTGATCGCAGCGTCCATCGCCAACATCATCCTGGATCCAATCCTGATGTACGGCTGGCTGGGATTGCCGAACATGGGCGTCAAGGGCATCGCCCTGGCCACGGTGATTGCCCAAGGCGGGGGCGTGATTTTCCTGGGTCGACGAGCCTGGCGCACCGGCCTGCTTCACCGCAGCGAAGGAGCCCGCTGGACACCCGACCGGCGTGTTTTGCAGGACATCTTCACCCAGGGTTTGCCCGCCGGCATGAACATGATGAGCGTGGCGGTGGGTATTTTCGTGATCACATATTTTTTAAGTGAATTCGGACAGGATGTGGTGGCCGCCTACGGAGCCGCTACCCGCATCGAACAGATCGTGCTGTTGCCGGCCTTGGGATTGAACGTGGCGGCGCTCAGCCTGGCCTCGCAAAACAGTGGTGCCAGGCGGTACGACAGGGTGCGCGAGTTGGTCCGTGTCAGCATGCGATACGGAGCCCTGATCACAGGACTGGGCGGGCTGCTGCTCTTCTTTGGCGGTGAGTTCCTGATGGGGCTTTTTACTCCCGACATAGCCGTCGTTGCCATCGGCGCACACTACCTGCGCATCGCCGCCTTCCTGGAGTTTTCCTACGTGGTTCTGTTTCTGAACACCTCCGTTTTGCAGGGATTGAAAAAGCCGGCCTTTGCCCTCTGGATCGGTGTGTACCGGCAGTTGGCCATGCCCATCGGGTTTTTCTGGATGGCCACACGGGTGTTGGGGTTTGAGTTGGACGGAATCTGGTGGGGAATTTTCTGCATCAACTGGTCAGCCGCTTTGGTCTCCGTTCTTTATGCCCGCCGCAAAGTCGCCCAGATGGAAAGAAAGACCATTCAATGACTAGAAAGTCGCTGATCTGGCTCCTGGTTGCGGCCATCACCCTGGGTTTGGCATTCACAGCCTGGAGTATCCGACTGCTGTGGCCCCCGCTGGCGGCAGTGATGATCATCTTGGCCACCCGCAACGCCCTGGCCGGTTTGCTGGCCGGCGGCTTGGCCGGTGCGTTGTTGATATCCGAAGGCAACCCGGTGGCGGCAACAAGCAGCCTGATGGTCGATCACCTGGCCCCCAGCCTGCAGAGCCCCTGGAAAATTGGAGCCATTTTTTTCACCCTCATCCTGGGTGGATTTGCTTCGATGCTCGAAGCCGGTGGCGGTTTTACACGAATGATGCGAAAGGTCACCGGCGGCGGCGGCGACCCGGGTCACGATTCCGTCAGGAAACTGGAAACGGCCGCAGCCGGTCTCGGATTGTTGTGTTTTTTCGACGGGTTGGCCAACAGCATGGTGGTCGGCAGGGTGAGCCGTGACCTGGCCGACAGGAACGGCGTCGCCCGGGCCAAATTGGCCTACATCGTGGACTACACTTCCTCGGCCGTGGCCTGCCTGGCCTTCATCTCCACCTGGATCGCCTTTCAACTTTCAATGATTTCCGAGGCTTTCACCCTGGCAGGTCGAGCCGTCAACCCCTATTCTGTTTTTCTGCATTCATTACCCTACAATTTTTATTGCTGGTTCACCCTGGTGATGCTCTTGGTGGCTATCAGGGGACGCTTTCATCCGGGGCCCATGGCCCAATTCGTGACCGAAGCCAATAGGAGCTGCAAGGAGATCGAGTCGCTGAACGCAAAGGAACCAGACGGCCCGGTAAGGTCTGCACTGCTCCCCTTGGGAGCCCTCATGGCCGCCTTTTTCCTTGGATTCGTGGTCCTGGGCAGTCCCCGGCCGATCTTCCCCCTCGGAAGGGAAAAAATCGTAGCAGCCTTCGGCTCCAACGCCGGTCCCACGGTGCTGGTGGTCGCCAGTCTGATCGCCACCGCCATCGCGTTGTTCATGTTCCCGGGACAACCTTCAGGAAAGTGGAAACCCGCCGCCATTGCGTTCCTGCGTGGTTTGCAAACCATGGTGGCACCCATCTTCATTCTCTTGGCCGCCTGGATTCTCGGCAGTGTGATCAGCAAACTGGGCACCGCAGCCCTGATCAGCCAACTGGCCACCGACAGTGGTCAACTGGCTCTGCTGCCCTCCTTGGTATTCCTGACCGGAGCGATTATTTCATTCTCCACCGGGACCAGCTGGGGAACCATGGGCATCCTCTTTCCCCTGGTTGTTCCGGCGGCAGCGGCTTTGGGTGGGGACGACGGATTTCTTACCATCATCGTGGCAGCAGTATTCAGTGGGGCCGTATTCGGGGACCATTGCTCCCCGTTCAGCGACACGACCATCGTCTCATCAATATCCTGCGGTGTGACACCCCACGATCATGTGCGCACCCAGATCCCCTACGCGCTGATCACTGCGGTGGTAGCCGTGGTATTTGGTTTCCTACCAGCCGGGTTTGGTGTCTCTGGCTGGATATTACTCCTCAGCGGGTCGGCTACATTGCTTTTTATAGGCCGATTCAAAAAATCGCCGGGTAACCCCAACTATGCAAAACCACGTTGACCGAAACCACTTAAGTTGCTGCCATGGGGCCAGCTCAGCACGAATGATATTTCCAAGTCACCCGCTCCATTACTTTTGATTGGCCCCTTCGACCAATCGCCAGGTAAGTTTCTGCCCTGCCCCCAATGGTTTGATCCGTTCCGCGGCGAAATCATATCGAGCCGGAACTTCCCATTCCATTTTCTCAAGAATCACCGTACCGACATTGTGGGGCAGCCCATAAAAATCCGCCCCAAAATGCGACGCGAATCCTTCCAGCTTTTCCAACGCCCCCGCCTGTTCAAAAGCCGTGGCATAAAGCTCCAGAGCCGCATGGGCCGTATAAATACCGGCACAACCGCAGCCCTTCTCCTTGCTGGAAACCGGATGAGGAGCGCTGTCCGTACCCAAAAAGAATTTCCTATTTCCACTGGTGGCCGCGTCCAACAAACGCTTCCGGTGAGTCTCCCGCTTGAGGATCGGCAAACAATACATGTGCGGATTGATGCCGCCGGTGAAGATGTCATTGCGGTTGTACAACAGATGATGAGCAGTGATTGTGGCGGCAACATTGCCAGCCGCCTGCTCCACGAAATCCACACCGTCGGCGGTGGTCAAATGTTCCAAAACAACTTTCAAATCCGGGTGGCGAAGAAGCAAGGGCAAAAGATGTCGTTGGATGAAAACCGCTTCCCGATCGAAAATATCCACATCCGAATCGGTAACTTCACCATGAACCAGCAGAGGCATTCCCACAGCCGTCATGGCCTGCAAAACAGGATCAAGGACCGCCAAATCCGTCACCCCGAAGCCGGAATTGGTGGTGGCACCCGCAGGGTAAAGTTTGCAGGCATGAATCCGACCACTGGCCTTGGCTCGATTGATTTCTTCGGCCGTGGTATTGTCGGTAAGGTAAAGGGTCATCAGTGGATCAAACGAGGACCCATCCGGCAACGCAGACAGAATTCTCTCCCGATACGCCAGCGCCTGCACCGTACTGATCACCGGCGTATCGAGATTGGGCATGATTATGGCGCGGCCGAATTGCCTTGCCGTGTGGGGAACCGTGCAGGCCAGGGCGGAATCATCTCGCAGATGCAGATGCCAGTCGTCGGGCGTGGTGATGGTCAGTGACATGGGCTCTTTCCAGTTCCGGTTCAATTTGAAGTACGACCATGGCACCCTTATTTTGCAAGGGACCACTTAGACCCTATCTTACCCTGATCCTGCCAATCCCCAAACCAGAATCAGGCTACCCTTGCAAACGCCCTTCCTTCATTACGGCGAGACCATGGCCATCATTGCGGCCATCATCTTCTCCTGGACCAGCGTGCTGTTCACCCTCGCCGGCCAGCGACTGGGCGTTACCCTGGTCAATCTGCTGCGATTGCCCGGCGCAGCCTTGTGCCTGGCCCTGACCCATCTGGCCCTGACCGGCCACCTTTGGCCCCAGAACCTGGCTCTCATGGACCAGTTCTGGCTCGGCATGAGCGGCATCGTCGGACTGGCCATTGGGGATTCGGCCCTGTTCCGTGCCTTCATAATCATCGGGCCCCGGCGGTCCATGACCATGATGGCCCTGGCCCCTGTTTTCACCGTAATCATTGCCTGGAGTACCCTGGGGGAACACCTCGGACCATGGGCCCTGGTTGGCATTGTGGTCGTGATCATTGGTGTGATGATTGCATCCATGGGCCGGGGTAATGGCTCCGGGCAGTTCGGATCGTTGTCCCAAAAAGTTTTACGCACGGGTTTGTTGTTGGCTTTGATCGCTTCCATGGGACAGGGCCTGGGTAGTGTTTTTGCCAAGATGGGCATGACTGGTGTTGCCGATGTGAATCCCCTGGGCGCCACGCTGATTCGTCTTTGCTGGGCTTCCATTGCCTACTGGGTCGTGGTGCTGCCTCGTCAGAATATTCCGGAATTAAGCCGCAAACTGCGCGACCGGATTGGCTCTACCGCCTTGGTGGGGGCTATTCTCCTGGGGCCATTCATTTCAGTCTGGATTTCCGTTGTGGCCATCAAAAACACCGAAGCCGGTATTGCCCAGGTTTTGCTGGGCATGGTGCCGATATTCGTGGTGGCTCCGGCATGGTTGATTTACAGGGATCGCCCCACGCCGCTGAGCCTGCTGGGAATTGTGGTTGCTGTAGCCGGCGGGGCCTTGTTGTTTTTGCGGTAGTGCTTATTTGATGCAGTAGTGCTTATTGCTGCAATTGGACCAGTGACCAGACCATTTATCCCGTCCGCTTTGAATTATAACGATTTAGCCCACAATGACGATACCAACCATTTTGGTAAAACTCTTCCTGAATTTCCTGCTTTCGTCGGTCAAATCCAGACAAACACCGAAATTGCTGAAAATGGCTCGGTCTGCCCAGGATCTGTAAATCTTGGCAAATCGCCTGAAAAAACTGTCACTAGCTTGGCACCTCCGTTTCCCAACCCAGAATTTTCAGTCCTCATTCAGTATTATCGGACTATTTCAGAAACCTGTTTCTGACGGATGGAATAAATGGTAGGGACACGAGTCAAAGGGAAACGCTTGGAGCAACTGCAAACTCGTCCAGTCGGAGTTCGGGTTGGTCGTGACTTTGAAGTGGATGGTCTTTCGCCTATCGAGTGACACTACCATCAGTGTATCGCCTCGGCCCGTGTCTGATATTCTTCATTGACTGAGGACTATTGTTGAAGAAATGACTCAATGACCTGCGACTTGAGCTACAGGGCCTTGTAAACAAACAACTTGTGCTTCGGGAACAATAATTGCTGAATACTGTCTGCAGGGATTCTCGAAACTGGCCAACATGATGGAGTCCGTCCGTATTCAATATGCAACATCAAGGAAGCTGGTGGCTCAAGTGCGAATTTTTCACATCGGCGTGGTTGCCCTGCTTGTACTCAATGGCACCGGCGCGCTTGCGGCAGATGCCGTTGAGAACCCATATCGTTACGGACTATCACGTTATTGAAGAAGCGATCCAAGTTAGCTTCGTCACCCAGGATGAGTGAGTTCTCAAGCAAAAATGTCGAATGTGAACTCATTCAATTCGATCCTGCAGTTAATCCAGGACAAAGCGGTGGTCCGCTGGTCGACACCGATGGCAATGTCATTGGCAGGATTATCGGACACCCGGGCCTGACGGAAATTAAGACTTTCGCCCGGCAATTCGACAAATTGGTTAATCAGATCAGGGAGAAATTGACTTGTCTTCCATGCAATCCAGCGGACTGATTACTGAAGATGTCCCGCGACGTGGGATGCCATTGGGCTGGCTCCTATCCTTGTACACGTCGATGATCGTCGCAGTAGTGATGGGTTTCATCACAATCTATCAGGAGACTGGAAATACAAAATATGAACACCAGCAAATTGTGGAAAATTTGCGAACGTCGTTGATGCCTTTAGCCGCTTTCATCGAGAATGCGCCGAGCGTTGACGTGATGACCGAGAACTTAACTCGTTTCCAAGAGGCCTACGCGGGTAATGGCGGCTCCCCGCACTACTTCACGCTCAGTGATCTTGTCTAGCTTTAGTGCTCACGTGCGGAACCGGTGGTACCGGGGTGTCCTGCATTTTGTTGCGACACTTGTATCGATTCTCCTGGCTCTTAGTTTCGCCATCCGGATGTTGGTTACGGCTCCTTTGGACCGGTTACTTGAAGGCATCCGAAAGACAGAAATGGGGTACTGGGGAGAAGTGGCTGCCACGGGCGGTGCATGGGAAGTGCGGTGGGTGATATGGCGCTTCCGCAATATGGGTTGCGAACTCGAAAAGACCGTTCGGCAGCTCCTTGATGCCCAAGTGCGAGCCAATGCAGCAATGGTCGCTGATGAGCGGCCGGAAACGGCTACCAGAGAGGGGCTCGAGAAACCCGAAATATTGCTGGTGCCCTCTCCCGGCCGGGGGCAGGTGCTAACCGCCCACGAACTTGCCGAGATCTGTGCCCGATTGGAGGGCTTAACCACTCCTTCTGTCGAGGATCTTTCATTGGCACGAAAGACGTTGGCTCAACACGCCGTTGTGGCGGAAGCCCTCGGCGATCTGGCACTAAAGTCACGATTGGAGAACGCCAGTCTTCGAGTTCTGCAACCGACCGCATTTCAAGAATTGGAGAATCGGCTCACTGATTATTCATTGAAACTGAGCTCAGATCTTAGTCGTTGCCAAGTCCAGTTGGAGCAGTTGATGGAAGAGAACATGGTCCCCGTTGTGGATATCCAGGCCCGAACCAAACACATTGCGGGGATCTTCCGCAAAATGAAGGCCAAGGGGCTGGATTTTGAACAGGTCCATGATTTGTTTGCGATTCGCATTGTGGTGCCGAGTGAGTCAGACTGCTACCGGGCACTGGGACTGGTTCACGAGACATTTTTTCCGTTGGTCGGTCGATTTAAAGACTACAATGCAGATCCAAAGCCAAATGGATACAGGAGTATTCACACTTGCATTCGGTTCACGAACGGTGTCGTGGTTGAAATTCAAATTCGGTCACTTGCGATGCATCGCTGTGCTGAAAATGGCGCTGCGTCACATCTCGAATACAAGAAGAAGAGCTCTCCGCCAAAGATTACTTCCGCTTCCGGCCGAGCGGCAGGTGGCGGGTTGGGGCTTTGGCTACGGAGTTTGCTCAGATAGACCAACCAGGTAAACCGAGAAAGAGGTCGATCATGCTACGACATTCCTGGAAAACCGGCTTAGTGGTACTTTCTGTGCTTGCGACAGTCTCTGTGACCCAAGCTGTGGAGTTGGCCGGAAACGACCGTGACGGGGTAGTTCTCGGACTTGTCGTCGGCCACGGCTGGAACGCGATTCACGTGTCGGATATGAATACCGCCGCGGAAGAGACGAATCACATGTCCGCCATCAATGGAGCCCTGAAATTTGGCTGGGCGTGGAATGATGCCCTGGTTGGTTTCATCGGGATGTCCGGTTGGACCCGGAGTGTGCGCCAGGATATTATTCCAGCGTCAGCGACCAACCTTAATTTTCTTGCCGAATTGTACTACTACCCAGGCGGCCGCGGATTCTGGCTAAAGGGCGGTGGTGGAGTGGGTTCCCTTGACTACTTTAGCAACACGGCAACCCCCGACACCAACATTAAATTCAAGGCCAGCGGCTTTGCCGTCACTTTCGGAACTGGATTTGAAGTGCGGTGGTCGGACCACTACGGATTGGGAATCAGCTACGATTATACCCGGCTCGATTTGAATGATTTTGGCACCTTCAGCGGAGCAAATTCAGGCAACCAGGTCCTTGCCGTCAGCATTATGTGGTACGGATCGTAGAATCTGTAATATGTGGCAAGAAGTACAAAACCAAGTGAGACATGATGGTGGTACTCACGTGAGTAGACTGCAGGACAGGCGCGGAACCTTGATCAAGGGATTGAGCTACCTGGCCTTGTTGTACGCCGCCCTGGGCTGGGGCAACGAACGGTATTTTCACTGGGTGCAATCGCCGTGGTTCAGTCACTATTCGGAGTTCATAGTCATAGGTATTTTTGGCGTCTATCGATGCTGTGCCGAGAAGAACGCCTATACTCGGCGCCGGATCGCCGTATTGACCACGGTTGTAATCACCTTCTGGTTTTTGTTGCCGACCGTGCTGCCAACCCCCGAACCGTCTCTGGGATATTTCAAGAACCACGCTACGCTTGGTCGGAGTCTTCACCTACCGATGACCCTGACATTCTTTCTCGCGCTCGGCCTTGTCCTTCTTTTTGGACGCAGAGTTGTGTGTAGCTGGGCCTGCCCGTGCGTGGGAATTCGTGACACGGTGGGCAATGCCTTTCGGACGCAGACCATTAGAACAAGGTCTGCCTGGAGGCTGCGCCACTTGAAGTGGATCCTTGGCTCGTTCTATTTCGCTCTATTTGTTCTTGTGCTGACTCCATCTGCGGCAACCCGAATAGTAGTCGATCGTTTCTTCGGCACCGTCAGCGTTCTGTACTTCGTTTCGCTATTTCTGATTCCCGTGACCGGAAACCGGAACTGGTGCCGCTGGCTTTGCCCCTACGGACATATCTTTGGTCTGCTCAACAAGATTGGCTTTTACAGCATCAAGGCCGATCGAGACCGGTGCACCAGTTGCGGCCGGTGCGATCGAGAATGCGACATGGGAATTCCTGTTTCTTCGCTAGTAAAAGCAGAAGGCCGCGTTAAAGCCACCGAGTGCGTTGGGTGTGGGCGCTGTGTCAACGCCTGCTCACTGGAAATACTGCAGGTATGGGACGTCAGAAGACAACTGGGCGGACAGTCCTTTCCCAAACCCAGATGAGTTCTCGACTCGTGATTTGAGGCGAGGTGTCTTGTTGTTCCGGCGCAGCACTTCCAGTTGATGGCGGAGCGCAATGTTCTCCAGAACCAGGGACTGACGAGATCTCAGGCTGGAGAAGATGGAGTCTTGACCATGCACAGCGATACCGAGTCCGACTTAACCTTGACATCGTCCAGGTTTATACTTAGTCTATACGATATGCGAAAAGACGAGACACCTATTCTTCAAAAACACGGGATCAAGCCTTCAGCCCAACGGGTGGCGGTGGCGCAGTTTGTCCTGCACACCGACACACACCCCTCGGCCGACGAGGTTTGGGCCCAAGTCAGGCGGCGCTTTACACACATCTCGCGGGCGACCGTCTACAACACCCTCAACCTGTTCGTGAAGAAAGGACTGTTGCGTAGGATCGTCCTCACCGAGGGCCATGTTGTCTACGACCCGAACACCGAAGGCCATCACCATTTCATCGACGAGGTTTCCGGACAGATCCATGACATCCCCTGGGACGCGATCCTGATGCCTGAGGCTCCAGAGCTTCCAGGATTCGAGGTACGCGAGTTCCAGGTCGTGATGCGCGGATTGCGGTTACCGAAGTAGAGACGGATCATAAGTAGACGAGTTCCTTATTTTACCCCATCTTTAGACTTTGTCTATTTATAGGCAAGATCCAAAAAGGAGCAAGAAGATCATGATCAAGCAAATCGTCAATTTCTCCCTGGTCAGCCTCATGCTGTTGGCGACCGCACTACCCTCCGCTGCCGAGAATGATCAAGGCAAGGAACACCCAATGGATGCAACCCACGGGCTGATGACCGGCCAGGCCATGTCCAACAAGGACTGGTGGCCGAACCAGCTCAATCTGGACATCCTCCGCCAGAACTCGGAGCTGAGCGATCCCCTGGGTGGGTCGTTCGACTATGCGACGGCATTCTCAAGTCTCGATCTCCCCGCCGTGAAGAGAGATATCCAGGAACTTATGACCACCTCGCAGGACTGGTGGCCGGCCGACTGGGGCACCTATGCTGGACTCTTCATCCGCATGGCGTGGCACAGCGCCGGCACCTACCGCACGACCGACGGCCGCGGCGGGTCGTCAGACGGAGCGCAGCGCTTTGCGCCCCTGAACTCCTGGCCTGACAACGCCAACCTGGACAAGGCCCGCCGTCTGCTATGGCCTGTAAAAAAGAAGTACGGCCAGAGTATTTCCTGGGCTGACCTGATGGTCCTGGCTGGCAATGTCGCGCTGGAGTCGTCGGGCTTGAAGACCTTCGGATTCGGTGGCGGCCGCGCAGATGTTTGGGAGCCGCAGCGAGACATCTACTGGGGTTCCGAGGGCGAGTGGCTGGCCGATGCCCGCTACTCCGGCGACCGCGAGCTCGCCAATCCTCTGGCCGCCGTGCAGATGGGCCTGATCTACGTGAATCCCGAGGGCCCCAACGGCGACCCCGACCCCCTGGCCGCAGCCAAGGACATCCGCACCACTTTCGCCCGCATGGCCATGAACGATGAGGAAACTGTTGCGCTGATCGCGGGCGGTCACACTCTTGGCAAGAACCACGGTGCCGGTCCGACGAGCCATGTCGGTCCCGAGCCGGAGGCGGCTCCGGTCGAGGAACAAGGCTTTGGCTGGAAGAGCAGCTACAAGAGCGGTATGGGTGCCGACGCGATCACCAGCGGCCTCGAGGGCGCGTGGACGCCCACTCCGACCCTCTGGTCGAATGAATTCCTCAACGGCCTCTTGGCCTACGAGTGGGAGTTGACCAAGAGCCCCGCCGGAGCCCACCAGTGGACGCCGAAGCATGCTCCCGAGATCGTCCCCGACGCGCACACCGAAGGCGTGAAGCACAAGATCATGATGCTCACCACCGACATTGCACTCGTCCGGGATCCGGCCTACAGGGCGATTTCCGAGCGGTTCGCCAATGACGCGGACGCATTCAACGATGCCTTCGCCCGCGCCTGGTACAAGCTGACCCACCGCGATATGGGACCAGCCGTGCGGTTGCTCGGCCCCGAGGTCGCGCCGGCCCAGATCTGGCAGGATCCCGTGCCGGCCATTGACCATGAGCTGATCGATGAAAGCGACGTCGCGAAGCTGAAGCGAGAGATCCTGGATGCCGACCTGACCGTGGCCGAACTGGTCAAGGCCGCCTGGGCCTCCGCCTCGACGTTCCGCGATAGCGACAAGCGTGGTGGCGCCAACGGTGCACGGGTACGCCTCGCGCCTCAGAACGGATGGGAAGTCAATGATCCCGCAAACCTGGCCAAGACTCTCATCGCC
>JAJRZA010000005.1 GCA_024275485.1 Candidatus Krumholzibacteriota bacterium | reverse complement strand
TGGTTCTGGAACAATGCAACGGGAACCGGATTGATGCCGCAGCCCGGCTGGGGATGTCTCGCACTACACTTTATCGTAGGATAAAGAAGTTGGGTCTTTGAGGCTACTTCGAAACCATCCCACCCACTGCAATCCGCGACCAATCCTCAAAACTCCCCCCATCAGGCCCAGCCTCAGGCCCCATCATCCCGCTCAATTTCTCCACCGGAATCCACTTGGCCTGATGTGGCTCGGCCTGGCTGCTGACCAACTCCATGATTTCTTCATCACTACCGGGCAGGGCATCCAACTGCACCTGGAAAACTATCCCGAAGTGAACACTGGAGACATCTTCACTGTCGCTGTTGATGAATCCCTTCATTTTCAAGGCGTCAGGGCCGGGAAATAAGCCGGTCTCTTCTTCCAGTTCCCGCAATGCCGTGGTCATCACCAAATCCGTATTCTCCTGTCTGTCGATGGGTTCCACATGTCCGCCGAATCCCACCGACCACAATCCACCCAGACGGGCTTCAGTGTGTTTTACCTTGCGCTGGTAACAGAGAACGCGCGCGTCGTCGCCCCAGCCGCGTTGCAGCATGAGGTAGGGGATGATCTGCTTGTAGTGCGAGTTGACCTCCATGTAATCGCGTTCGGCGAAGAACAGGTGGTCGTTGATGCTGTCCATGTTCACGGCATCGGGGGCGAGGAATCCCTGGGGGCTGAGCCTGGGAAAAAGGTGTTTGCGTTCGACTACGAGAATGACGCGCACGTCAGATCCTTTCGATTGATGGATGAGCTTCTGTCGCCAGCAAGGCACGTCTTTTGATTAAGTGTCTTTCGAGGTTGTCGCTTGCCTGTTTCAGGTGTTTTTGGAATTGTGCAGTTTCTTCTTCGGTGAGACTGGTGACTATAACTGACTCAGCATCCTCAACGATACTGTTCATTTGTTGGGCAAAGGCAGTGGCCAACTTGGTCGCCCAAAGGGATTGGGTTTTCTGATCGTGGCGATTGGCCCGCTTTTCCACAAAACCGGCTCCGACAAGCACCCTGATGGCTCGGGATATGGTGGACTTATCCATTTTAAGCTGTCTTGCTAATTCGCCCTGGTGGGTGCCTGGAAATGCCATGATTTGAGTCAGGGTTTTTATTTGGCCTGGGCCCAGTCCAAGGAACTCGAACTCATGGCCAAGGAATTCCTGGGTTCGTTGGCCCAGATTGCGGATTAAGGGCAGAAGGTTTGATTGGTTCATGTGGTCTCCGAATATCGTTGCCCCCGCAACTATTTTTGGGATCCTAATGGGCAAAAGGGCTGAACAAAATAGTTGCGGGGGCAACGATTTGGAGTGAAGCACATACAACACACAGCCCTCCCCGCCTAGGGCAAGAACCGCCCCACATTCGCCAGCTTCTGCGGCAAATATTCCTCGATCACATAATTCAAACCATGCTTGGCCAGCGCCTGCTGCTCGGCACGAACCCCCATCTTGATCATCTGCTCCAAAGCGATTTGCCAACTTCGAAAATGCAGCACAAAGGGATCGTTTTTCAAAGCATCCTTGGCCCGTTTGATATCCACTTCCTTCAAAGGGTGGGTGGGAAGCTGATAATCGATGATATCCTGCGGAGTGATGCCCAACATATGCGCCTGGGGCACACAAAAATACTCGTTCAGGTGCGCCGCGTTACCACTGCCCACCTTCAAGGTCCGATAGATGTTGCTGTATCCGTAAGGATCACCATCAACAAAGACGTATACCGGTAAACCATGACTGTCGGCCAACCGACGCACAAAACGACGGCAGGCCCGGGTCGGCACACCACCCATGCTGATCAGGATGCAGTTGGCGCTCTTCCAGTAGTTGTGTTTGACCAGACGCTGGAACATACCGGCGGTTTCGATGCACAGAATGAACTGCGCATCGGTCTCGAATTTCAGATCCTCCACCGAAATGGGAATGCTGTAGGAACCGCTGCCAAAGCGTGTGCAATCGATGTGCAATTCTTCGTTGGTATCGCGATCATGGTCGATGATCATCAACCGACCGGCCACGTCTCCACCTTTTTCCTCGGGCACAAAACCAAGCTGTTCGCGATTGACACTGAAGAAGGCTTCCACATCCTCCATCACGGTGTCGGATTCGGGTTGCTCCTTGAATCGCGCCTCGCCCCAGTTCTTGCTCACGTAATAAGCCTCACGTTTGGTGGCGATGTCGTCGGTCTCGATGAGCTCCTTGGAGAGGGACATCATCTTCAGCGTTTGGGCGAAAGTCTTGACGGTGTTCACCGTGAGGGTGCGTTCCTTCTTCTTGCCCTTCAATACAAAATGCCCGGTCTTGGAGTCGTAATTGACGTTGGCCAGGGAGCGCACGGGAAACTTCATGGCGGGTTTGTCACCCAACAAAATCTTCTGTCGGATGATATTCGACTCGGTGCGGATGCGCCGTGCCACCGGGCTGAAAGACGTCCGTTCCGCCGCTTTCTCCTTCGATTTTCGCGGCGCCGAATCATCAAAGCCCAGCTCGGGCTGAGCTGGTTTTGAGGGTTTCTTTTTTCTGGGTGCCAAGTTGCGCGCCTCCTAGAGCTTGCGGCTGCGTTCGAGAGTGTCGGTCAAGGTGGCGATCACTTCGTCGCGCTCAACATCGTCGATACCCAAAATCTCCTGCAGGGCCTCGCCAATGTACGGGATGTATTTCTGAATGTAACTTTGCTTCTTCAGCGCGTCCTTTTCACGGGCCCGGCGATTGATGTGACGCTTGAGCTGCCGGCCGGCCTCCTGCAACGCCAGAGTCATCTCCTTGATGATCTCCGGATAATGGGCCACCGCTTCCTTGCTCTCGGAAGTGAAAGGCACCCAAACCGAAGCCATATGAATGAGGATGACCATGGGGGCGGTGGGCAGGGCGCCTCTGCTCTGCTGCACTCCGTAATTGCGCCAGCTGGCTCCCAGCACCGCCTTGTGAATGCCACAGGCCGAAGCCTGATACAGCAAGGGCACCCGGTTGGCATATCGAATCACTTTGGCCAGCTCGTCCCCAGGCAAATTGCCACCGTAAGCGATGCCCACTTCGATCTGGAAAGGATTGCCCCGGTAAACAGCCGCCGGCCGGGTGACGGAGGTGTAGAAATCAGCCTCCACTCCGCTTTTGAGCCCGGCCATCACCAATTCCTCGCCAATGGGCGACAGACAGTCGGTTGGCGGGGCGGCAATCTTGGTCACTTCGATGGCGTCGAGCAGTCTTTGGATGTCAACCTGGCCCAGCTTCCGGGGGTTTCGCCGTGGCGGGATATTGGCTTCCGTCAGAATGTTTTCGCAGGTTTTTGCTCCGACCCGGCAGAACTCGTCCTTCATGAAGGCAGTGATATTGCGACTCTTGGTATCGACCAGCATGCGAGCCAGAATGCCCAGCTCGACACCGTAGGGATGAGGCTTGATTTCCCGCGGTTCCACGGGCAGCGAATCTGTGCTGTTGGGATAGAGGGCGATCTCACCCTTGGGATTTTTGTAAGTCAGGTGCACATGCGGGTTGGCGATGGATGTTTGCTCAAGATAGTTGTCCACCGAGTGCTGGCCGCGTTTGTAACTGCCGGTCAGGGTGATCTCGATGCGCGTGCCGTGCTCCTTGTCCCAGATGGTCTCATCACCCTCCAGGATGGTGGGCTGGTTCTTTTTCATGTCCAGTTTGACCTTGAAGCGATGGGCGGGCTCATCAACACCGGTGCGGCTGTAAATCACCACAGGCTGGCCGGTGGTCAGTTGTCCGTACATGCCGGCGGCCGAAATACCAATTCCCTGTTGGCCGCGGCTTTGCTTCAAGCTGTGAAATTTCGATCCGTACAAGAGCTTGCCAAATATTTTGGGTATCTGTTCCTTGACGATGCCGGGGCCGTTGTCTTCGATGATGAGCTTGAAACGATCCTCTTTGTTGCCGGATTTTCCGCCATTTTTACCGTTGCCGTTCTTGGGTTTGGTTTCCTGGCTGCTGAGTTCAAGGCCCAGGTTGACGGGCTTGTCGGACCTGATTTCCACAAATAAACGAGGCTGAATGCCGGCTTCTTCACAAGCATCGAGGCTGTTGTCGACGGCTTCCTTGATGGTCGTCAGCAGGGCCTTGGCCGGGGAATCAAATCCCAGCAGGTGGCGGTTTTTGGTAAAAAACTCACTGATGGAGATGTCCCGCTGACCCTTGGCCATGGACTGGGCGTTCTTGGTGGTGCGCTTCTTCTGAGGAGCGGCCATGCTTGTGGGCACCTTCCGGAGGAGACTGAAATGTGTGGGATATCGCAATGGAGGCGGAATCCGGGCCGACTTTTGCCGGTGTAAGCGGAATATTATCGGGAGGGACGAATAAATTCAACTTTGTTTTTGAAGTCTGCGTTTTTGTGGGCGGTGTTTTTTGTTTTGGTATTTGTCGCCGCCCCCCGGGTGGCAACTGGAGAACAAAGTTACCAGGTGGACTCCATTGGGCAAATGGGCCCGGGGGACGGCTGCTCAACATAAGCCTGTAGTTGCATGAGGGATGCCAAAAGTGATTGAGAGGCTTCAAAATAGAGCAGGAGGATGGGAAGTTCCGGGTGATTCCCCATGATGACCTGAACGGTGGCTTGAGACAAGGGGGTTGAGTCGGCACATCATGCAGGCGGCAACCCACAAACCGTTTCAAACCTTCTAAAATGCCAACCGGCCAAAATTCTATGGGCCAGGACTGCGGTACCGGGCCCGCACCGACCCCCAATTGCTTTTTTCAGTGGGCACATTTTGCAGGCCGCCGATTTCCAGGGTAAAAAGGCCAGCATCCTCATTGAAAGCCGGGCGATAGCTGTCCAGGGCCAGATAAACAGTAACAGCTTGGTCGGTATGGTTGACCCAGTCCAGGCTTTCGGGTTGACCGGCGGTGACCTCATCGGCAAAAGCGAGGCAAAGGGCGCTGGGGCTGCAATCATCGAAAAGCCAAATGGCGGCATCAAGGGTAGGATTCAAGAAGGTGGTTGTGGCCGTGAAGTTATGGTATTGCTCCACGGTGATGGCATACCAGGCTTCACCGCCCCGTTCGATGATGGTGCTGCAATCGTAGGTTTGCACAAGATTGGCGCTGTAGAAGAGGTTGCCCTCCAGGATTACCAGGCCCCCTCCATAGGACAACGGGGTTGAGACACTGACGTCGCAGGTTTCGGGTGGCAGGCCCGGATAGCGGGTTTCCATGGCCACCTCATAGGGCCCGGCGGCAGGATTACCAGTGCCGGCGCCATCGACAATCAAATAATAGGTGCCGGGTTGCAACTGGATGATGAACTCGGTGTTGGCTCCCACAAGGCAACTGTCGGTATCGCAATTGTTAAGTAGGAATATGTCCAAATCCTCATCGCCAATCCCTCGCAAGCCGGCCCAAAATTCCAGTTCGGACAAGACATCGAGGCGGTAAATGTGCTCAGGTCCCTCTTCGGCCCATGGAGCACAATTGTAGCCTGGCAAATCGGTGGGACCACCGGTGGTATCATTGCGCAGAGTGTCGATCAGGCCGGGAGAAAGCTGCAGAGTGTCCAGTGCATTGCAATCAAATGGGATACGCGGTGCGACGAAGAAAGGGTCCGCGGGTTTGGTGTCTTTGCCGACTGCGGTCAGGGGACTTGCCCATACCGTTGATAAACCCATGCAACCCAATAGGATGATGGTGGTTGTGGAAATCAGGATTTTGGTTATTGTTCGGGTTGATGGCAGAGCTTTAGGATGCATATCTCCTGGACCTTTGTCGGATGACCACGCAGGGGAACTGGGGTAATTCATCAACACCCACAAGTCCCATTGGTTTCCATTAACTTAGCACATCCGGGACGGCTGCCAACTTCCGTTAAATTTTTTCTCAAAGTGGTCGATTTAGAGTTTGACCGAGAACCATGTTGGATTTTTGTTGCATTGGCCATATCCGACCATCAGATTTAAACAGTTCTGGCAGAACTCAGGAGAGGATTAGAAATGGAATACGCCATCCAACGGTTAGCTGATCGGAAAGCACGTCTTGGTGTGATCGGATTGGGATATGTGGGCCTTCCCCTGGCCGTGTCCTACGCCCAGGCCGGTTTCCATGTGGTGGGTTTCGACCTGGACGAGAAAAAGGTCGCGTCTCTCAACCGCGGTGAGAGCTACATCATTGATGTGGACGCCGCCGAGTTGAAGGACGTGGTGGACAAAGGCCTCCTGGAAGCCACCACCGACATGACCCGCATCGCCGAAGTGGACAGCGTGAACATTTGCGTACCCACGCCTTTGGGCAAGACCAAGGATCCAGATATCACCTACATTCAGTCGGCTGTGGGCGCGATCGCGCCCTGTCTGCACGACGGCATGCTGGTGATTCTGGAGAGCACCACCTATCCGGGTACCACTGAAGAGGTCATCCTGCCCTTGCTGTCCGAAAACGGAGCCGTAGTGGGCAAAGATTTTTTCCTCGCTTTCTCTCCCGAACGTGTTGATCCGGGTAACCCCACCTACAATACCAAAAACATTCCCAAGGTCGTTGGTGGCGTAACGCCCGCTTGCACCGAAGTGGCCAAAAATCTCTACAGTCAGATTATGGAGACAGTTGTTCCGGTATCGTCGGTTCGTGTTGCGGAGACGGTAAAGTTGCTGGAGAATACCTTCCGCAGCGTAAACATCGGCCTGGTCAATGAGATCGCCCTGATGTGCAAAGCCATGGACATTGACGTGTGGGAAGTCATCGATGGAGCCGCCACCAAGCCCTTCGGTTTCATGCCGTTCTACCCCGGCCCCGGTCTGGGTGGGCATTGCATCCCCATCGATCCGTTCTATCTGTCCTGGAAGGCCAAGCAGGCCGGCAGCGAAGCCCGTTTCATCGAGTTGGCGGGTCAGGTGAACCAGTCGATGCCCAAGCATGTGGTCAATCTGGTTTCGCTGGGCTTGAACGATAAAGCCAAGTCCGTCAAGGGCAGCAAGATTCTGATTGTCGGCGTGGCCTACAAGGCTGCCATCGACGATGTGCGCGAATCTCCCGCCCTGGATATTCTGGAAATGCTGGGGGACCTGGGTGCGCAGATGTCCTGGTACGATGAGCATGTGCCTGCCCTACCCGGTGGCATTCGTGGTGATAAAGTCACTGATTGGTCCAGGGATACCTTGTCCGGCTTTGATGCCGCCGTGATCGTCACCACTCATCCCCTGGTGGATCATGAATTACTGTTGGCTGCCGGATTGCTGATTGTCGATACGCGCAACGCCCTGAAAGGGCACGAGTCTGAAAACCTGATCAAGCTGTAGACCAAGGAGCTCGTCCATGAGAGTCAATTTCGTCGACCTGAAAGCCCAGTACCAGACCATCAAGCCGGAAGTGGACGCGGCCATCGCCGAAGTGATCGGCAACACCGCTTTTATCAACTCGCGCTCCTTTGAAAAGGATTTTGCCGAGTTTATCGGTACCAGGCATTGCGTTGGTGTAGGCAACGGAACCGATGCCTTGTTCATGGCCATGAAGTGCATGGGGTTTGGTCCCGGTGATGAACTGATCACTGCGGCGAATACATTTATTGCCACGGCTGAGGGTATTGGCTGGACAGGTGCCACACCAGTGTTTGTGGATTGCGATCCGGTGACCTATTGCATCGATCCTGCCAAGATAGAGGCCGCCATCACGGATAAGACCAAGGCCATCGTGCCTGTTCACCTGTATGGCCAAGCTGCGGACATGGACCCGATTCTTGAGATTGCCGCCAAACACGGTTTGAAGGTTATTGAGGATTGCGCCCAGTCTCATGGTGGCACCTACAAGGGACGCATGACCGGGACCATGGGTGATGCCGGTTGCTTCAGCTTCTACCCCGGCAAGAACCTCGGTGCCTATGGTGACGGCGGTGCCGTGGTGACCAATGATGAGGAACTGGCCACGAATATTCGCAAACTGGGGGATCATGGCAGCAACGTGAAGTATCGTCATGATTTCCAGGGTACGAACAGTCGTCTGGATGGGATTCAAGGTGCCGTATTGTCGGTTAAGCTGAAGCATCTGGACAAGTGGTCGGATCGGCGTCGTGCCATTGCAGCGATGTATGGTGAAGGGTTGAAGGATGTTTGCGTGGTGCCGCAGACTTCGGATGATGTGAAGCATGTTTGGCATCTGTATGTGATTCAGGTTAATAATCGTGAAGAGGTTATGAAGCATTTGACTGAGCAGGATATTGCCTGTGGGATTCATTATCCCGTGGCTGTGCCTGTTACGCCGGCTTATGAAGGGTTGGGGTATACGGCGGAGGAGTTTCCTGTGGCTTGTGGGATTCAGGGGAAAATTTTGAGTCTGCCTATGCATGGGGATTTGAGTGATGAGGATGTTCGGTTGGTTGTTGATGAGGTTCGGAAGGTTGTGAGGTAG
>JAJRZA010000076.1 GCA_024275485.1 Candidatus Krumholzibacteriota bacterium | reverse complement strand
GCCCAGAATTCCTCATTGAAATTCGCCCCAGTGGAAGCACAACCGGCTCTTTTATCGGTGGTGGAGCATTTGAAATTGCTGATTTTCATGGGCACTTTAATCAGGCTTGTTACCAGCGGCCAATCACTCCTGGCGGTACCGCGCTCACTCAAGCCGGATAAAAGTTGCGCCATAGTTTTAAAAGAATTCCGGATTCGCATAACGTCTTTTATCCAGTTCCAGAAAACCCCAAATTCTATACTGATATCTTGGCTAACTTTCCGGAAAAAACAGATTTTGATTCCAGGAAATCATAATATCGATCTAACCCCCATATGTCAACACCCATTACCTCCATCACTCTCCCTTACCATAACCCCAAATCAAGAATAACCCCGCGAATAAACCACCCACATAGCCCCACAATCCCTAAAAAGTTCACAATCGATCCAAGGGGCTCTTTACCCCCAAGGGCCCTCTCTCCAAAACATGGGTATATTTCATGGTCGTCCTGATATCCTTGTGCCCCAACAACTGCTGAATTGTTCGGATATCATACCCGTCTTCCAACAAATGTGTCGCAAAAGAATGCCTCAAAACATGGCAACTCACTCGTTTGGGAATCTTTGCCTCCCTGGCGGCCTCCTTTACCGCCTTTTGCAATACACTTTCATGCAGGTGGTGTCGCCATCCGTGGCCGGTTTCTCTTTCAATGTGAACCCTGGTTCCCGGAAAAACCCACTGCCATTGGAAGGAGCGGCCCGCATTGGGGTACTTCCTTCTCAAGGCTTCGTCCAGCAAAACCCACCCCGCACCTCTCGACAAATCTTCCTGATGATGCTTTCTGACCGCCTCAACCTGTCGGCGCAAATCATCCCTTATTCCTTCAGGAAACAGCGCAAACCGGTCTTTCCCGCCTTTTCCACGACGTATGGTCAGTTGATTTCTTCCAAAATCAACATCCTTGATCCTAAGGCGGCAACATTCCAGCAATCGCAAACCGGAACCATACAACAACGTGGCCATCAGCCACGCCAACCCGGTCATATGCGAAAGTAAAAGCCGTGTTTCCTGTCTGGACAGCACAACTGGAAGATTTTGACCTGGCTTTGCCCTCACCACCTTGTCTTGCCAGGGCAACTCAACCTTCAACACATCCCGGTACAAAAACAGGATTGCCGCAAGCGCCTGGTTCTGGGTTGAAGCGGAGACCCTGCGTTCTTCCGCCAAAAAACTCAAAAACGCGGTGACTTCTTTCCCGGCCATCATGGATGGGTGCCGAAAATCATGGAACCGAATGAAGCGCTTGATCCACCCGATATAAACTTTCTCGGTTCGCCGGCTGTAGTGTTTCAAATAGATGGTTGTGCGCACCCGGGCCAGCAATCGTGGTTTCTCGGTGGCCGTCCGCTTTGATTTTGGGTCTCCCATCAATCCCTCCTCGTTTGGGTTTTCCGCGGCATTGCAAAGACCACACCGAAAAAAGACCACCGGCGCCAAATAGCACCGGTGGTCATTCTTTTCATTTAGAAATATTACTCGGGCTTGTCCTCTCTGTTCTCAGGGTCGCCTGTCTCTTCGCCTGTCTCATCGGCTGCGGTCTCCGGTGTTGTCTCCGGGATTTCGGTTCCCCCTGCTTCCTCCGCTTCAACCTCATCCGAATCCTCAACCGCGGCCACCCCAATTTTCGCAATGGAGCCGACCAGGTCGTTGCCCTTCAGGTTTATTATCCTCACTCCCTGGGTGTTGCGGCTTTGCGAGCTCACAGAATCCAGGGCAATGCGAATCATGATCCCCTTGCGGGTGATCACCATCAGTTCTTCACCCGGAAACACGTCCCGAATTCCCATCAGTGACCCGTTGCGGCTACTGCACTTAATAGTAATCAGACCCTTGCCGCCGCGGCGCTGTATACGGTATTCACTCAGCGGGGTGCGCTTCCCGTAACCGTTTTCTGTGATGGAAAGCAGGGTGATGTTCTCTGGGTAGTTGCCCTCTTCGTCGCGACCCACGGTGATCATTCCGATCACTTCCTGGCCTTCTTTCAGCGCCAATCCTCGCACGCCGCGGGCCGTTCGGCCCATGCTGCGGCAGTCCGTCTCGTTGAACCGAATCGCCAGGCCACTGCTGCCGGCCATGATGATGTCGCTTTTACCGTCCGTCTCGCGGGCCGAGATCAGGTGTTCGCCGTCCAGCAATTTGATGGCGCGAATTCCCGCCTTGCGCACGTTGCTGAACGCCGTCAGCGGGGTGCGTTTGATGATGCCCATGTTTGTTGCCAGGGCCAGGAACCGCCCTTCGCTGAACTCCCGGATGGGCAGTACGGCGTGGATCTTGTCCCCTGGCTGGATCTGGATCAGGTTCACAATGGGTGTGCCCTTGGCTGTGCGCCCTCCCTTGGGAATGCGGTACACTTTCAGCCAGTAGAGCTGGCCCTTTTCCGTCAACACCAGCAAATACTGGTGAGTCGAGGCGATGAAAAGGTTATCCACAAAATCCTCGTCCTTGGTGCCCATGGCGGCGATGCCCTTCCCGCCACGGCCCTGTTGACGGTATGTATCCAGGGCGATGCGCTTGGCGTAGCCCTGGTTGCTGATGGTCACAACCATCGGTTCGTCGGCGATCAGGTCTTCGATGTCGATTTCGCCTTCGTCTTCCACGATGGAAGTCCGTCGCGGATCCGCGTAGGCGTCGCGTACTTCGGCAATTTCTTCGCGTACGATGTTCAGCACCAGGGCGCGGCTGTCCAGAATGGCCGTCAGGCCGCTGATCTTTTGAATCAATTCCGCGTATTCGTCTTCAATTTTTTGGCGCTCGAGGCCGGTCAAGCGGGCCAGGCGCATCTCCAAAATGGCCTTGCTTTGAACTTCGCTCAGCCCAAAGCGTTCAATCAAGGCAATTTGCGCTACATCGGGTGAGGCGCTCTTTTTGATGATCTCCACGATCTCATCAATATTATCCAGGGCGATGCGGTAGCCCTCCAGCAGATGCGCCCGCTCTTCGGCCTTGCGCAGCTCGTACTCGGTGCGCCGAACGATCACCACTTCGCGGAAGCTCAGGAACTCCTGCATCGTCTCTTTCAGGGTCAACACCCTGGGCTGGTGGTTCACCAGGGCCAGGTTGATCACTCCAAAGGTATTCTGCATCATGGTGTGGGAATAAAGCTTGTTCAGGATCACCGTGGGGAAAGCTTCCTTTTTCAGGACGATGACGATGCGCATGCCCTCGCGGTCGCTCTCGTCGCGCAAGTCGGTGATGCCTTCAATGATGCCGCCACGCACCAGGTTGGCTATTTTTTCGATCAGGGTCGCCTTGTTCACCTGATAAGGCAGCTCGCTGACGATGATCTGGCTTTTTCCGTTGTCCAGAAGCTCGGTTTCTGTGCGCGCCCGCACCACCACACGCCCGCGGCCGGTAGTTATATAATTGAAAATCCCGCGCTTGCCGTGAATGATGCCGCCGGTGGGAAAATCCGGGCCCTGCACATATTGAAGCATATCGATGGGCTCAAGGTCGGGATTATCCAACAGGGCAACCAGACCGTCGCAAACCTCGCCCATGTTGTGGGGCGGGATTTTCGTGGCCATCCCTACGGCAATGCCGTCGGCACCGTTGACCAGAAGATTGGGAACCTTGGACGGCATCACCGACGGCATCATTCTTGAGCCGTCGTAGTTGGGAACGAAGTCCACTGTTTCTTTGTCCAGATCCACCATGGTGTTGGTGGCGAACTTGGTCAGGCGCGCTTCCGTGTAGCGTTCGGCGGCGGCGTTGTCGCCGTCCACGGAACCGAAGTTCCCCTGGCCGTCGACCAGCGGATATCGCAGGCTGAAATCCTGGGCCATGCGCACCAGGGTGTCGTACACTGAGTTGGTTCCGTGCGGGTGATAATTACCCGTGGTGTCGCCGGTGATCTTGGCCGATTTTCGATAGGGACGACCCGGTGCCAGGTTGAGATCGTTCATGGCGGTCAGCACCCGGCGGTGAACCGGCTTCAGGCCGTCGCGCACATCCGGCAGTGCGCGGCTGATGATCACGCTCATGGAATATTCCATGTACGAGGTCCGCATCTGCTCGGTGATGCTCGCCTCGACGATCTTCTCGCCCGGCTGGTTTGGAATTGCGCCGCCTTCCGGAAGATCCGGACTGTCGGGAGTGTTCTCGTTGTTTCTGTCGTCAGACATCCTTGCCCTCTTTTTTAAATATTACACCCTGGGTTGGCCACTTAGTAATATTACTAAATGTCCAGATCCTCGATATTCATCTGTTTGGCGTTTTCTTCGATGAAGCGTCGCCGTGGCTCGACATCGTCACCCATCAGAATAGTGAAAATGTGGTCCGCCTCGGCGGCTTCTTGAATGGTCACGCGGGTCATGGTTCGGGAATCGGGATCCATGGTTGTTTCCCACAATTGGTCCGGGTTCATTTCACCCAGACCCTTGTATCGCTGCACGTAAATCCCCCGGCTCCCCATTTCCTCAACGAGACGATCCTTGTCTTCGTCACTGAAGGCATAGACTTCCTTTTTGCCTTTTTTGACGCGGTACAATGGCGGTTCGGCAATGTACATGTGCCCCTGTTCGATGATCTCCCGGAAGTACCGGAAAAACAGGGTCAGTATCAGGGTCCGGATGTGGCTGCCGTCCACATCGGCATCGGTCATGATGATAACCTTGTGATACCGCAATTTGGTGATATCGAAAATTCCGGCGCCGATGCCCGTGCCCAGGGCGGTGATGATGGTTCTGATTTCATCGTTGCCCAGAATCTTGTCCAACCGTGCTTTTTCCACGTTCAAGATCTTGCCTTTCAGGGGCAAAATAGCCTGAAATCTTCGCTCTCGGCCCTGTTTCGCGCTACCGCCGGCACTGTCGCCCTCAACCAGGTAGATTTCGCATTCTTCCGGAATTCTGCTGCTGCAGTCGGACAGTTTTCCGGGCAGAGCCGCCGAATCCAGCGCGCTCTTGCGACGAGTCAGGTCCCGGGCACGGCGTGCCGCCTCCCGGCCGTGAGCCGCCTGAATGCATTTGTTGATGATTGCCTTGGCTTCTTTGGGGTGTTCCTGCAGTAATTCCGCCAGGTTGGAATTAACCAGTGATTCCACCTGGCCCTTTACCTCGGTGTTTCCCAGTTTGGTTTTGGTCTGGCCCTCAAACTGGGGTTCGGGGATTTTCACCGAGATGATGGCGCACAAGCCCTCGCGCACATCGTCGCCCGTCAGGCCTTTCATGTCTTTTTTCAACATGCCTGACCCATTGGCAAACGCGTTGAGTGTGCGGGTCAATCCGGCCCGAAAACCGGACAGATGGGTCCCGCCCTCGGTGGTGTTGATGTTGTTGGCAAAAGTGAAAATCGCCTCCGTGTAGGTGTCGTTGTAATCCATGGCGATTTCGACCTGAATTCCGTCTTTTTCACCATTGATATAAATAGGCTCGGGACAAACCATGGTCCGTCCTTCGTTCAGCCAGCGAACGTACTCAACAATGCCGCCTTCATAGTGGAATGTATCTTCCCGTTCCATGCCTTGGCGCTCATCCCTGATGCTGATGGAAACGCCGCGGTTCAGGAAGGCGAGTTCGCGCAGGCGGGCGCGCAGGGTATCAAAGGAAAAAACCCGCTCGGGAAAAATTTGGTGGTCGGGTTTGAAAGAAATGGTTGTGCCGTTTTCGCCCACGGGGCAGGTTCCGATTTCCTCCATCTCTCCCACGCGGCCGCCTCGAACAAAGTTCATTTCGTAAATTTTGCCGTCCCGGTGCACTTCTGCGCGCAGCCATTCGGACAATGCGTTCACACAACTGACGCCAACGCCGTGCAAACCACCGGACACTTTGTAGCTGCCTGAATCGAACTTGCCGCCGGCGTGCAGGCTTGTCAGCACCACTTCCAGCGCCGGTTTGCCTTCGGTTTTGTGCATGTCCACTGGAATTCCGCGGCCATTATCGACCACGGTTATGGTATCGCCTTCACTCATCAACACGCTGATTTCATCGCAGTAGCCAGCCATGGCTTCATCGATGGAGTTGTCCACCACCTCGTAAACCAGGTGGTGCAAACCCCGCAGGGCCGTGTCGCCTATATACATGGCCGGTCTCTTGCGCACCGCTTCAAGGCCCTTGAGCACCTGGATGCCCTGGGCGTTGTATTCGCTTTGGGCTGGTGCGGGTTTACTTGGTGTGTTTTCAGTGTCTCGCTGGTCGCTCATTTTTTGTAGTAGCGCTTCCTGCCTTGGCCGGGTCGGTTTCGCCACCGGATTTCCGTGACGGTCCCTTCGCCGAACAGGGCGTTGAATTTATTAATGATCATCGGTATGAGCAGGGTCAGTTCCTGACGCCAGGCTCCGTGATCTGCCTCCAAAATCAAGACTCCGTCGTCGATGTCCACGGCCCGGGAATGTTTGGCGATATCCTCGCCCACAATTTCCGGCCAGGCCGTCAAGGGGCTGCGCTCCTGTAGGCGTTCGTTCAACCCACACTGCCGCAGCACATCGCCCAGAATTCCAGACACGCGTTGAGGGCCCGTCTTTTCACCGCGACGATTCACTTGGGGCAGCTCCCGTTTGGGTTTCGGATTCAGGATTCCTGAGTAATCTCGGAGATGCGTCCATCGGACACCCGCCAGATTTTCCTCTGGTCCGGATGCCACCCTTCCACATCATCCTGCCGGGCGGTGGCAATGAAGACCTGATGCAACCGCGAAGCCATTTTCTGAAGACGTTGCGAACGCTCCCGGTCGAGCTCACTGAAGATGTCGTCAAAGAACAGGACCGGACGAATTTTTCGCCGTTCAAACAAAACATCTCCGCGAGCAAGGATTAACGAGACCGCTGCTGTGCGTGTTTCGCCTTGGGATCCAAAGACACGTAAATCGAGACCGGAAAGCCTAACTTCGAAGTCATCGAACTGAGGGCCAAGCAGGGGTCTTCCTCGTTGAATTTCATCTTCTATAATATAGTTCAATTCGCTTGAAATTTCCGCTTCTATTTCCATTTTGTTTGATAGTTTTTCAGAGTCTTCGCATATGATATTTTGCACGGTTTTCAGGTTGCTGTGGTAAACGAAATCAAACTTTGAATCATTATCCGTCAACTGCTGGTGACTGTCGGCGGCAAAGGGCGAGATTTGCCTGGCGTATTGGTGCCGGCCCCGGCATATAACCGCTGCGTAGGTAGCTAATTCCTTGTTCCAGGCCAGCAACTCATCCTTACCCTTGCCGTTGCCGACCAACCGGCGTTTCATGTCTCTCAATAAGCCTTTTTTTTGTTTCAGGGTGCGGTTAAAGGCTGTCAGGCCAGCCAGATACAGTGGGTCAATTTCTGCCTGGCTTTGGTCCACGAATTGACGTCTGTGGCTCGGCCCGCCACGAACCAGGGCAATGCTGTCGGGGTTGAAAAATACAGTGGAAAGACGGCCCACCAAATCCGTGCGGCGTGTGACGGGCTCGCCATCCAGACGAAATCGGCGCCCGCCATTGTTGTCCAGTCCAAATTCGCATTGCAAAAGATGTCCGGATTCTTCCTCTACCTCCAGGCGTACGTGCAGGGAGTCACCAGCAAAAGCAATCATTTCTTCGATTTTGCTGCCTTGGTGAGATCGTCCGAGAGCGAAAAAATTCAGTGCCTCAAGGAAATTGGTCTTCCCCATACCGTTTCGCCCCAGAACAATATTTACCCGGGGCGAAAACTCAAAACTATCTTCCTGTAAATTTCTAAAGCTGGATATTGTTGCTGATACTATGCGCATCCGCCGACTTTATTCGCCGGCCAGACGCAGGGGCATCAACAGACAAAGCAAACCGGTTTCTTCGCCATCATCGGTGACGGGTTTGATCAGGGCTGCGCTCTGGGAATCCCGCAGAGACAAAACAACCGTCTCGGCCTTGATGTTTTTGAGGATATCCAGCAGGTAGCTGAAGTTGAATCCAATCTCCACGGCATCGCCTTCGTAGGAGATGGCGATTTCATCTTCACTCTTGGAACCATCGGTTCCTTGTGCAGACACTTCCATGCGGCCGGTTTCAACACCCATGCGAATCTGGCTGGTGATGCGATCGGCCATAATCGATACCCGGCGAATGGCCTGGGATAGGTCGCCCTTGTCCACGGTTACGTCTTTGTCGTTGTCTTTGGGAATGACGGCATTGTAGTC
Source organism: Candidatus Krumholzibacteriota bacterium (assembly GCA_024275485.1). Lineage (GTDB taxonomy): Bacteria > Krumholzibacteriota > Krumholzibacteriia > LZORAL124-64-63 > LZORAL124-64-63 > LZORAL124-64-63. Next base: position 91,226 of record JAJRZA010000076.1, on the reverse strand, counting down.
GGGGAAAGGCCCTTCCAAAAGGCGGGCGTGAAGCACGGTGTTGCCGGCCCGGAAACTGAGTTGATTCTCGCCCAAGAAAACTGTGATGTTGGCTGAAGCGTTTTCTTCGTTTTTCAGACCTCCCACAATTCTTGGCAGATGACGCAAGCCCGCTGTATCAACTATCATACTGCGGGTCTCTTTGATGGCCCAATTCATTTTGCGGTAGCTGCGGGACAGGCGGTGGGCATCGGTTGCTACCAAGGTCAGACTATCCGGGGTTATTTCCCAGTTGATTCCCATTAGGGCCGGGCGTGTTTCGTCCCGGGACACTGAATAACTGGTCTCGTTGATCATTTCGGTGAGCAGTGCGCCCTCCATATCCAGGCCGTCGACCTCTTCGAGTACTTTGAGGGCTGGATAATCTTCAACATTCATGGTGCCCTGGGTCATGCGTGCGGAACCGCAGCTCAGGTTGATCTTATCACCCTTTTGGGCAAATTTAATAGTGCCTGAGCGTAAAGTGCGCACAAACGACACAAATTTGTCCGCCGGAAGGGCAATTTTGCCTTCATCTTTGATTTCAACCTTGTCTGTGGCGGTGGTGATAGAAACATCCAGGTTCGTGGCCGACAATTTAAGACGGCCTTCTGCCGCTTCCATCAGTACACAAGTCAGGATTGGCAGAGTGGTTTTTGAGGGCACCACATTGGCAATGACATCCAGGGCCTTCTGCAATTCTTCCTGCTGGATTTCAAACTTCACTTCCGGATCCTCCGGTCAAAGGTTTTCAAACTTCACTTCAGGATGGCCATGATAGGAGATCATTGCTTTGGAAGCAAGGAGTTTGGTTATCCCCCGACCCTCTTCTCTTTTCTATTATTTATAAGTAAATACAGTAGAAGATATAGGAGTGTTGGTAACTTTGGTAACCTTCCTTTAATCTCCTTAATTCCTGGATTAAAGGGCACAGAAAGGGGTTTGGTGTGTGGATAAACCCGGTGAAAAATAAAGTGGTTATCCACCCTTATCCACAGGAGTAAATACTTTTCCCCGGCAGGGAGTTTTTTTACGGATGTTGCCAACAGTTATCCCCAATTTTATCCTATGGAAAAAGATGTGGAAAAGATGTTTTTCAGTTGTTATTTGCTGTAAAAAACCCGCCTGTCGGGAATGAAATCCGGGCCGGGCGGGTTGGTTGTGTTCTCTTTAATAAATGGGACAATGACAGATAGGGACTGCAGTGTCTATTGCTGACCGCGAATCTTATCCTTCATATTGCGCACGACACCACGGAAGCGTGGATCGCTGTCCATGTCCGTCTGGATCTTGTTGCAGGCGTAGGAAACGGTGCTGTGGTCCCGGCCGCCGAAGGCCCGACCAATTTGATTGAGAGAGGCGCCGGTCATGTCTCTGGCCAAATTCATCGCGATCTGCCGGGCCCGGGCCAGGTCCTGGGTGCGTCGTTTGGACTTTAGTTGATCGACGGTCACGTCCGTGCATTCAGCAACAATGGTCATGACATCGGCAATCTTTACAGGTCCGGTTGAATTTCCCTGAAAAAAGGAGGAGAGAACCTCTGAGGCCATTTCCAGGGAAATTTCACGCCCGGTCAGACTCGCGAAAGCCAAAAGGCGGATCAGCGCCCCCTCAAGCCTTCTGATGTTGTCGGTTACATTTTCTGCAATGTAAGAAACCACCTCATCAGTGATATAGATGTGGTTGACCTCAATTTTTCGCTTCAAAATTGCAATGCGCGTTTCTAGGTTTGGCGCTTGGATGTCAGTGATCAGGCCCCACTCAAAGCGCGACCGCAACCGCTCTTCCAAGGTGGCTATTTCTTTGGGTGATCGATCCGAAGTGAGTACAATTTGTTTTTTGAGGTCATACAAGGCGTTGAAAGTATGGAAAAACTCTTCCTGGGTGCTCTCTTTGCCGGCGAGGAAAGCCACATCGTCCACTAAAAGCACGTCCATACTGCGGTATTTCAACTTGAATTCGGGCGTGCGGTTGTCCCGGATGGATCCAATGAGATCATTCATGAAGTGTTCGGCGGTAACGTAACAAATGCGTCGATCCGGTCTTTGGCGCATTATTTCGATGCCAATGGCCTGCATCAGGTGTGTTTTACCTAATCCGGTGCCCCCGTGAATAAAAAGAGGGTTGAAATGCAAGCCCGGGTTGTTGGCGATGGCGGTGGCTGCCGCGAAGGCCAGATCTGTTCCGGAGCCCACCACAAAGTTTTGAAAAGTGTAGTCGGGATTGAGATTATTATTCTTGACCGGCAGGGCTTGCGACATGGGTTGAACTTTGGCGGCAGCCGGAACCGTGGTCAAAAAACCAGAACCCTGCAGAGGATTTGCCTGGGAGAGGATTGTTTGACCGCCCGCGGCTGTCTCGATTGAAGAATCGGCACCGATTTCCTTCAGAAAATCCGATTGGTTTTCTTGTTTTTTCTTTTCATCCACCTTTAAGCTGAACAGTATATTTTTACCAAAATAAGCGGACCCTGCCTCATTGAGAGCAGAAAGATGATGTTCGCTGAACCAATCCATAAAAAAATGATTGGGACACCCTACTTTGAGATCTCCGTTTTCACTATTTTCCGGAAAGAGCGGTAGAAACCAGGTATTAAAAGTTTGTTGGGGGATTTTTTGACGAACAACATCCAGGATTTCCGGCCAATAAGAATCCAGATTAATCACAGGGGAACTCCAGAGTGTTGGTAAGTTCTGTTTTCTTTAATTTCCCGAGTTTGTGGGGCTAGTTATCCACACCAAAGAAACTAAATAAACCACAGTCTTTCATCGAGTAATAAAAACAAACCACCGAAGACCAAAAAATTACCCACATAATTCAACGAGTGTGGATAACCAACGGGCCCTGTTTTTTGATTGTCTTCATGTGGGGGAAAGTTAGCATGGTCCCTGGAGGGCATCAAGCGAATTCTTCCAGGAAAAATCTTCATCCCGGCTAACTTGTTTGTTTGTTGAAATCTAGATTTTCCCATAGCTCCATTGCAAATACGCTCCCGGAAAGCCGCGAATTTTTTTGGGGACGGACGACTTAATTTTTTCAGGCCCTGGGTGTGGATAACTGGTTGTTTTTCTTGACAATGTGGTATTGTTTCGTTAACCTTTTCGGCTGAATCAAATACTCAAAAGGAGAGATCCGTGAAACGGACATTTCAGCCCAGCAATGTGAAAAGAGCTCACCGGCACGGTTTCCGGAAGCGGATGTCCACCAAGGCCGGTCGCCTGATTCTCAAGCGTCGTCGGGCCAAAGGGCGCAAGCGCGTCAGTGCCTAAGGCCTTTTATTGAGACCCCCGATTCTTTTTTCTTCCCATGACGGGCTTTGGATATGAATTGGCGGTCGTTGACAAAACAAAGAGAATTCCAAAAGGTTTACGGCAACGGCACCAAAAAAGTTGGTCGCCTGGTTGTCGTATACCTGTTGACAGCCAATGATTTCGGTAGCGCGGTGGTGGCCAGTCGCAAGGTGGGCGGTGCTGTGCAAAGAAACCGGGCCAAACGCCTGTTGCGGGAAGCGCGCAGGAATGGTCGATTGGGTAACCAAGCCGAAATCGATGGCATATGCGAGAGGTTCTTTCCGACCTCAACGGGAGACACATCTCCCGCAAATCAATCAGGAGATGGAGAAACCGGTCTTTGGGTCGTCCTGGTCGCTCGGCACCGTATTTTGCGTGCAACAGCCCTTGAAGTCAGGGACGAACTGGACACCTTGTTAAACGACGGCTGAAGCCCGGGGGCAAGCCGTATGTTCCTGATTTATGGGACCGGCTTTTTCGATGGTATTTACTCTCGGTCTCCCGATTGATTTGCCGAATTCGGCAACAACCTCCTAACGGGTGTCTCATTGCCTCGCCTGGCTTAGGCAGGCATTTCAGTCCAGAGGCGGGTCACCAGCGGGTATTGTATGTGGCATGTGCCATATTTTCTGATTCAGGTGTACCGGCGAGTCATTTCGCCGGTGCTACCTTCCACTTGCCGGTTTCATCCCAGCTGTTCCGCTTATGGAGCTGAGGCGTACCAAACGCACGGCTTTCTCCGGGGCACTTGGTTGACGATCCGCCGCGTTGTGCGTTGCCACCCGTGGCATCCTGGCGGAGTGGATCTCGTACCCCCGGCAAATTGTAGTTCTTCCGTGGGAAATCAAGGTTCCCTCACCAATTCAACTAGTCACAATGGAGATTCCGCCCATGGATAGGCGCACAGGTCTTGCTTTTGTTTTGATCTTTCTGATTTTAGTCGGCTCCCAGTACATAATGCCGAAGATTTTTCCTCCATCGCCCCAACCGGAAAGTGCTGACACCACGGCGGCGATGGACAATTCTTCCATTGAGCAGGCCGTTGAGCCAATTCCAGCCGCCGCGCAGGAAAAACCCCGGGAACCGCTGCCGGTGGAGTTTTCTTCCGCAGGCCCCGAATCGGCTGAACAGGCCCTTTTGTTGAAGCCCGGCCCTGTTGAAAAAACACTGACGGTGACCACTCCACTGTACCGCCTGGTTCTTTCCAGCCACGGTGGCCGCATCATCAGTTTTGAAACACTGGCGCACGATCATTATTCTGGTGGACCGGTTCAGTTGGTGCCCGCCCAGATCCCCGACAACGGCCTGGACGCCATCATTTTTCGTGGCGGCGAAATGAATCTCGGCCAGGCTAACTTCAGTTTTGATTTTGTCGGCGACCTGATGGTTCATGAGGGCCAGGGGCCACGATCCGTTGATATGGTGGCAGAAACCCTTGGCGGGCTGGTCGTGCACAAGGTCATCACCTTTGATCCCGAAACCTACGGGATGGTGGTGGAATATGTGCTTGATTCCACCAACGAGGATCTTTCCCGCCAATCCCTGAATCTGCTGGGCAGTCCGCAGGAGTTCCGGTTTGGCTGGAACCAGGGCATCACCATGACCGAACGCATCGAAAAGATGGAAAAACCGGCCATGCGCTCCCTTGCCATGGTTGGGGACCAGTTCGAGGCGAAAAAGCAAAACGGTTTGGCCAAGAGCGTCGAAAAGGTTCAGGGAACCTACCACGGCTCTGTGCACTATGCCGGCGTCCAAAACAAATATTTTACTATTTTCGGAATTGTTCCCCAGGACGACGGTAACGTCGTGGAGGGAACGATACGGTTGAGTGGAGACAAGGACCTGTTGGCCCAGTCCTGGGCTATTGATGTGCCTGCGTTGCGCGGCAACGGCACCGAAATTGCCATGGCTCGTTTGCACCTTTTCATTGGTCCTGGCGACCGTGATCTGGTGCTGGTTTATGGACAGAACCTTGATAAGGGCATCGACCTGGGAATGAAAATTATTCGCCCCCTGTCCGGCCTGGTTCTGTCGTTGATGAGTTGGCTGCACGGCTTCATTCCCAACTACGGGATCATCATCATCCTGTTCTCGGTGGCAACAAAGCTGGCCTTTTATCCTCTGTCCAAGGCCCAGACCACGTCCATGAAGCGGATGCAGGAAATTCAGCCCAAAATCAAGGAGATTCAGGAAAAGTACAAGAATGACAAAGACAAGCTGAATCAGGCAACCATGAAGCTTTACAAGGAAGAAAAAGTAAATCCTTTGGCCGGTTGTTTGCCCATGCTTGTTCAGATGCCGGTCTTCTTTGCCCTGTATCAGGCCTTGAATCACACCATTGCATTGCGCGGCCAGCCCTTTGTGGCCTGGATCACGGACCTGTCGCAGCCGGATTCACTTTTCCAGCTGCCCTTTGAGCTTCCCTTGTTGGGTGGAGATTTCAATGTCCTGCCGATCCTGATGTCCGTTGCCATGTACTTTCAGACCAAGCTGACCCCCAGCACGGGCGGTGGCCAGATGGCCGCCATGAATACGATGCTGCCGCTGGTCATGGTCTTCATCTTTTACAACATGCCGTCGGGACTGGTCCTTTACTGGCTCGTCAACACCATCATGCAGGTGTACCAATCCTGGAGAATTCATTCACAGGCGGCACCCAAGCAAGGAGTACAAACATCATGAACGAAAAGCTGGAAACACAGGGCAAAACTGTTGACGATGCCGTCAACGAAGCCCTTTTGCGCCTCGGCGCTCGCCGCGACGAAGTGGATGTAACGGTTTTGGAAGAACCCAGGGGCGGTTTCCTGGGTTTAATCGGCGGCCACCCGGCCAAAGTCGAAGTAACCCGCAAGAGGAGCCGCCGCCGCGGTGCCCGCCGCGACCCGGGTAAAACCGAAGCCCATGAATTTGGTGAAGAGACCGGATCCGGCCGCAGCCCTCGTGGCGGCCGCGGCAGCCGTGAGGGATCACGCCGCAACAATTCAGGACGAAACGAACAGCCGCCAAGAAACGCTGCTGCTCCCCAGGACGACGGGGCCTCTCCTGAGGGTCAGAAGCGGTCGAACAACCAACAGAAGGGCCAGGGGCGCGGCGACCAAAGCAACAGCCGTAACAAAAACCGCAACAGCCGCCGTCCTCGCAATCAGCGCCCAGGTCACCAGCAGGGCGGCAGCAGGCAGGATACCCGTAGTGCCCAGAACCAGGAACAACCTGCAGTGGACCAGCGGGATAACGCCAACAGCGAGCAAAAACGATCAAGAAATCAACGGCGAAGCCGGCCGGCACGGCAGGAAACAGCCCAGCAACAACCCCAACAAACCAAAGAAAAGCAACAAGTTAATGAGTCTCGACCGGCTCGGCCGGAGCGCCAGCCCCGACAGGACAGACAACCCCGCGAGGAGCGCCGCCCCCGCCAGGACCGAAACGCCAAGCCCAGTCGTCCGGAAACACCCGAAGGGCCAACCCGTCACGATGAATTCGAACAGCCAAGAGCCCAGGAAGGCCGCGGCAACAAGTTTCCGCCGGAGCGCCAGGCTTCAAGAGCAGCTCGTGTTGCCAACAACCCCCCGGATGAAATTATTGCCACTGGTATCAGCGCCGGAAAATACGCCAATCCAACCCGCGACATCGATCCCGAAAACCTTAACAACACGCTGGAAGAAATGACCACCGGGCTTTTGGCTCGAGCCGGTTTTCCTGCCCGTTGTGAAGTGAAAGACGGGGAGTATCGTCAAATTCGCGTCATCACCGGCGACGACAGCGCCGGCATGTTGATCGGCCGCCATGGCGCCACCATTGATTCGGTGGAACACCTTGTTGAGCGCATGGCGAGCAACGCTGTCGGCGACCGGGTCCGCATGAATCTGGACATCAACAACTATCGCCTGCGTCGGCACGAAAGCCTGCTCGAAAGAGTGGAGGACGCGGTGGGTCAAATACGGGAATCCGGAAAGACCTATCATGTAGAACCCATGAATGCCCGGGAGCGCCGCATTGTTCATTTGGCTGTTGAGGAATATGAAGACATGCGAACTTTCACCATGGACAGTCACCGTGGCCGTCATGTAGTAATTGCCTTTGACCACGGCGATAAAGATGAAGCCGCAGCGGACGAAGCCGCCACCGATGAAGCCGCGGCCCAGGGCTCGTCTTACGCCGCCGAGCCCGTTGTGGATTCTGAAGTGACGATCGACAGTAACGAGGCCGCCGCCGGTAATGAATTTGAAGGCCCCGATATGGATGAACGGCCTGAAGCCTGATCCCTTTCCTGTCGGCACGTTGGGGCGGTGCTTGTTGCGCCGCCCTCTTTTTTCGTGCACCAAGAGCTCAAGGATCTGAAATGTTTGATGAAACAATTGTTGCCATTGCGACCCCGGAAGGAAGCGGCGGTCTTGCGGTCGTTCGCCTCAGTGGAGCCGACGCCGTGGCCATTGCCAATCGTGTTTTCAGTCCGGGCCTGGGAAGGGATTCAGCCAGCCACCGCGCGGTATACGGTATACTGTCAACACCGGGATGCAAAAAAAACAACAGTTCTTCACATGAGGCGGTTGTGGATCAAGTAATCGCACTGCCGATGCTGGCCCCCAACAGCTTCACCGGCGAAGACACAGTTGAGTTTTATTGCCACGGCGGGACGGTTGTTTCCCGCCTTGTGGTCGCCGCCTGTCGTTCTGCCGGGGCGCGCCCCGCCACCGCCGGCGAATTCACCCGGCGTGCTTTTCTCCATGGAAAAATGAGCCTGGACCAGGCCGAGGCGGTGGCCGATCTGATCCACGCCGAGAGTGAAATTGCCGCCCGCGCCGCCATCCGACAATTGCTGGGCGGCTTGAACCGCCAGCTTGTGGAGATTGAAAAACCCCTTCTGAAACTGCTTTCGCACATGGAGGGCGGGCTGGAATTTCTTGATGACGAGGTTCCCGAAGTTGACCCGGGAGAGGTTGCGGGCATTTTGAAAAAATCCATTGAAGAGATCACCAATTTGTTGGCGCTGGCCCCCGCCGGCCGACTTTTGCGTGATGGAATCCAGGTGGTTTTGCAAGGCGCGCCCAACGTTGGCAAGAGCTCCCTGTTCAACGAATTGGTTGGTACGGACAGGGCCATTGTTGACGATGAAGCAGGTACGACCAGGGATGTTGTTTCATCTCGGGTTGTTCGGCAGGGTCGTGTTTTTGTCTTCCATGACACTGCTGGATTGCGACTCACTTCCGGACGAGTTGAAAACAAGGGTATCGAAAGAACGCGGGATGCTGTTCGTCGCGCGGACATTGTTTTGTCTCTTCATTTGGCCGGGGACACGGGCCTGGGTAGCGAGACCGGATTGGAAGATTCGTCTGCCATGATGGTATTGCCCATCGTCACCAAGTGTGATTTGCTCTCCAGGTCCCAAATTTCCCTGGTGGAAAAAGGCGCTGTTTGCACCTCCAGCGTGGATCATTCAGGAGTGGAGGAGCTTTGGGCCAAGCTGGACCAGGCGGTGGAAAAATTCGAATTGAACAAAGCTGTTTCCCTGGGCGTTGTGATCAATGAACGGCACCGATTCAAGCTTGAATCCAGCCGGGCGGAACTGAGATTGTTGCTGGAAGAATACAAAGACCCGGAATGCATGCCCGGTGACGAGGTTGTGGGCACCCTGTTGGCTTCAATCCTTGCGCAATTGGGCGAAATTTCGGGGCGTGTTTTTTCAGAGCAATTGCTTGAATCCGTTTTTTCACGCTTTTGTATTGGAAAGTGACCAGCAGGGGGCCGGGCAGCTTTACCTGCTAAAGGCCTTGATGAAGGAAGATATCTCGTGGATCGATTTGATTGTGACATCGTGGTGGTTGGAGGCGGCCATGCCGGAATCGAGGCCGCCCTGGCTTCGGCCCGGTTGGGTGCCGACACTGTTCTGGTTACCCACGACGTGCACGACATTGGGCGCATGCCCTGCAATCCTGCCATCGGTGGACTTGGCAAAGGCCACCTGGTTCGGGAAATAGATGTTCTTGGTGGCGAGATGGGAATGGCCATCGACAAAACAGGCATCCAGTTTCGCACCTTGAATTTGAAAAAAGGCCCAGCGGTTCAATCGCCGCGCGCACAGGCGGACAAGGTCGAATACCAGAAATACATGATGGAAACAGTTCTGGGGCAAAGTAACCTCAAGGTGGTCGAGGGGGATGCTTGTGGTTTGCTTGTTTCTTCCGCCAGCGCCCCCTCTGAACTTAAGGTTGTTGGCGTTAAGTTGTTGTCTGGACAAGAGATAGCCGCCGGCCGCGTGGTTCTTTGCAGCGGAACATTCTTGAAGGGCCTGATGCATGTTGGGGAAAAACAATCCATCGGGGGGCGCGAAGGAAGCGCCAGCAGCGAAAAACTCAGCCGCGGCTTGTTGGACCTTGGGTTCAAGTTGCGACGTTTGAAAACCGGCACACCGCCACGACTCGATCGCAACAGCATCGATTTTTCCCAACTTCAGGTTCAGCCCGGAGATGAAACTCCCGCCCCGTTTTCTTTTCGCACCCGGAATTTTTCACCAACCCAGGTTAACTGTCATTTGGCATACACCAACCAGGGCACCCACGATATTATTTCGGCCAGCCTTGGTCGATCACCCCTGTTTGGCGGCATTATCGATGGCCGGGGCCCACGATATTGTCCATCCATTGAAGACAAGGTTGTTCGTTTTGCCCACAGGGACCGCCACCTGTTGTTTCTGGAACCGGAAAGCCTGTCCAGCCAGGAAGTCTATGTGAATGGACTTTCCACCAGCTTGCCGGCCGATGTACAGGAAGCCGTTGTGCGCTCCATTCCTGGCCTGGAGAAGGCTCGGCTCATTCGCATGGGATACGCCATCGAGTATGACAGCATTCCTTCGTGGCAGGTTCATCGTTCTTTGGAAACCAAAAGGGTTTCGGGGCTGTATCTGGCGGGCCAGTTGCTTGGTACCTCGGGGTATGAAGAAGCCGCGGCCCAGGGATTGGTGGCCGGCATCAATGCCGTTAGGGCCCTTGATTGCAAAAATCCCCTGCATATTAAACGCGATCAGGCCTACATTGGAGTGCTTGTTGACGATCTTGTGACCAAGGAAATTGATGAACCGTATCGAATGTTTACTTCTCGTGCAGAACACCGCCTTCGCTTGCGATGCGACAACACCGAAAGCCGGCTGCTTGCCCTGTCCCTTGAGGTTGGTCTTTTGCCAGGTAAGGATGAAGCGATTCTTTCTTCAAGGCAGGAATTTATTGATGCGATCAATTCCCTCGTTCGAAAGAAAAGCGTTTTCCTGAAAGAAAAATCGCGCCGGATCCCGGTAGCCGATTTTTTTCGCTCTCCTGGGGTGGGGTGGGACGCCCTGAGGGCCGAACCCGGAACCAGCGAAGACTTCTGGAACTCTTTCGGTTTCGAATACAAAAAACTATTAAACAAGGTGGGCGATTCTGGCTTTGTGGAGTCGGCCATGTTTCAGGTGGAAACAGACATCCGTTATGATGGATATATTGCCAAACAAAACCGACTGCTTCACAGTCAGGAGCATCTTGACAATCTCGAATTGCCAGGGGATTTGAATTACCTGGACATGACGGCCCTTAGTTTTGAGGCCAGGGAAAAACTTGACCGCGTGCGCCCACAGAATCTTGGTCAAGCCGGCCGTATTGATGGCGTTAGGGCGGGAGACATGGCTGTCTTGGTCGTATATTTAAAACGGATAAATGAGAACGAGACTGGCCGGGAGTTTACCGGTGAGTGAGCGGCCCCATGGCGCGGAGTCTCTTTTGCGCGGCTTCCGGGAAGAACTGTTGCGGTGGAACCGCCAGATAAACCTGGTTTCCCGACAGGAAACCGACGACCGCCTGGATGGATTGTTCAAGCAGTGCGTGGGCGGGGAAGAGGCTGTTTTGGCGTGGCTGAGGAACTCCGGCTGGGAGGCCAGGGCTCAAAACGGGCTTTTTTATTTTGACCTTGGTTCTGGCGGAGGGCTGCCTGGTCTTGTCTGGCACATTCTGTTCGGTGAAGTTTTTGGAGGGGTGCGCTCTTTCATGGTGGAGCCGAGGCAGAAGCGAGCCTGGTTTTTAAAAAGACAGAACCAGATTTCCGGAATGCCAGCCTTTGAGGCCCTGCGTGGGCGCTGGGGTGAGGTTTGTGTTGCTGACCCAGCAGAGAATACGGGGCTGAACAGCCAGCAATTGATTGTTGTTTCCCTAAAGGCGCTTCATTTAGATGATATTTTGGTGTTGAAGGGCTTAAATGTGGCCTTTTCGTCCCATCCCGGCCTTTTGTCTGAAAAATGCATTCTTTTGGCCCGTTATTACCCCCCAAAGCAGCAGTTTGATTCCGATTTGGCCAGTAAGTTGAAAATTCCAGATAGCGGCCACTTGCTGGCCTTGGGAGACTATATATATAAAGGGCGGGGTGGTGAGATTCTTTCTATGGGGCCGTCCGGCTCAGGGTTGGCCTCCTTGGTCGTTTCTTCCTACGAGGCTCAAGATTCCCGATAATTGTTCCACGTGGAACATGGTTTCTGGTTGTTCCACGTGGAACAAAGACAGGCAATTCTGCCGGCGGTCTTGACGAGGCCACCCCAAACCCGGTACATTGTTCTTCTCAGAAGTAACCAAACAACAGAATTTTTCAGTTCATTTGCCGGCCGTGGCCTTTCGGCTCAGCCATCAAACCTGAAAAAACCCAAAGAAACCCAAATTGGAGCCGCTTTATGGCCAAAGTCATTGCTATTTCAAATCAAAAAGGCGGCGTTGGCAAAACGACCACCGCAGTCAACCTGTGCGCCAGCCTGGCTGTTGCAGAAAAAAGAACGCTTTTGGTGGACCTGGATCCTCAGGGAAACGCTTCCAGCGGGGTCGGCGTATCGCCAAATGGCGGAACCAGCTACGAGTTGATGCTGGGGGTTTCCGCAGCTGAAGAATGCATACAAAAATCAGCCATTGGGTTTTTGGATATCCTTCCCTCGGACCGAAGATTGGCCGGCGCAGAAGTGGAGCTGGTTAGGGAAAAAAGCCGGGAGAACTTCCTGAAAAGGGCCCTTGAGCCATTGAGGCAGAATTATGACTTTATTGTCATCGATACGCCACCAAGTCTTAGTTTGTTGACTCTAAATGCTTTGACGGCGGCGGAGACGGTGTTGATTCCCATTCAGTGTGAATATTATGCACTAGAAGGCCTGAGCCAGTTGTTGAGCACGGTTCAACTTGTGCAGCGTGGTTTGAACCCCGGTCTTCGGATTGAGGGCGTACTTTTGACCATGTATGACCGCCGACTGAGGCTTTCCAACCAAGTGGCAGACGAAGCAATCGACTTCTTTGGCGATACGGTTTACCAGACCAAAATTCCTCGAAATGTCCGTCTCAGTGAAGCCCCCTCATTTGGCAAGCCGATCCTGCTGTACGATGTAGATTGCGTCGGCGCTCGAAGCTATCTTGAGCTTGCACAAGAAGTTATCACAAAAAACCCCTGACAGCAAAAGGACCGGTGGGACAATGAACAGGAACAAAGTGCTGGGAAAAGGCCTGTCCGCCCTCATCCGGGGAGCCGACCTGAGGGGCATGTCTCAGGCCGAAAGAGAGAGCACCGGTATCAACACACTGTCTTTGGAAGAAATTGGATTTAATCCCAACCAGCCCCGGAAACACTTCGACGCCGACAAATTGGATGAGCTGGCCGATTCCCTCAAGCAGGTTGGTATTCTACAACCGGTCCTGGTCCGCAAATTAGGATCAGGCGAAAAAGCCACCCAGCACCCGGACAGCGAAAGCACCCCCTCACGGCTGAAATTCAGCGTTGTCGCAGGGGAGAGACGGGTCCGTGCGGCTCGACTGGCGGGCCTGAAGGAAGTGCCGGCGCTTGTCTGCACCTATGAAGAAACCGAAGTTCTCAAGGTTTCTCTTTTGGAAAACATCCAGCGCGAAGATCTCGGGCCGGTGGAAGAGGCCCAGGCCTATCGCAATCTCATGAGTTCCTATGGTGCGACCCAGGAGGAATTGGCGGAAATGTTGGGTAAGAAACGCAGCAGTGTTGCCAATATGTTGCGGATTCTTACCCTTGAAAAAGACATTCTCAACTACCTCCAGGATGGTCGAATAACCCGTGGACACGCCAAGGCCCTACTTGGAATGGCGCCCGGACCCGCGCGGACCCAGTTGGCTAAGTTGTGTTATACCAGGGGCTTGTCTGTAAGGGAGTGTGAGCGCCGGGTTCGGGCCGGCGGCGCCAAGCCCAAGCGCAAGGGCACCAAAAGCGGAAAACCCCCGGCCACGGAGGACCCCTCGATTAAGGCCCTTATTGGCCGGACGGAACAAATTTTCGGTTCCCCCGTGGAAATTGACCGCAACCCAAGCGACGGCAAGGGATTGGTTTCGGTGCGCTTCTATTCAGATGATGATTTGATTCGCATCCTGAAAGTCATGGGCGTAGACACGGAATTGTCCTGATGCAAAAAACAAAAGGTAAGTTATTTGACAGCCGAGTGTTAAGGCTTCGTTTAATTATGGGGATCCTGTCTCTGGCTTCAATCCTGTATCTTTCATCCAATATGCTGAAACTGACAGCCGATTTTCAAACAGTGGGCTCCTGGTCGGGTTTTTGGCAAATTGAATGGAAGTCCGGCCGAATATTTTCCGAAGTCTTCAGTTCCGGTTTGTTCCAGTTTTTTATGTTGTCTTTGGGGTGGAGTGGTTACCTGCGCTTTCGGCAACGGGAAATCATCAACTTACGTTTACGGCTATCTGAACGAAAATTTCGGGCAATTATTAACCACGCCGGTGAGGCGGTGTTTCTCTTGGACACCGAAGGTCGGGTCAGGGAGTGGAACAAGGCCTCGGAGCAGCTTTTTCACCAGTCCAGGCGCCAGGTCATGAATAAAGTTTTTGACAACCTACCCCTTGATTTGAATCTGGAGCTGCGCACGGTCTTCCGTGATGTCAAACGGATTCGCCGCTCTTTGACCTATGAAATACAGCTCAGTCGGGCGGGGGACAGCCCGCAGGTATTGAGTATGACTTTCTCTTTCATCGCTCCGTCAGCGGGGGTTTTGGCGGAAAAAACCGGGTCGTTTGTGGTGATTGCCCGCGACATCACTTCGGAAAAACAATTGGAAAGCAGAATGAGCGAAACGGAAAAAATGGCCGGAATCGGACAGCTGGCCGCCGGGATCGCCCACCAACTGAACACCCCCTTGGGCTCCATTCTTTTGTCGGCCCAAATGTTGGAAGAAACCATCGACGACGACGACGATGCTGAAGACATCAGGCGCATCATTCGACAGACGGAACAGTGCCGGGGAATTATCAAGGGCCTGTTGAATTTTGCCCGTCCCACCGGCATCGGACGCTCGCGAGTAAGCCTGGCGGAAATCGTCGACGACACCACCTATCTCATGGAAAAAAACCTGAAAGTAGCCGGCGTGACAATCCGCCAGGAACAGACCGGCGAGCCCTGGATTTTCGGCAACCGCAACGAATTGGAGCAAGTGTTTTTCAACCTGCTGGCCAACAGCCTGGACGCCATGAAAAATGGCGGCGAAATACTGGTAAAAATTCAGCGTGGGGATCCGGGCGAAATACGAGTAGACTTCAGCGATAACGGCGACGGAATACTCGGGGAAAACCAGGACCGTATTTTTCTGCCGTTTTTTACGACCAAGGAATATGGCAAGGGCACGGGTCTGGGCTTGTCCATTGTGGCCCGTATTGTGCATGAGCACGGAGGGCGCATTGAGTTGGCCAGTGAACCGGGACGGGGAACAACCTTCAGTCTATGGTTTGGCGAAGCCCGTGAGGGCCAGGGCAGCACGGCGCTGATCGACGATTCAGAATAACCACAGGAACCGGAGCACCATGGGAATTCCGTCACACACAAGGATTATTTTAATAACCGACGAGCAGGACCACTCCAGGGAATATGGAATCACCCGGCCCATGGTGATGTCTTTGCTTGTCCTCGCCCTGGTGGTTTTGGTGGTAATGGGCCTGCTGATGTTTTCCTTCGCCGGAAAACACGACGAAAGGCAGCAAATCGCCCGCCTGGAAAACGAGGTGGCCGACGCCAGGATCGCGGTCCAGAAGGTGGGGCTCCTGAAAGAAGAACTTCTCTTTCTGCAGGGGTTTCAGGAAAAGCTGCTCTATATTCTTGGGGTGCAGGATGCCCCTTCGGTGAATGCAGACTCCCTCAGTGCCTGGCTGCAGAGGGCGCCAGGATCGTCGGCCGAGGCATTAAGTCGTTCGGCGGCAATGAGTTTGAGCCCAAGCCCTGGCCGGTGGCCCGCCAACGGTTTCGTGACCAAGGAATTCGAAAAAGGCGCCGTCAATCGGGGAATCAAGCCGCATGGGGGAATCGATATTGCTGGCAGCACGGATTCTCCCATTCTGGCAGCCGGGCCCGGGCGGGTGGTCCGTACCGGCACCGAAGATTTTCTGGGAAACTTTGTTGAAATTCAGCATGGTTTAGGGTACTTAACTGTATACGGACATTGCAGCCGTATTGCCGTTGGTCTCAATGACCGGGTCGACGCAGGCCAGGTTATCGCTTATGTTGGGAAGTCCGGTCAAGCCACCGCGCCCCACTTGCATTTCGAGGTTTATGTTCAAGGGGAGGCCATTGATCCCCGACAAATTCTAGAGGGTGATCCGCCAACCAATTGATGCCCATCGGGCCAAGGAGGAAATCGATGTTCGGAAAAGAACCAGAAAACCAAGCAGTCAATACGGGCCAGACATCCATCATTGCTCAAGGATGCAAATTTGATGGTAAAGTCGAAGTGCGCGGAACGTTCCGCGTTGAGGGCGAATTCAAAGGCAGCATCGGCACTCCCGAAAGCCTGGTCATCGGCAAAACCGGTGTGGTGCACGCCACGGTCACGGTGAAGAATGCCATCATCGGCGGGCAGCTGTTTGGCAACATCATCGCCGAAAATAAAATCGAACTGCAGAGCGGCTCCCACGTGGAGGGCGACATCAAGACCAAGCGCCTGGTCATAGATGAAGGCGTTTTCTTTGAAGGAAACTGTTCCATGGGCAGCGGACAGCGCAAGGCCCAGGCAGGGGCCTCAGCCCCGACCCCGGCCCCTGATCTGGACAGCAAGGGCCTGGGGAAAAAATAGTCCGGCCCGTAACGAACGATTTCGCCAAAAAGTTTGATGGTGAAGAACACCGCCCCCATTTCCGATATCGGAGCCGGGGGCGGCCTCTTGATATAGTCCAGTCGGTTGACGCCATCGTCAACCTCTGTTAACATTACGCCTATACAACCCACCCCTGATCGACATCCCCAATAAGGTACAGGCGGGCCTTTGCCCGCCACTCAAGGAGACAGTCATGAAGAAGCTGTTATTGGTCGCCATTGTCTGCATTTTGGCCGCGACGTTTTGGGGTTGCGCATCATCGGGACCGAAAGACCCCGGCTCAATCATCGAAGAAGAGCTCAAGGATGCACCAGACTGGGTCCTGAAAGGTCGCGGCGATGACGACGATCGCATCTACGGCCTGGGTTCGGTTGCCGGTACTCGCAATGTTGCTTTGGCCCGCACCACCGCCCAGGGTCGCGGGCGCACCGAGATTGCCCGGTCGCTGCAGCTGCAGGTCGAGTCCATGTTGAAGGACTACCAGGCGTCCACTACGGGCGGCGAATATTTTGGCCGCAACGCGTCCGACGAACAGCACATTGAAGATGTCTCCAGGCAAATAACCGACATGACCCTCAACGGCACCCGCCAGGACCAAAACTGGATCAGCGGCACAGGAACCCTGTACGTGCTGATGTCGTTGGATGTGGAGGGCTTCCGCGATGCAGTGCAAAGCATGGGTCAGCTGGATGAAGAAATCCGTTCCGCCGTGATTGACCGTGCGGACAAGGCCTTTCGCGAGCTGAACGAAGCGCTGCGCTAGGGGCGATCAGTGAAACGATTCAGCTACAGCAGCATTGCAGGAAAGATTGCCGCAATTCTCGTTTCGGCGGGCCTGATCGGCGTGATGACCGTATTGCCGAGTATGGCAGCGGCCACCCGCATCATTAGCGTTTTGGACCTGCGCAACAACGCGGGCCTGAGCGCCGCCGAGTCGGCCTACCTCACCGACCTGGTGCGCGATGCCTTGGCGCGCAAGCTTCCGCTGGATTATTTCACCATCATGACGAGGGAAAGCATCCTTGAACTGCTTCCTGAAGGGACGCGTTTGTCCGACTGTCTCGACGCGTCCTGTGAAGTGGAGATTGGGCGCATCCTGGGCGCGGATTATGTGGTCTCCGGTGAGGTTTTGGAATTTGCAGGAGAACAACGACTCATCTTGAAGGCCCATCATTGCCTTTCGGCTGCCTTCGTCGGCAGCGAATCGGCCGCCGGGATCAGTCTCAAGGAGCTGGAGGGGGCAGTATCGGGGACCACACAATTGCTGGCCGAGCGAATCAACAAACACAGCGGAACGAGCCTTCAGGGAGTGGCGGCGCCTTTGGAGGGAAAACCGATCACAAGCCTTGATGATTGGTTCATCAAGCCAGAGGGGTTGGGTGTTCCGATTCGGAGCAGCTACGACAATGATTTGGGCTTGGCCATGGTGCATATTGAAGCCGGTGAATTTCTCATGGGAAGCCCACGATATGAAAAAGACAGGGAGCCCGACGAAGACCGCCACCAGGTAACACTGACCAGAAGTTATTTGATGAGCACCACGGAAATAAATCAGGAACTGTGGTTCTCGATTATGGCCACGAACCCATCGCACTTTGAAGGCGGCAACCGACCGGTGGAGAATATTGCTTTTGACGAGTGCATCGAGTTTTGCAACCAGCTTTCGCGCAGCGAAGGGCTGACCCCCGCTTATGGTCGCCGCGGTGGTGAAGTTTTCTGGAACCGGGAGTCCAATGGCTATCGTTTGCCCACAGAGGCCGAGTGGGAATATGCCTGTCGCGCGGGCAGTCAAAAGCGATTTGCCAACGGGGACCGGGAGTCCGATTTGTACGAGCTTTCCTGGTGCCGAAACAACAGCACTGGACGCACCCACGACGTTGCCTCAAAAGCTCCCAACAACTGGGGCCTGTATGATATGCACGGAAATGTTTGGGAATGGTGCTGGAATTGGTCCGCCGAATACCTAACAAGGTTTGCGGTGGATCCGGAAGGGCCACGCCGGGGATCCAGTCGGGTTATTCGTGGCGGCTCCTGGGACAACTCGACAAAAGCCTGCCGCTCGGCCAATCACAATGGTGCCAAACCGGGCTTTCATGGCGCCATTCTTGGGTTCCGGGTTGTCCGGACGGTGATGCAGTGAACAGATGGGGCGACGTGTCTTTCCGCAATTTGAAACTGTTGACGATGATGATGTTGCTGGCTTTGTCGGCTTGTGCCGGAGGAAATTATTCACCAACCACGTCAGAAAATTTTCCCGACCCCGATGACCAGGCGGCGTGGAACGCGCGGTTTCCTTTTGGCCGTTATATTACTGCCTGGGGGATAAGCAACCAGAGCTCTCGCCTGGCCGAACAGGACGCCAAGGCCATGGTCGCAGCCGCGGTAAGATCATCCATCGAATCGGAGTTGATTTCAGTGATGGAATCCGAGACCTGGAACACCGGCAGTGTGGATCGCCAAAAACTTGAATCCCGCACTAAAATTTCGGCTCATTTTGATCATGCGGAATTGATTCGGACGGTACCACCAACAGCCCACCGTAAAGACAACGAGTATCGGGTCATGGCTGTTTTGTCGCGCCGGGAAGCCGCGGAAGAATTGTTGGTTACCTACGAGGCCGAGGCGGCTGAATTTCGGTTGCTGGCAACGCGGCTGGACTCTTTGGAAAACGATTATCCACGCTTTACCAACACGTGGAATAAACTGGGAAATCAGCACGAAAAAATGATGGCCCCCGCGGCCGAAGTTCGTGCGGTGGTCGGCATCAACCCAACGCAAATTTCCCGCGATGACTCCCGTTGGCAAAAGGCATCCGCAGCCAGGGAGGCCCTGTTGAGCAATGTTGTTGTTGTGGTGAATTTGATCGAACATCCCGAGTTGGATCAAGACGAACTTGCCGGCAAGATTCATTCGGCGCTGGCATCACTTGGCTTGTCCACCACCACAGGGAACTGCCAACCGGGTGGGGTGCGGGTGAAGATTCAACCGGAGCTTCAATGGCATCAGGTTGTCGGCCGTGTGGTGCAGCTGGATCTGGTTGGTGAGGTTGGTCCCTGCGGTTCTGAAATACCCTGGAATACTTTCCATATTGAGGATCGCCGGATGCGTGGCGAGGGGCGGCGTCCTTTGGAGGATTTGATGGGGCGTTTGGAGTCGGATTTTTTGGCGGAGCGTTTTTTGGGGATTCTGGGACTGTACCTTCCTTTCTGACACACAAAACCGAACAAAATATAGGAGCTGGTCAATCTGACCAATCATATGCCAGAATACTCCACGGCCCATCCATCAAAGGAACCCAATTGACTAGCCCCAAAGACCCACAGAACCATCCCGATGATGAAAGACCCCCATGGTGGGCCAAAAACGCCCATGAGGAAGCGTCTCTCCCCGAAGGCTATCCAGACCGACCCGACGGCAAGAAGGTCGACGCCCTGCGCAATCGGCTAAAATCCGAAAGAGCCTCCCGCCAAGACCCCTCCAAACGCCCGGCAATGGACCGATATGCCGACAAGGTGGGAAAATCGGCCAAGGATATCGGCACCTATACCCTTATTCCAATGATGATGTTGGCCGGGCCCGCTGTTGGCTATTTTCTGGGAATGCTGGCGGAAAACCAGTGGGGAGGAGCCCCGTGGACAAGTGTCGGAGGACTGCTTTTTGGCATGGTCGCGGCTTTCCGTCAGATCTTCATTCTCCTGGCCAAAAAAACCAAAGCTGACAAACGAAGCCGCAGCGATTAGATTCCTTTGCAAGAGGCACGAATCAGTTCAGACAGGGAAAAATTAAAATTGAACAAATCCCTCCTTGCACGGGTCAAAATATGGACTATTTTGATCGCGTTGATTGGCGCTCTGGTGGCTTGGTTTGCCATTTCATTCGATTTTGCAGCCGGCCTGTTTTTGACCGCACTCTGGGCGGTTGCCGGCTTGATGGCTCTTGAGGGGATTCTGCGGTCCGCAGTGGTGCCTCCGGGTACACCACGCAACGGGTTTGCCGTGTTTCTTTGGGTTTTGGCCAAGATTGCTGTTTACGGATTAGCCTTATGGGTGTTATTTTTCCGTCCGTTTCCAGCAGTTAGCCACGCGGCCGGCTTTACAATACTAATGGTCACCCTGGTGGGTGTGGGCGCGAGGTCGCGCTCCAAGGAGATCCGCCAAATGAACCGACGGGATGACGATGCTTGACATGAGCAAAAACAAACCGTCCATTCTTGCCGTCATCTTCGGGGTGTTCCTTTTTGCTGCCGGTTTGTCCGGCACCCCTGCCAGGGCTCAGCACGGCAGTTCTGAAACCAACAATGATGAAATCCACGGCGAGCACCAGATCGAGCAAGTGGCCCACGAAACCCACGGCGAAGCCCCCGGTGGACACGGCGAAGCCTCCGAAGAACACGGTGAGGGTCATGGTGATGACCATCTCCCCAATCTCCTCACCTACGTTTCGCTTGCAACTCCCGACAACGTGGACAACATCCTTTTGGAGTGGAAAAATCCCATCTTCGCCTTCATCGTGATCATCTTCACGGCGGCCTTCTTTATCGGCTTGAGCAGAGACCTGAACGCCCGCAAACCTGGTCGCAAACAAATGGCGGCCGAGCTGATTATCGGCTATCTCTATGATCTGTTCATCCAGATCATTGGCCCCACGGCTCGACGGTATACCCCGTTCCTGGGTTCTCTCTTTCTGTTCATCCTGCTGAACAACCTTTTCGGCTTGATTCCCCTGGGCCATGCCGCCACCTCGGCATTCAATACCACTACCTTTGCCCTGGGTTTGATCACGTTCTTCTTCGTTCAGACAGTAGCCCTCAAGGAAAACGGCCTTTTGGGATATTTGCACCACATGGCCGGATCGCCCAAAACGGGCATGGACTGGGGCTTCTCCCTGCTGCTATTCCCGCTGCACCTGCTTGGTGAACTGATCAAGCCCATCAGTCTGGCCCTGCGTCTTTTCGGAAACATCTTTGGCGAAGAGGCCCTGGTGGCGACCATGGTTGGCCTGGGTATTTTGATTACCCACGCCGCGGTGGACTCTTCCCTCATGCCGGGTGTCCCGCTGCAGTTCCCCTTCTATTTCCTGGGACTGCTGTCCAGCACCATTCAGGCGCTGGTCTTTACCCTGCTTGCCACGGTATACATTGCCCTGTGGCTGCCTCACGGCGATCACGATGAGGAGCACGGGCATTAACCCGGGTTTTTAACCAACCCGGAAACTGGCGGGGAAACCCGCACAAAGAGTGCGACGCACGCACGAGAAGGAGAAAACAATGGACGGGAACTTGTTGGGACTCGCTCTTCCTATCGGACTGGGTATGGCTGCTATCGGGTCGGGTCTCGGCCTGGGTAAGGCCATTGAGGGCGGAATGAACGCCATGGGCCGTCAGCCCGAGGCCATCGGTCAGATTCAGACCGCCATGATCATTGGTTGTGCCTTCATTGAGGCCCTGACCATTTATGCTTTGGTCGCGACCCTCATGCTGATGGGTAAACTCGCTTAGATTTGGCAGAAGACTCGGCGTGCGTTATTGAACGTTGGGGCGGAATTTCATCCGCCCCGGCACACACGCCCGGTGGATCTGACCGGAAGGTAACCTGTCATGGAACTGGTACTCCCGAAAATACCCCAATTGCTGACAATGGCCCTGGGCTTCGGCATTTTTGTCTGGGTTCTGTCAAAGTATGCATGGGGTCCGATCATCGACATGCTCGATGACCGGCGCGCAAAAATCGATGGTGATTACGCGGCGGCCGAAAAGAACCTGGAAGATGCGGATGTCCTCAAGGGGGATTTCGAGTCCAAGCTCGCCGACATCAAGGCCATCGAACGCGAAAAAGTTCAAGAAGCGGTGAAGAAGGGCGAGACCCTCGCCGACGGCATCGTCAGCAAGGCTCGCGGCCAAGCCGATGAAACCAAACAGAAGGCCTCGCAGGATATTGAGCTGGAAACCCAAAAGGCCCAGCTTCAATTGCGCGACTCTGTGGTGAGCATGGCTCTCGGCGCGGCTGAAAAGATTATCGGCGAACGGCTGGACGACGATCTGCACCGCAAGCTGATTGCAGACTACATCGACGACCTGCCCGCCAACGGGGGAGCTCCCCATGCGTGATCGCAAGGTAGCGTCCCGTTATGCGGGAGCCCTGATGGCCTCGGCCTTGGCCGAGGGCAATCTTGTTGATGTGGCCGAATCCTACGCCGCGGTTTTGGATGCGGTGAAAGACAACCAGGACCTGCGGATCTTCATGGATAGTCCCCAGGTGGCCGATCAGGAAAAGAAAGACCTGCTGAAGAACGTTTTCGGTGATAAAATCGAAATCCTTCTGCTGCATTTTTTCTATCTCCTGATCGACAAGAACCGAATTGAAAATACGCGGGACATCGGCGAAGAGTTCGCTGCCATGGTCGAAAAACACGAAGGCCTGGTTCGCGCCCGCGTGACGACTGCCGTAGCCCTGCCCGCCGACCTGGCCGTCAGCCTTACCGAGAAGCTGTCGGTATTCACGGGTGCCCGGGTCATTTTGGAAAATAAAATCGATCCCGCAGTGATTGGGGGCGTGTGCGTGACCATGGGGGACCAGATCCTCGATGGCACCGTGCGCAATAACCTGGATCAGCTGCGCAACAGTCTTGAAAAGGCTCCGATGCGCTAAACTGCTTCGGAACAAACGAGGAGATCGGCAGTGAAACTTAGGCCTGAAGAGATTAGCTCCGTATTATCTCAGGAGCTGAACAAGTACGACCGCGACCTAGAGGTCGCAAGCGTCGGCACGATCCTTCAGGTGGGCGATGGCATCGCCCGCGTTTATGGTCTGCAGGACGTGATGGCTGGTGAGATGGTCAAATTCTCCGGTGATATCTTCGGCATGGTGTTGAACCTTGAAGAAGACTCCGTGGGTGTGGCCATTCTCGGCTCCGACACAGAAATCAAGGAAGGCGACCAGGTAACCCGCACCGGCACCATTGCTTCGGTGCCCGTGGGTGATGGTGTCGTCGGCCGCGTGTTGAATGCGGTGGGACAGCCCATTGACGGCGAAGGCCCCGTGCCTTCCAGCGAGACTCGTCACATCGAGCTGAAGGCCCCCGGTGTGACAGCCCGTCAACCCGTGGGCCAGCCTTTGATGACCGGGTTGAAAGCGATCGATTCGATGATCCCCATCGGCCGTGGTCAGCGCGAGCTGATCATTGGTGACCGCAGTACCGGCAAAACGGCCATCACCATCGATACGATCATCAACCAAAAAGGCACCGGTGTGATGTGCTTCTATGTGGCCATCGGCCAGAAGCAGTCCACGGTGGCCGCGGTGCACAAAAAACTCAAAGAGCACGGTGCCATGGAATACACCACCATTATTGCCGCCAGTGCCAGCGAGCCCGCACCCATGCTTTTCCTCTCCCCCTACACCGGCACCACCATGGCCGAGCACTTCATGTGGCAGGGCAAGGACACCCTCGTGGTTTACGACGATCTGTCCAAGCAGGCCAACGCCTATCGGCAGATGTCGCTGCTGCTGCGCCGCCCACCCGGACGCGAGGCGTTCCCCGGCGATGTTTTCTATCTCCATAGCCGTCTGCTGGAGCGTTCGGTGAAGTTGAGTGACGAAAATGGCGGCGGTTCGCTGACCGCTCTTCCCATCATCGAAACCCAGGCATCGGATGTGTCGGCCTATATCCCGACCAACGTGATTTCCATCACCGACGGCCAGATCTTTCTGGAGAACGACCTCTTCTTCCAGGGAATTCGACCCGCCATCAACGTGGGTATTTCGGTATCCCGCGTGGGTGGTGCCGCCCAGACCAAGGCCATGAAGAAAGTGGCCGGCTCGCTACGCTTGAACCTGGCCCAGTATCGTGAGCTGGCGGCTTTTGCCCAGTTCGGCTCGGATCTGGATGTTAGTACCCAGCGTCAGCTGACTCGCGGTGAGCGCATGGTTGAGATCCTGAAGCAGGGCCAATACGCGCCCATGAAGAACGAGCACCAGGTCGCGATCATTTTTGCTGCGTCCCAGGGCTTTCTCGACAGTGTGGCCATCGCAGATATCGCCCAGTGGGAAGAGGATTTCCACGTTTATCTGGACGAGAACAGCAGCGGTGTGTTGCATACCATTGCCGAGAGCGGCAAGCTGGAAGCCGATACGGCGGAGCACCTCACAGGTGCCATTGAAGACTTCATCAAAAGTAGGAGGTAGCCCGTGGCGGGAGCCGGGGTAAAATTACTCAACAAGCGGATTCGCAGCGTCAAGAGCACGCAGCAGATCACCAAGGCCATGAAGATGGTCGCGGCTTCGAAGCTGCAGCGTTCTCAGGGGAACATGCTGGCCGCTCGTCCCTATTCGCACAAGCTGACCGATTTGATGGAACAGCTGGCCGGCAAGACGGACATCGCCGACCCCCTGTTCGAGGTGCGCCCCATTCGCAACCGACTGTACCTTGTCATTGCGTCCGATAAAGGGCTGTGCGGGTCCTACAACATGAATGTATTGAAAGTGGCGCAAAGGGCCGTGGATACCTCCATTGCCGAAGGCGTCGAAACACAGATTTACGCCGTTGGTCGCAAGGTTGCCGATTTCTTCAAAAAGCGGGACTACTCCGTTTTGGCCAGCAACGAAGACTTTGGCGGAGAAATCAACAGCGAGCGCGCCAACTTGGTGGGCCGGGCGTTGGTGGAGTCTTTCATCAGCGAACAGTTTGATGAAGTCAGGGTTATTTACTCCTCCTTCATCAGCACCATGACCCAGAAGCCGGTGGATTTGCCCATACTGCCCATCGCCCCGGACCAGGCTGTTTCCGGTGAAGAAAATGAAGAATCAAGGGCTGTCGATTACATTTGGGAGCCCAGCCAGGAAGAAATGTTCAAGGTGCTTTTGCCGCTTTACCTGCGCAACCGCGTCTTCATGACCTTGGCTGAGGGTTTTACCAGCGAGCACGCCGCCCGCATGGTCAGCATGAGCGCGGCCACGGACAACGCCGGCGACCTGATCAAGGATCTGACATTGCAGCGTAACCGTGAGCGCCAGGCCGGCATCACGGCTGATTTGTTGGATATCGTTGGTGGTTCCAATGCTCTGTAGATGACCGAATATTAGCGATTGAATCTCAAGGCGGGGCGCTCTGACTCAGGAAGCCCCATGAGCTCAGATAGCAAGGAGAAGAGGAACATGGCCGAGAATTACGGTAAGGTCGTGCAGGTCATTGGCCCCACGGTGGATTTTGAATTCCACTCAGACCATTTGCCCACAATGCTGAATGCCGTCCACATCGTTGATGAGGAGAATAGCATTGACCTGATCACCGAGGTTGCTCAGCACATTGGCAACAATGTAGTTCGCACCATTGCCATGGACTCGACAGATGGTCTGGTCCGGGGCATGAAGGGATTGGATACGGGTTTGCCCATTGCCGTTCCTGTTGGTGACCAGTGCCTGGGCCGCCTCTTCAATCTGTTGGGCAAGACTCTTGACGGCAAGGGTGATCTTGCCGAACCAGAAAAAACCTCGCCTATTCATGCCGACCCGCCTCCGTTGACCAATCAGGGCGAAGCTAACGAGATCTTCGAGACCGGCATCAAGGTCGTGGATCTGCTGGCTCCTTACGTCAAGGGTGGCAAGATCGGGCTTTTCGGCGGCGCCGGTGTGGGCAAGACCGTAATCGTGATGGAATTGATCCACGCCATCGCCACCCAGCATGGTGGTTACTCGGTGTTCTGCGGCGTTGGAGAGCGTACCCGTGAAGGCAACGACCTCTGGCTGGAAATGACCGAGTCCGGTGTGATCGACAACACGGCTCTGGTTTTTGGCCAGATGAACGAACCACCAGGAGCCCGCCTGCGTGTGGCCTTGTCCGGACTGACCATGGCCGAACATTTCCGCGATGTGCTGAACCAGGATGTGCTGCTCTTTATCGACAACATTTTCCGTTTCACCCAAGCCGGTTCAGAAGTGTCCGCCCTGCTGGGTCGTATGCCCAGCGCCGTGGGTTATCAGCCCACCCTGGCCACGGAAATGGGCCAGTTGCAGGAGCGAATCACTTCAACCCGCTCCGGTTCGATCACCTCGGTTCAGGCCATTTATGTTCCTGCCGATGATTTGACCGACCCGGCCCCGGCCACGGCCTTCAGTCACCTTGACGCCACCACTGTGCTGTCTCGCCAGATCGCCGAGCTGGGTATTTACCCCGCCGTCGATCCCCTGGACTCCACCAGCCGAATCCTCGAGCCCGGTGTTCTGGGCCAGGAACACTACGACCTGGCCCGTGAAGTGCAGACCATTCTGCAGCGCTACAAGGATTTGCAGGACATCATCGCCATTTTGGGTATGGATGAGTTGAGCGACGACGATAAGATCATCGTAACGCGCGCCCGCAAGATCCAAAAATTCCTTTCCCAGCCCTTCTTCGTGGCTGAGGTCTTCACCGGAATGACCGGCCGTTACGTCAAACTGGAAGACACCATTCGCTCCTTCAAGGGCCTGGTCGCCGGTGAGTATGATCACATTCCCGAGCAGTGCTTCTACATGTGCGGCGCCATCGAGGAAGTCATAGAAAACTACGAGAAGCTGCAGGCGGAGGGTTAGCCCATGGCCAAGTCCTTCAAAGTGATGATCGTCACGCCGGATAAAACAGCCTTCGAGGGGGATGCCTTCAGCGCCATCATCCCGGGCATGGCGGGCTATCTCGGTGTTTGGGCCAATCACGCCCCATTGGTGGGTGGAGTGGTTCCTGGGGTGGTCCACTTGAAAACCGATGAAGTCGGCAGCGAAAAGTATTTTTCCGTTGGCACGGGTTTTGTCGAGATTAGCGACAACGTGGTGAACGTCATGACGGACACCTGTGAACTGGCCAGTGAAATCGACATCGTGCGCGCCAAGGAAGCCCTTGATCGGGCCCGCGGGCGTCTTAAAAGCATAGAAATCGATTTGGACCGCGAACGTGCGCGGGATGCTGTCAACCGGGCCGAAGCGCGCATCAAAGCGAGCGAAGAAGGCTAACCGGGTTCTTTTTCTGTTTCTGGTATTTTTGAACCAAATGATTTCAGGGTACCCCATGAGATTCGGGTATATGGTATTTCTGTCTTTGGTGGGCCTTTCGATTGGCCTCTTTGTTGGTTTTAATCGAAAGAAGTGGTTGGGCAAATGCGCCGAGCTGGATGATGCCGCCGAAGAGCTGGACCGGCAACTGACTGTGGTGCAGGAAGAAAAGGACCACTCCGACAATCTGCACCGGCTGGTCTCGACTATTCCTCTTCCCATCTATCTCAAAGACAAGGAACACCGATACATCTGGGCCAATGTCCATTTTGAAACCCTGGCCGGCAAACGCCGGTCTGAATTAATAGGGCAAACCGATTACGAAATTTTCCCAGCACCAGTGGCTGATTTGTTCCGGGAACAGGACCAGGAAGTCATGGGAGAAGGAAGGCCCAAAACATTCGAGGAAACCGTTCCCCTGCCAAGCGGAATTATTACTTTTGATACTTTCAAATTCCCCCTCACCAATGACCAGGGGAGTATTTACGCCCTTGGTGGTATCTGCACCGACATCACCCAGCTAAAAGCCGCCGAAGACCGCTTGAGCACAGAGCAGAATCGGTTGGATACGGTTTTGCAACATTTGGACGTTGGGATCATAACATCCGATGCCAATGGGCGAGTTACCATGTTCAACCGCAAAGCCGCGGAGCTGACCGACCAGTCCAAAACAGCAGCCATCGGCCTCGATCTGGATGACGTGTACCAGGCGCAGGACGCCAAGTCGGGCGCCGGGGTGCACTTGAATCCAGGCGAGGATTATCAAACTGCGGACAAACATTCGGTGCAGAACGTTAAACTGATCACGGAAAACGGACAGGCCCGGGAACTGGTACAAAAAATAATCCCACTGTTGGATGGATTTGGTCAACACGCAGGAATTTTGATTATCCTTCAGGGTACAAGTGGAATGATCAAACCGACAGACCAATTTTCAGATGTCCCGGGGTCTCTGGATGCGGGCCCCCGTCCTTTGGGTCAGGGTCTTGTTTCCACGGGCCTGGTCCTGGTCATGGATGACGACCGCCTGGTACGAAAAACAACAAAATTGATGCTGGAGCGGGGCGGATACGACGTTCTTTTGGCCAAAAACGGCGAAGAGGCCATCAGTCTTTACGGCGATCACATGAACACCGGCCAACCAATTTCCGCCACCATTATGGACTTGACGGTTTCGGGCGGAATGGGTGGCGTGGAGGCCACCGAACATATTCTTGCCCTGGACCCGAAGGCCGTAATCCTGGTTGCCAGCGGGTATTCCAACAACCCGGTTTTGGCAAACTATCTTGCTTATGGTTTTTTGGCACGGGTGGATAAACCTTTTGACCTGGAGGACTTGCTGGTGACGATCAGGAACATCCTCCAATAAATTTTTCTGGTCGACCTTTCCTGCCTGCCATAAAATACCGCCAGTAGCCATAACTTTTGGGAGGATGAAGTGGGTGATTTTCTGGTAAATGTCCCCTCGATTGGGCCTTGCGAGAGGTCAAGCGGGGGACCTCTGAAATTCACTGCCCCGGGAACAAATCATGCAACCCCATGACATGTGTTGTTGAGAACCCCTTGTTCCGGAATCCGGAAAAGAAAGGCAGCCGTGTACAACCTGTTGTGGGGAAATAAGTTACTCAAAAGGCTGGTTGGTCAAATACGCAGACTTGATGAGTGCGGTTCAAACTGGGGGATCAATTTATTGCCGCCGGTGCTCAGGATCCGTCAGGCTTTGTTGGGGCTGTTGGCATTGACCCTGGCTGCCGGCTGTGCTGCTCCCATCGATCGCACCCGGCAACTCCTGGAATTGGATCTGGCCCATCGTCAGGGCACCATTGAATCACTGCAGGAACAACTACAAAATCAGCCCGAACCATGGCTGGCCTACAGCCTTGGCGTGCTTTATGGCGCTGACGGGCAGTATGAAAACATGAATAAATGGTTCCAGCAGTGCCACAAAATGAGCACGGAGCTGGACCAGGATATCGAATACAACCGGCTGGGGCATTGGCGGGATGAATCCGAAAAGGCAGACAGTGCCGCTGCTCAGGGTGACTGGGCTTTGGCCGCCGCCCACCTAGAAAAAGCCCTGGCCGCGGTGCCTGAAAAACAAGAAACCAGGTTGCGCTGGCTGGAGGCCCGTTTGATGGCTTTCGGCCCGGGCCTGGAAGAAATCCGCACCCTGGTGACAGCCGACCGGCCTGAAGCGGTCTACCGCTGGCTGGAAATGGCTGCCGCTACTGATGAAGACGATGTTCGCCTCGAAGTCCGGGTTCGACTGGGCTCCCAGTTGTCGGGAACCAATCGGGAAAATGGTGACGAGCTGGCCGCCTATGTGGTGGGCGAGTTGTGCCGCCTTGACGGCGACTGGACCGGCATGGACAAGTATTACCGACAGGCGGGGGTTTCCTGGCGCAAGGAAACAACCACCGCCCGCAGTCAGGTGGCCACCGGGTTGTTGCAACAATCCCTGGCTCGCTGGTCCAAAAACCAGGTGCCGGCGGCTCTGGCAAAACTCGACACTGCCAACATGGTGGATCCCGATCGGGCCGATGTTTTTCAGGCCCGCCGCAACATGATCGCTCTTAACCGCGCACAAACCGGCAGCCAGGTGGCGCAAATCCTTTCCACCGGAGATCTGGACCAACGATGGCTCACCTTCTGGATGTCGCGTCTCTATGCCCGGGGCCGAATGCGGGATGCGGGGATGGTGGCCAATGAGTTGCTGCGCCGCCCCGAATCGCTTTCCTCTTATGAAAAAAGCCAGGCCCTGCGGGTGCGTCTGGCGTTTTCCCGTTCCATCGGAAACCTGGATCAAACCCGCGATGACTTGCGTGCCCTTTTGGCTTCCGGCGACCAGCTTCCTGCCGAGGCGATCATTCTCGGCGATGTGCTTTTGGCTCAAAGCCATTACGAGGAAGCCAGGCATTGGTTCAACAAAGCCCAGTTCTGGGGTGATAACTCCGTTTCCCTGATCTTGAAAAAAGCGCGTATTGCCTTCAGTCAGGACCAGTTTCAGGAGATGGAATTGTTGGCGACTTTGGCTACGGAACGCGAACCAGCCAATGCCGATGCCCAACGAATGCTGGCCCAGGCCCGGGATTTGATTTTTGAAGCGGCTGGGGGTGCGCACCCATGAGAAATTGTTGCGGGGGCAACCATTCCGGTCGTTGTTTTAGTTGCGGGGGCAACCATTTCTCCAACGGCATCCACCACACCAGGCCTTTGATTGTCGCCGCCCTGTTCATCCTTTTGTTATTGTTGCCCCAGCCGGCCGTGGCCGAACAACCCATCGTACTGGAAACATTCCCACCCCGAGGTTCGGTTCAAACCCAACCCTGCGGACCTTTTGGCGTGCGCCTGCAACCAGGGTCCCTGACCCAGTATCAGGACGCCCTGGTGGTTCGTGGTTCGGCCACGGGCCTGCGAAAACGTGGCGACCTGCATTTCTCTATCGCCGGCGATACACTGCTGTTCACCCCGGCGATCCCATTTGGCCCGGGCGAAGAGGTGACCATCACCCTCAAGGGCGATCAGGGCCATACCTGGCAAACGATTATCACACCCACAGATGAACACTTGACCGGAAATCTGGCCGCCATGCAGCCGCGCACCATCAGCCTGGCTGCCGCCTTCCCGTCCGGTGATCTGGAATTCCTGGCCTGGACCTGGGCCGACCTGAACGCCGATCGTGATTTGGAAGGTGTTTTGCTGGCGTCCTCCGGAGGAGCCCATTACCTGACAACCATGGCCCGTCGATATGACTGGCAAAACGGCCTGGACGATTGGCTGGTGCGCGCTCCCGCCATCTGCACCACCGACAATCCCGTGGACCTTAAAACCATCGACCTGGACGGTGATCCCAATCAGGATCTGGTATTATTGTCCTTGAACGGTCTGCAGGTATGGGCCAATCCCGGGGCCGAGTTCTCTCCCAACGGATCCCAGGCCCTCGAGGTGGATTTCCCCGCCGGTTTCATTTCCCGCACTTTAGTCTGTGGTGATGTGGATAGCGATGGCGACGACGATCTGGTGGTGTTTGGTCTCTTTGGTCTCAATTACCTGGTGGCGCTGAACGACGGCCAGGGCCAATTTCAAATTCAGACCGTCCAGGTTGTCTCCGCCCTGGAGCCAGCGGACAAAAGCCTGCCCTGGCCAATCCACGCCCTCTTGAAGGATGCCGATGGCGATGGCCTGGTCGATCTGATCTGGACGGCGGAGTATCAGGAACAATCATCCTACCGCCTGCGCCTGGCCCGGGGCCTGGGCGATGGCAGCTTCGAAACCGCCGGGGTGGTGAACGAGACCCCGGAGTTCAGTCGGGGCCTGCTCTTTGGACGCCTGCTTGATCCCTGGGACAACTCCAACACCCCACCGAGTATTCTCAACACAACACCCGACCAGGGTGGCGGCAATATTTGCGGCTTCAGTTTCGACGGCAGCTGGCCCGTCACTCCGGACGGCTGTGTGACCGGCGCCGGACTGAACACCCAAACCGGCCTCATCGTTGCAGCGCACATTCTGGATCTTTATCCGGAATTGTGGTACGCCGATTCCCAAACCGGAATCCTCACCGCGCGCACTCTCGATGCGAATCAGAGCATTCAAACTCTTGACCTGCAAACGGCCATCTCGGCCTTGCAGGTGGGTGATTTCGACTTTGATGGTGACGGCGACCTGGCATTGCTGGCGGCCGATGATGCGGCCATTATCCTTTTGCAAACTCCCGGTGGCTCGCCACAACAGGCACCGGTTTCCGACGGTGTTGTCTGCGGGGGGACGATGGACTTTGGTGTGCGCGAAGCACTTTGCGCCACTGCCGCCGAGCCGGCCTTCCTGCCCTTCACCAACGACGGCCTGTTGCCCTCGCGCATTACCCAGGTGGACCTGGACGACCCGAATAATGTCTTCTCCGTTGAGTCCTGGCCCGTCCAGTGGTTTGGAAATGGTTGCCTCAGCCCTTCGGCCTCGGTGCTGCTGCCGGTGAATTTCGCCCCCGATGATACTTTGTCCTACACAGCCAACCTGACCGTAACGGTGGACTGGATCGGTGCCGCCGCAGACGGCGGCGACACGACCCTCGTTTGTGAATTCCAGTTGATGGGAAGCGGCGGCATTCACCGGTTGCAGGATAACGGCTCCGGCATTGGTTCCCTGGTTTGGTCCAGTGCCCAGGGGTATCAAACCAGCGGGGCATCCCTTGATTTTGGGACCCTGCCCGCCTTGGCCGAGGTGAGCGTCTCGACCACAGTGAGCTTGACCAACACCGGTCACTTCCCCGTGCAGGTCTCGCCGCCCGGCCTCTTGCCAGAACCCTTTATTATTCTGCCCGCCGGGGCCCGGCCTTTGGTTCCCGGCCAAACTCAAACCTGGACCGTCCAGGTGAACCCCTATGCGGACCTGGTTCCCGCCGGTGTCGATTCGGTTGATTTGCTGGTGGATGGAGACTGGATCATCAGTCCCTTGACCACCTTCAATTGTCTACCCGAGCAAACCTTGAATCAAAGCCTTTCGGTGCGCCTGCTCTCGGCTGCGCCCTGCCTGGCGGCGGATCCCGACTGCAGCGGCCTGGCCGCCATTTGTGCCGACGCCGACACCGTCGTTGTCAGTGAAGACGACGTTTTCAGCTACTGCCTGAATCAGGTTGGCTGGAGCTGGCCCGGCGCCCTGCCCGAGTTACAGGTGGTGGAAAACACCCTGGACTGGCTGAACATCCAGCAACTTCCCGAAACCGACGGCACCTGGCCGACCATAGCCCTGACCAGCGACCTGATTGGCGCCGAAGGGGGCGAACTGTTGCTGGAATTGCGCGACAGCCAACACCCTTCCGTGATGCGGTCTTTTCTTTTGACGGTGATTGTTGAACCGTCCCGGCCGGATCTGACCGTCGTCGACATGATGTTCCTGCCCATGCAATCCGGTGGTGAAATCCAGCAGCAGCATCCTTTCCTGGTGGACGTGGTGGTGGAGGTAACGCGTCAACCAGTGCAGGGCGCATTGATGGCCCTGGAGGGCGGGCCCTGCATTTGCTATGTGGATCTCTTTGAAAATGTCCAGATCAATTTGATGGAAGGCCAACGCGATACCGTGCGCTTCGTTGTGGAAAGCTGCGGTGAGGCGGGCGACTGTCCTTTCACCGCCAGCATTGAACCCCCCGAGGGCCTGGACGGCGATTTCAACCCAGCGGACAACAGCTTGACCATGGGTGCCCTGGTGGCCGCCAATCGTGCCCCGGCCATCGAAATTTCAAACCTGGTGCTGACCCCCGATGACCCCGGCCTGGAACCATGCCAAAGCGGCATTACCCTTAACCAGATATCATCCAGCGGCATGGTACAGGCCTTTGGCGTGCGCGAAGAGAACAATCTTACTTTCGACGTGAACTCACGAGACAGTGATGGCGACGACACCCGTCTCATAGTCGGTCTGTTGCCGCCCTTTGTAACGGCCACCGCCACGGGCGACACCATGGTCTCATTCGACATCACGCCGCCCGAAGGCATCGTTACCCGGGAAGTGTGCGAACAGTTTGGCCCCCTTGTCTTCCAGGTCATCGAAACCGGCTCGGCCATGCCTGAAACAACCGTGGTGGAGATCCCGCTATACGTGAAGTGGGAAGGCACCGACCTCCAGGCAACATTGAGAAATGTACCAACCAGCGCTGGCCTGGCCGAAATCGTGCGCTTCAACGGCCAGGTCCACGGCCTCGGTTATGACGCCGGGCCATTCACTGTCGACATGTGGTTGGAGAACCCTGATGGGGTAAGGGTTGCCGGACGTGAAGTTCAATATGACGGTCTGGGGTCCGGCAGCGCAGTGACCTTGCCCCAGGTGCAGTTCGAGGTGGATCAACCAGGCGAATATTGTGCCTACATAGCCATCACCGACGGCCGTGATGTGAACCCGGACAACAACACCGACCGTGTTTGTTTCCCGGTGGCGGCCGGTCCTTTCGTGGTCAGTCCCAATGTGGCCACACCCAACGGCGATGGCCACAACGATGTCATTGTCTTCAGGTTCCAAAACCAGACCATGCAGCGCCCGCGCATCCGCATCTTTGAATTGAGCGGGCATCTGGTTTATGAATCCGAAACCCTAGACGGCACACGCAGCCTTACCTGGGACGGCCGCAACCAAAACGGCGAGGCCATGCCGCCGGGCACTTATCTATACGTGGTTTACAACGACGATCGTGAATTCCGCACCGGCACCTGCGGGGTGGTCCGATGACCGTTATCCGTAAAACCCATTCAACTCGGCTTGTTTTAGGTTCATTGATTGTTCTGGGCACTCTTTCACTCACGTTTAACTGGGCACAGGCCCAAAACGAACCGATTTTCGGTTCCACCAGCCAGGTGGCCGACCTCAACGACCCGTTTGCCTACGGATTGAACCCGGCTCTCGGCGAAATGACCAGGCGACAGATCACGGCAGGCTTTCAGGTGTTGCATCTGGGCTTGCTGGAGAATTCGTCCGATCTCAACACCGGCGGCCTGATCTACACCATCCGCAAGTTTGGCGGCGGCCTGAGTCTGGATGCCAATTATTTGAAGACCCCACTTTGGGGTTTGAAAAAATTCCGGGCCGGCTATGGACGACGGGTGTTTGCCGGATTGTCCCTGGGGTTTTCCCTCGGCATCGACCAACGCGCTTTCGATTTGAGCGATGCGGATTTGAGCCAGGGGTCCTATGTTGATCCTTTGCTGATAGGAGGTTTGAGCCGCACCGTTGGCACGACAAGCCTGGCGGCGGCCTACAGCTTTCCCCTGCAGGGCCTCACCCTTGGCGCGGTGCTGGAGAATCCGCATCAACCGAATATCTCCCTTGGTGGTCACGACGACAGTGTTTATTTGCCGGCGACCATGCGTGCGGGCGCTTCATGGGAGCGCGAACTCTTCATGCTGAACGCCGGGGTGGTGGATCGTCGCTGGCGCACCACTTACGCCACCTCGGCCCGAGGCTATATTTACGGCCGGCACAGCTTACAGGCACGGCTGGAGTCCGATCAATGGGTTCTAGGAGCCAGATTCAGCATTGGTGAGCGGGCCTGGTTGGAATACACCTACACTCAACCTCGAAGCGACCTGGCCGATCTGACCAGCGGATCCCACGGCATCATCATAAGTTGGCACGCCAGTGGTCGGGCCAAGCCTGTGGTGCGCTACAGCCATGACCGCCTGGACGATGCTCCGTACAATCCCAATCTGAGCCTCGGCTCCGTGGATTTCTTCCCCGAAGCCGAAGCGGTGGCGGTGGCTCCGGTGGAACCCACTCATGGTTTCTTCACGGTTAAGGCGGCCTCAGATACCGCATTGGTGCGCATCAAGCGTCTCCGCCGTATCTTTGGCGAAGGGGTGGACATGGCCCAGGTCCGGCGTTTGCCCCGCTGGCGCATTGGTGTGATGGACAGCACCTGGAGCGATCGCATCACCTGGGACATTACCGAAGGCATGACCGACGCCTATCCGGAAAACGATCTGCCCCGAGGCAACTACAGCGACGAGTATCGCGCCAGCATGGATTCCCTGGGCGGGAACCTGAAAAAGGGCGTGGGCGGGGATCTGGTTATTGTTGCCGGAGAAGACCAACTGGACCGGGCCCGTTATCTGGCCCGCAAGGTGGGTGCGGACAGTCTTTCGGCCGGCCGGGTGAGTATCAAGCTCCTGGGCCCGCTGAACAACGAAAAATTGCGCCGTCAGCTCACCCGACCGGTGGGCAACGACAGCATCCCGGCACTGGAAGAAATCACACTGTACCAATACCCGGCCATCCCCATCCGTTTGCACCGACTGGGTGATGTGACCGGAACCCGGGCCTGGACCCTGGAAATCCTCGACAGCCTTGGCCGTCCCGTGCGCCAATTCAAGGGACGCGGCAACCCACCGCTGGAAGTGAGATGGGATTGGCGTGACAGCCGGGGTCTCATCGTGGATGTTGACCAGTACACCTATCAACTGCGTTGGCGGGACTCTCGGAACAATCTGCACCAGACCATCGCCCGTGAGATCATCATCGTGCGCCAGGTGATGCAGCGCACTCTGGAATTCGGTGTGCAAAAAACACCACTGCGAGATCTGGAAAAGCGGCAACCGATGCTGATTCTGGATCCTGGCCGCAAGGGCTTGTCGGTGGGCGAGACTCAAATAAAAAATGAAGAAAAGGACCAGACCCAAACAGGAGGAAACCAATAATGTTCAGGTGGGGAAAAATCATGATGACGGCCGCAGTGCTGCTGGTTGCGGGGACAGGGCTGTGGCAGGTGGCGTTGGCCCAAACACCCGAAGACAACGAACTGCAAAATTCGCGGTTGGCCCAGATGACCGGTGCCTTCGTCGAGGCCGATGCCAACGAGGAAATCGAGGTCAGCGAGTCGGTGAAGGCCTTCATAGACAAAGGAAAGCCGATCGGCCACGTGATCATCGTTTTGCTGATCATTGGTGTTTTCTTCGTGATGGACCAGGTGCGTCGGCAGTTGCTGGAGAAGGTTCGTGGCGGCGACATCTACAAAGCGGACCTCGCCGTCATGGAGATCAAAGCGGTCGATACGCTGGTGGAACAAAACAGCACCAGCAAGGTCGGCCGTCTGCTGAAGGATGTCGCGCGGGTGTATCGCCAGAGTGCGGACATGAGCCTCATCAGCAGTGAAGCGGATTTCTATCGTCAAAAAGAAGAGCATCGCTTCAATACTTTCGAGGCCCGCATGTTCTTCCTGGCCGATACTTCCGGTGGTCTCGGGCTGCTCGGCACGGTGTGGGGAATTTACCGGGGTTTCGCCGCCAAGAGCATTTCAGCGGGCAATGACGACTTGCTGGCAGCCATGGGCATCGCCCTGGTGACCACCTTCATGGGTATTGTGGTTTCGGTGATCCTGAACTGGTTGAGCACCGAGATGGGTGCCTCGTTCCGTGGCCAGATCATGCAGGCATTGGAAAAAGTTGAAGACTATCGTGAAATGCTGATCAAGGACATCGGCCGCGCGGCCTAGGAGGGACCGAACATCATGCAAAAGAACCGAAGCAATGGCATGATCATCCGCCTGGTGGACGTTGTTCTGATCGTCCTGTTCGGCTTTCTGATGATCTCGAAAATTCAGCAGCAGGTGGACATCCCGCTTCCCCACAGCAAGGGCGAAAACCTGGCGGCCCAAATGGACAAGGAAGTCTTTGATGTTTTCATCCGTGCCGACGGCCGCATTCAGTGCGGTTGGATTGACAGCAAATACCAGGTGCAGATGCCCCTGGACAACAGCGACCCCGGCTTTGCCATGATCAAATACAACGAACTAAAAAGCCTGGTCGATGAGGCCAACCCCGGTAAAATCCCGGTGGCCATCCAGGCCGAGTTCAACGCGCCCACCCAGTTCACCGTGGACATGCTGGACATCTGCAAGGATCTCGGCATGCAAAAATCAATCACCTGTTTCCAGCTGACCGAGCCCAAGGCCGGTGGTGAAGGATGATTTTGGCCAGCAAAGAGACACTGGAAAAGATTCTCGACAACAAGGCCTCCTCCTGGGCCGGGGCCGCGGCCGTCGTTCCTTTTTTGTTGGCTATCATCTTTTTGGGAAGCATCACTTACACGGTGGGAAAACAGGCCGCGCCCATCATCGAAAAAATCCTGACTCCGCCCAAGGTCCGGCAGGAAGAACAAGTCAATTTTGAAGACATGGTAGCAGGACCCAACGGCCAATTCCAAACCTCCTTCGAGGAATTCGAGGCCAACGAAGTGGTCTTGTTCTCCATTCCCGACGCCACCAAGGATATTCCCGAAATCGAACCGGTGCGCGAGCCGATCAATACCGAAGTGGCCATGAGCGAAACCCCCAACGCCAAGGCGGCCTGGGATTTCGAAGAATCTGCTGCCGATGTGCCGGGCGCCATTCTCAACGACCCCAGTGTTCGGGAAATTACCCGCGACGACAGTCCGGACCTGGACGCTACCCTGCGCCGCACCGGCGGCTCGGGCCCGGCTCAACCGGCCAACGTGGACGCAACCTCCAACCAGCCCGGAGGCGCAGTCCTGGGTCAGGACAAAAGCGGCGACATCACCGCGGAAGAGGGTGTGGAGCAGGCCGTGGTTATCAAACGTAGCGAACGCCAGGCAGGCAAGGGCGTGGGCCTGAGCAAGCCGGCAAGCCAGGAAAAACAGGATCTGACGGGCTGGATTCTGGGGCACCCCAGATCGCTGCCACCGGCGGTGGCCGAAGCCTTGGATTTCAGCGCTCAAAAAGCCGACCGCACCAGCACCGGTTCGGTGGTGGATGAAAACGGCAAGTTGTACCAGTTCTATTTCCTGCACCGCCTTCAGAATAATTTGTTGCGAATTCTGGTGGTCCTGGGCAACCAGGCCTACCGCATCGATCTGCCGGATTTCTATCTGGAAGCGAACCACGTGAAGGCTGGCCGGGTGTTCCGTGGCCCGCCGCCCGAAAACGATCCTTTTGCCCCCGGATCGGTGATTGAGGTGGCCCTGGAGTCGGTGTCCGAAATTCCGTCCGAAGTACCCGACATGTTCCAGTTGGTGCTCGACTGGCTTGAAATCAAGGGAAAGGAGTGATGACCGTGTATGTCCGAATAAACAAATCCCAGCTCGCGCTTTGGCTGCTTCTGCTGGCCGGCCTGGCCCTTTACGGGTGTTCCGGATCCGGTCCCGCGGTGGAGACGGAGAGCACTCGGGTAGCCGTCAATGATGGAACTGCCGTCATTGATACGGTTGCGGTGGTTGAAGCCGAACCCGCGCCCCCTCCCTTGGTTCCGGTAGGCATCGACACATCATTTGTGATGGCAACCGACATGTCATTCGGCGTAGTCCTGAATGCCGATACCCTGGCGGTGCTGGAGCATGAGACCAAGACCATCGAATTCCGTGAGCAGGTTGTCGATACCCTGGCAGCGGTGGCACGCTTCATTCAGTTGGCCGCCACCGGCGACGATCGTTTTGCCCTGAGCGCGGCCGATAGTCAGGCGGTGGGTCACTTGATATTGGTCGGCATGGCCGACAACGACGACGGCGCGGCACTCATGCTGGGCCTGGAAGAAACCGTGCGCCATCTGGACCGCATGGTGGTGACCGCCGATTCCCTGGGTACGGTTCTGGAGTGGGACAGCCTGGATCCTTCCCGACAGATCCAGTCGCGCGAAGTGAAGGTTGCCGTGCTCGGATTCAGCCAACGCAGCGTGGAGCTGCGGGATCAATTGGTCCGGCTGCAATCCGGGTTGGACATGGCCTCCATGACTGCGGATTCCGCCCGCACGCAACAATCGGTTGGACGCCTGGTGCAGGAATTCAGCGCCGACCTGGATCAAATGATCAACGAAATGGGCCGCGCCTCGCGCAACCTTTCCGCCGGCGCACTGTCTCCCGAATCCTTGCGCGGCTTGCAGCAAAATCTGGAAAGCCGGCGCTCGACCCTGCTGGAATTCGAAGCCCGCTGGGTTCAATTCGAAGAGACCGGCAGCTTGGATCTGGCCAACCCCGCCACGCCCTACAATTCCCGGCGCATGGTCGGCCTTTTGCAGCAAATGGAAAAAGACCTCGGTTATCTGGCGACACTGGCTTCGATCCGGGCGACCGATCTGGACAGCGCAGGCACCTTCCAGACGGAGCTGGAGAGTCGTCGCAAGGCCGAAGAGTATGTCAAACAGGTGCAAAAAACCCTGGTGGATTTGAAGGAGCGCAACCGCAATCTGAACGGCGCCTACGGACGTCTGGCGGCTCGTTATTGGAAAGACCGCCTGGGTCAGGTGGCCAGCGTAAAAGAGGAGCGCGAGCAACTGTACGCGTCCCTGGAACAAATGGTGGCCCGCGCAGGTGGTGCGGTTCAGATTCGTGAACGGTCGGATCTTTTGCGCACCTATCGGCAATCGTCGGACCGGCTGCTGGAACTTCGCCGGGCTCATCTGAAAAAAGTTGAAGGCCATGATCGCCTGAGCCAGGGTGTATCGGCCGCCCTCGCCGCAGATTTATACAACCGGGCCCGCGTGCTCGGTGAATCGCAGGATTACACCGCCGCCATCAGGGGCTATCAGGACATGGCCGAGAGCCAACCCGGTCAGCACACCTGGTATTATCAGATGGCGAGCCTGGCCTGGAGCCGCTCCCTGGAATCCTGGGCGCAAAACGATACCCTGGATACAGCGGCCCGGTCCCAGAAACAGGCCCGGTTGTGGCTGGACCAATGCGAAGATGTTTTGCTGAAGCGTCATCAATTTGATGCGGACATGGATGCAGCCCAGGCTGTTTTGTCTGGTGAGAAAACAGACGAAGCGGCACTGGTGGTCGCTTCAACAAACTCACCGGTGGCCCGTTCGGGAGCGTTTCTGCCTGCGGATCGCCGCTGGTATTTCCGTCGTTTCGTCGTCAAGGCCCGGGATGATTTGAGCCAGTTGGATTCAGCCCTGGCGGACACTGATGTGCGTCGCTGGATGTTGAATATTGATACTCTGCGCAAGCGGTTGGCCTTTGAAACCGGTGATGGGGACGACTTTCTATATCGTTACAGTCGTCAGGCGATGCTGAGTGAAGACCTTGAGGCCGCTACGGTTATGGCCTTGCTCCAGCACTGGTCCTGGGACAACGGCAACCTTGAGTTGCGCCAACGCTGGAGCAGCATCAACCAATTGCCCGATTCAACCGTGGCCGCAGCCATCGTCAAACGCGACTCCCTGGTGGCCCTGGGCCTGGACGCCCGCACCCCCGGCGCCCGTCGTCAAATCAACTGGTCGGCCGGTGCCACCGAATTCCTGAAAACCGGCCATTACGATGCAGGTCTGGGCCGGATGCACGGACTTTTGAAGAATGTAGCTGCGCACCCGAACATGAACCCGGAAGTCGGCCAGATCGACTCGACCATCATTGCCGTTTATCCGGTTTTCCTCTACAACCGGGGCACGTTCTACCAACAGGAAGGCAAGCGCCAGGAGGCGTTCTACTGCTTCCTGGGCGTGGCTGAAGAATACGCCACCGATTTGAAGACAGTAGCCACGGCCCGCTACAGCGCCGCCTCTGTTCTGGCCGACGGCAACAAGCGCGGCGCCCTCGGTCTGGTGCGCGCCGCCATCACCGAAGCCCTGCGGGTCATCGGCAACGATCCCGCTGATTTTGATTTGGAAACACTGATTTCCATGTATGAATTGAGGCAGGGTTTGGCCGGCGAACTGGGAATGTTCCAGGAGGCGGTCAAGGCCCGCGACGAAGCCAGGACTTTGCGTGGCCTGATGGACCAGGCGTCGTTGAGCCCGGGCCGCGGCCAGGAGGTCGGCCCATGAGACTGTTCGCCCGCAGTTGGCTGGTCCTGATGGTGTTGTTTCTCGCCGCCCTGGCCTGGAGTCAGGATGAAATCCCGGAGCCATTGCCCGACTATCTGGAAGAACTGAAGAAAATGGCCCAGCAGCACTTGCAGGACGACGCAAACACCGGCGGCTCCACCGAGGCGCCCGCCTCCCGACGCATGGCCGGCCCCATCAGCCGGGAAGAATACACGCGATACGTGGGCACCGCCGGCTTCGACGGCACCGTGGAAAGCGACTCCGTCCGCTTGACCAGACCGGTCATTCCCCGTGTTGTTATCAC
Source organism: Candidatus Krumholzibacteriota bacterium (assembly GCA_024275485.1). GTDB lineage: Bacteria > Krumholzibacteriota > Krumholzibacteriia > LZORAL124-64-63 > LZORAL124-64-63 > LZORAL124-64-63. Next base: position 49,236 of record JAJRZA010000076.1, on the reverse strand, counting down.
GGACCGCAACGCCCTGAACTACCTCTTCGACTGCTGCGCTTATGATGAAGTTCATCCCGACTCGATCAAGTTCATCGAGATCTACGACTTCAGCCGCTCGGGTTTCAGCAACGGCGACCTGATGGTGGCCCACCCGTCGGGCAACAGCTACATCCTCGACGCCCTGGACGTTGATTTCCTCGACTCGGCCGCAAGATGGGAAAATTCGCAACTGTTGCTCTACCGTGCCTTCCACCGGGAAACCGGCTGGATGGACGAGCTGGTCACCTCGCTGGAACCCCCGGAATATTTCGACTGGGAAGCCCCCATGCCCGAAATGACCCCGGAAGAAGAAGATGATCGTGCCCTGCGCGGAATCTGGGGCGACGTTCACCGCGCCGTGGACAAGCAATACGGCCGCGGCACCATGGAAATGTATTTCGCCCGCGACGACAGCACCACGACCATTGAATTTTGGGGATACGACGGCCGGGACCTGGGATTCGAGTTCCTGAGCATGGGCGACGGCAGTGGCCGAAACGATCTGCTGACCGTTTCGGTGACCGACACTCTGGTCACCGCCTATCACAGTTATGTGGATCTGATGGTGGTTAAGGACAGCCGGGTCGATACGGTGTATATTGGTGGGAAATGATTTGCCTTGATTCCTGTTAGCCAACCCACCAAGCGAGAACAATGTCCACCCCACCCATAAGAATCATCAACCTCGGCAGCGGCAGTCGGGGCAACTCAACCGTGATCTGCCATGGAGGCAAAACCTTGATGGTGGATTGTGGTTTTTCACATCGTCAAACGGTTTTGCGGATGACCGAGCAAGACGTCAATCCCCAAACGGTTTGCGGCATTTTGATCACCCACGAACACGGCGATCATATCAAGGGCGCGTTGAAATGCAGCCGTAATTTTGCGGCACCGGTGCTGGCAACCGCCGGCACCATCAGCGGCGGGGGGCTTGAGTCGTTGCAGACGCGGACTGTTCGGTGCGGCGAAACCATAGAGCATGAAGGTTTTGCCGTTACTCCCATCAAGATTTCCCATGATACAAAAGAACCCTGCGCTTTCCTGGTTGAAGTGGCCGCAGTGCGTACGTTTTTCGCCACGGATATCGGCACGCTGGACGGGCTTGATTTTCAGTTGCTGCGGGATCTTGATTATCTGTTCGTGGAGGCCAACCATGATGAAGAAATGCTTCGCGCCGGGCCTTATCCATATTTTTTGAAGCAGCGTATTGTTGGTGATGGGGGGCATTTGAACAACGGGCAATGTGGGGATTTGATAAAAATTTTGGCTGCCGGGTCGCCAAACCTGAAGGGGATAATGTTGGCGCATTTGAGTGACAAAAACAATGATGCGGGGGTGGCTTTGGCTGCAGTGAAAGAGCGGGTTGGGGTGTTGGATGGGGTTTGTTGGGTGTTGGCCAGGCAGGATGGGGCGGCATTGTTGGGGTGTCAGGTGAGTTTGAAAACCCGGCCAAGGCCCTGAGTGCTTCCCCTATCCTTCTGCCGGGGGGGACAAATCAAAAAATCCCCAATAACAAAAAAAATAATTACGGAATCAAACATCATCCAAATTAATTGTATTGCAACAGGTTATTCAAAAAACAAGTCCCAGATTTTCCTGCGCCCCAAATATTTATGCTATTATTGTGCATCCAAAACCTTTCTGAAAGGATTAATGATTATAGAACCAGTGGATATCCCTGTGGTGCTTCTTATATGAAGCCGCAAAAAAAGAAGCAGGAAAAGGTCGTTGATCAGGTCCGGGTGGATCAAAATGTTCGGGAAGGAAGACAGGAATCTATTGATCTTGAAATTGAAAGGGAATGGCTCAAGCGCATAAAGCAAGATCCCGAGGAATACGAGAAAGTTGTACGCAAGTTCTATGGAAAAATTTTCGGGTATGTTTTCAAGAGGACCCATGACCATGATCTGGCAAATGAGATCACCAATGAAACATTCACCAAAGCCTGGGATGGCTTGCCAAAATTCCAATTGCGTGGGGTTTCGATTGGCGCGTATCTGTTTCAAATTGCAAGGAATTGCATAAATACGCAATGGAAACGGCAAAACAGCAACAGCGAAATCGTCCTGGATCCGGAAAACATTGAATTCATAGATAACCGTCAACCTGATGATCAAATGCTGTTGGAAGAAGAAGCCAAGCTGTTGTTTTCGTGTTTTGCTTCTTTAAGTGAAATCCAGCAAGAGGTCCTTTTTCATCACTATCGGATGGAGTTGACTACCAGCAAAATATCAATAGTTATGGGAGAGAAAGAATCCACCGTGAAATCCATTTTGCAACGGGGCAGGAAAAAAATACTGGAGCATTTGACCGAGCTGGGTCTGGATCAAACGGCATTCGCCGGGATATTGCAGTTGGCCAGGAGCGCATCGTTGAAGGAAGACGGCTGGAAAGTGTTTGAGGGCAAGGGAAGGGGGCCCAGAAATAATGAAGAACAATAAAAACACCAACACCCAGGAATTCAATGAGCCGATTGATCAGTGGCTTCGGGGGATGAGACCATCTGTTCCTGATTGTAATCAGGACATGGAGGCATTTCTAAGCGACTTCCGGGATAAGATGTATGCCGACCAGCTGGTGCGGAAAAAACGGGAGAGACGGAATATCAAGCGGGTAGCGTCTGTGTTGTCCTTGGCCGTTTTGTGTGTTTTGGCATTCAATATTTCAGATTTGGGTAGTGACGGGTTTGATATGGTTGAAGTTGAGAATTCGAAGGGGCCTTGGCGGATTGTGAAGAACGAGTTTCGCGGGGATGGGTTTAATGTACTGGAGGGTGATAGTGAAGCGGATATCCATGAAAAAAACCAACAATTTCTTGCCGACCTGGGGGTTATCATTGGGGTTGAAGGGTGGATGATCAAAGGGAATACCCGCTGGATTGTACGACGGGAGTATATTATCAATGGGAAAAATTCAGAAACGGGTCGCCCTTCTCTGGTCCCCCCATCATCCAGAAATGAAGACATTGGCAATTTTATTTTAGAAGACTGGAGTGATTTTAATGAACAAATAGAAACAGGAACGATTAGTCCGACAATTTTCCAGGAAAAACAGCTTGATGGAGTTTCATTTCAAATTCAAGGCTGGGTTTTGACAACAAAAAAATATGGGCAGGTTTCCTACTTTAAGGGGAAGCCTATCCGTTAATGTCCCAATCTATTCTTACTTGGTTGATGGCCAAGTTTGTCTCTGCTTTCTCTTCATCGGGATTGTTTTTTTCAGATTTGCATACGCACTCACAAATATTTTCAGGTCCGCTTTTCTTGGCCTGAACCTTTGCCAAATCATCCTTTTCCAATTTCCGATACATGCCATTCCTCCAGCAAAGGTGGGCGCAACGCGGATATGAGACGTAGCAGCATCTTGCCACTCAGGAAATTCTTGTCCACAAAAATTTCCGCCTACCAATTTTCTCATAAAAAATATTAGCGTTTCCTGCATCCAAATCGACCTTTTGAGACTTACCCTTTATAGCAGGGGGGATTGCCCGATCAGGTAGGAATTGAAACAGCGCCCATTCACCAATGGAGAACCCCTTGTCCCCTCCTCGCCCAAACCAGGTCTTCGGCCATGTCTTTCAAACCAAAGACCTTCATTTCTACTACGACGTAAACACAAACCAAATCCTGGAGATAGACCCGGAACTGGCCGCGGTTATCCCTCTTTTCGGGACCATGAGCCAGGAGGACCTTGTCCAGTCCTTGAAAGAGACCTGGCCGGAACCCAAAATCCTCGAAGCATGCGCCATAATCGAAACCGCCCGAAAAGAGGAAGGACTGTTCCTCGCCTTCCGGCCTCTCCTGGCCCCGCCGGACCCCAAACTCGCCAGGCCCGGAGAGTGCGATTCCAACTTCCAACACCTAGTTCTGACCGTTACCGAACGGTGCAACCTACGATGCCGGTATTGTGTGCATGGGGCCGACCTCGGTTGGGTGCGAGGCCATGAAGACGAATCCATGTCCCCCGAAACCGCGCTTGAGAGCCTGAAGTACTTTCTGGACAGAGTAGAACCAGGCAAGAAGCCGATGATCTCATTCTATGGAGGCGAGGCCCTCCTCGAACTGGACCTGATTGAAATAGTCATCGAAGAAGGCAGGGAACATCCCAGGGGTAAAGATGCGATGTTCATCATCGACACCAATGGGGTACTGCTAACGGACCGCGCCATTGATTTGGTGATTCGAAAAAAGGTTTTTCTCCAGATCAGCATTGACGGCCCGGCCATGTGGCATGATCAAAACCGGGTTGATGCCCATGGGAACGGCACCTTCGACAAGGTCCTCGCAAACCTGGACAAACTGCTTGGCCGTGACCCGACCACCTACAAGCGCCTTTCCTTCGTCGCAACAATGGCTCCACCGACAGATCTGTTTGAGCTGGCCGACTTCTTTGCCGACTTCCCTCCCTTTGTCAAACATGGAATCCCCTCCCCTCCGTCAGTCCGGGTCAACAGCGCCAACCTCAAAGGACAGGACTGGTCTGCTTCAAAGGAAGACTTCCTGGCCCTTGGGAAGCAGGTGGAGCAGGCCCGAAAGCAATACCTGGAGGCGGTGACAAATGGAACAAGGGACAAACTCAGTCCGGTCATCCGTGAGTTGTTCGAGCCGGAGATCATCAAGCTCCATCACCGATCCAGAGGGACGTTGGCCCACAAATTTACCCCAGGCGGAAATTGCCGACCGGGCCAACGGAAACTCCACGTAACAGTCGATGGCCGGTTTCAGCCATGTGAGCGAACTGGCTGCGTCATGGAACTAGGGAGTTTGCAGGCGGGGATTGAATCGCCCCAGGTTCTCGACCTTCAGGATCAGTTTCATGATGCAGTGAAAGACAAGTGCACGGATTGCTGGGCGCTGAGATTGTGCGGGGTTTGTTTTGCCGTTCAGGCCGAGCATGTCAAGTCGGAATCAGGTGAGAGGCCCGTTCCCGAGGCGGTTTGCCGGTCGGTGCGCAGGGACAGGGAGGTGACATTGAAAATGTTGGTAGAAATTTTGAAGTTGCCCGAGGACAGGCGGAGGTTTTTGGAGGAGTCGGTGGTTGTGTGAGCAGGGGTTAGCAAAGGTTTCTTTTTTTACGGTGGTGGAAAAGAAAGAAGGGCTTTTTATGTCTTTTGCGACAACAAACTTTTACCGATCGCTTGGTTATGATAAAGTAGCGGGTCATCAAAAATCTACCAGGGGCTGCTCACTGCAAATATCACAAAATGGGGGGGACAATGCGTTTCATAATCATCATCTCCGTACTCGTGCTCTGCTTCTCCGCAATTGCACCATCTGAGGCAATCACCATCCGCGGCGTTGACGGCGGATCATCCACGGACCATGCCGCACCTGGCCGTGATGCCTGTGGAATTGCCAGCAACTGTCCGTTGGATTACCTGCTCCCTGGAGGAGTCGCCTACGACGGCACTTACATCTGGCTGGCCTTTTACTTCGACACCAGCAGAATCTTTCAGATTGATCCGGAATCCTGTTCCGTCGTCCACTCCATACCAGGCCCCACCTCCCCGGGCATAGCCGGGCTGGCCTGGGACGGACAGACACTCTGGGCTTGCCATGAGCAGAACGGCACCATCTATCAACTTGATCCCACCGATGGCACAATCATGTCGGAGATCCCGGCTCCCGGCCATGATGACAGTGACCCCAACTCGGCCGGGCTGGCCTTTGATGGTACTTATCTTTGGCACGCCGATTATGGTCACAACATGATCTACAAGTTGGACCCGGCCGATGGCGCGATTCTCGATTCCTTTGCCTCACCTGGGAATTGTGCTTCAGGATTGGGCTATTTGGCATCCGGGGAAGTGCTCGTCCTGGCGGACTGCTACTCCCACGAGATCTACATCATCAATCCGGCTGACGGAAATATTACCTCAAGCTGTGGTGCGGCCTCCGGTCACCCGTGGGGCTTGGCCTGGATGTCGAATCTGGTCTGGAGCGGCGATCTCGACACACTGTATTTGCTCGACGTGAATCAGGGTACGGTCGCCACCGAAGAGCATTCCTGGGATGGCTTGAAGGCGCTTTACCGGTGATCTCGGTTGGGGGGTTATAAAACAGGAGACACAACTCTCAATCCCAAAAAACAAACTTGGCCGGTTCAAACCCATTGAACCGAGTGCTCTCGGAAAAAGTGTAAGCTCCCATGCTCCCGGCAATCAGCAAATCATCCAAATGCATCTGCGGCAACTCAACCCCGCAAATTTCCCCGGCGCCATCCCGGGAAAAAACATCAATCGAATCGCAGGTGGGCCCCGCCAAAACGTATTCCTTGACGGGCCCGTTGGTATTGGTTCGCCAGGGGAATTTCATCTTGTAAAGCAGGACCTCCATGAAACTTCCATAAGTCCCGTCATCAAAATACAACCAGTTCTTCCCGTTGCGAACCGACTCCGAAATAACCTTGGTAACCAGAATCATGGCGTCTCCCACAATAGCCCGACCCGGTTCGGCCACAAGGTCGCAACCGTCACCATTCTCATCACAGAAGAGCTTTCCATAGTGCTCTCGAATGGTCCGGCACATTTCCGGAATATCAATATCCTCATCAATATACCGTACCGGAAATCCCCCGCCGATATCTATGGACTTCAACTCAATGCCCGCCTTGGCTGCTTCCACAAAAACATCTTTCGTCGTATCCAGTGCTTCAACATACCGTTGCGCATCCAGACACTGACTCCCCACATGAAAACTGACTCCTCGTGGAATCAATCCCAGAGCCCGGGCCTGCAACATCAGGCCGATGGCATCAGCAACATCGGCCCCGAACTTGTGGCTCAAATGGGCCACGCTTCCTTCATTGGAAACCACAATGCGCAAATGTACTTTTGCACCGGGGGCATGTCTCGCGATTTGTGTCAGCTCCGAGTGATTGTCAAAAGTGAAGTCGTCCAGACCAATGGAATGGGCGAAGGCGATTTGTTTGGGGTCCTTCACCGTGTCGGCAAAAATCAGGTCGTTCTTGGGGTGGGCGCCGGCAGCTACGGCGGCAAGAATCTCACCCTTGGAGGCCACATCAAACCCGGCTCCGGCCGCCACCAGGGCCTCCAGAATCTCATGCTGGGGGTTGGCCTTCATGGCGTAGAAAAACTTCACCGCGGGCAACCCGGAATCCAGCATCTCGAAATTCTCGCGAATCTTTTTCCGGCTCACCACATAGATGGGTGTGCCGTGCTCCCGGACCAGCTTTTCAATGGTTTCGATGGGCAATTCAAAGGGATTCATCATCCGCTCCTATTGGTTGAGCCAGTAAACCACGGCCATGATGCTGGCATCCGCGCTCAGGTGGCTGATGACCGGCAGCAGCAATCCCTTGCGCTGCCGTCTGATTTGTCTCCACAGCCAACCGGCAAGAGTTAATATAACTGCTGCGACAATGAGCCAAATCCAATCCAGAAACAAGGCCAAGACAAGAAGATGATAACCCGCAAAAAATACATCATTCCACACCGGGAGGTTGTTGTTGCTGCCCAGCCGCCCACGCCAGAAAACTTCTTCAAACCAGGGGTTCGCCAACGAATGGTAGATGACGAACATCAGCCATGATCCACCCTGAAGACCCAGCCGGGAAAGTACGGGCCCAATGGTTGAAGAATCGATTTCGGCAAAAGGAGCAAGCAAATACAAGACCACGCCACCACCGAGCCCAAACACAATGGCGGCCGTGCCCACTCGCCAATCCCATCCAGCTACCAGCTCACGCCAAAAAGTCCTATTGGCGGCAGAGAGCATCACCAGCAGAATCAACCCGTGATAAAACCCGAAGGCCACCCATGCGCTGTGAAAGACATGCAAGCCCAGCACCATCGACACATAAGCGATGAGCGGAAGAGACCAACGGGATATTACCGAACGCCGGTTCATTCAGAAGAGCCGTCTTTCAGGGATCGCATGGTTTCACCCAGACAATCGGCCAGGGCACGCGGATAATACCCGCCTTCCAGCACAAAAACAATCTTGCCTTCACACAAACGGCCGGCTTTCTGAATCAACAAATCCACAAGCTTTCGGTATCCGGCAGTGGTTGTGTTGAGGCCCGCCAGGGGATCATCGGCATGACCATCGAAGCCGGCGGAAACCAGTATAAAACCAGGTTCGAAATCAACCAATCGGGGCAGGAGATGATCCCGATACCCGGTCAACAATTCATCATCACCCGACCCGGCTTCAAGGTGATGGTTTAGGGTGAACCCGGCGCCCTTTCCCCGCCCAATCTCGGCAACGGAGCCGGTTCCAGGATAATGTGGATACTGATGGCTGGACATATAAAGCACCGAATCATCTTCATAAAAAATATCCTGGGTGCCGTTGCCGTGATGGACGTCAAAATCCACAATGCATACCCTGGAAACCCCACGGGTTTTCAAGGCCGCCGCAGCCACGGCGATATGGTTGTAAAGACAGAACCCCATGGCCTGGTCGCAGGTGGCATGGTGACCGGGAGGACGAATCAGGGCCAATCCATTGGCAAAAGTACCGGCCAATACTCCGAAACACAGGTCAACGAGACCACCCGAGGCGGCTCGGGCAACGGTCTCGCTTTCGGGACAGCAATAAGTGTCCGGATCCAGGAATCCACCGCCATTGCGGCAAGAGGAAGCGACAGTATGCAAATGACCCGTCGTATGGACAGCCAGCAACTCCTCATCGGTGGCAGGCCTATGCTCAACGGGCTCACCAAACGCCAAGTCACCCAGCAAACTCAGCCGGTTGGCGTTTTCCGGATGCTGGGTCCGGTTGTGCCGGGAAAAAAAATCAGGGTCATGAAGCAATCCATTCATGGTCATTTCACATAAACCATTTTCTTGACCTCTTTTCCAGCGGTGGTTTCCAGGCGATAGTAATAAACTCCTGAAGACAAAAGGCGTCCCGAGTCATCCCGGCCCTGCCAGATAACCTTGTGCTCTCCCATCTCCAGGAAACGATTGACCAGGCTTCTGACCAGTTGGCCACGTGCATTGTAAATACTGAGTTTGACGTTGCCGCCGGCCTCAATGGAGAATCCTATCTCGGTTTGGGGGTTGAACGGGTTGGGTCGGTTTTGTTTCAATCCGGTGATTGGTGGCAACTCCGCACTTCCGGACAAATCATCGCTGATTATCAGCACGATGGGCACCATCACCAGGCCATTGGCCATTTGCCAGATCTGGAGATCAACCAGGTAGGAGCCGGGCTCCAGTCCCTGGGTGTTGAAAGTGAGGATCACCTCGTTGGGAGTACCGGCCACGACAACTCCGGCGTCATGGTCCAGCATCACCCAGCCCAGGTCGCGACCGATGGTGAAATAGTTGTCACTGATATCGAACAGGGTCGCGTCATTCGAGTCGCTCAGGCGCATCCTGCACTGGGCGCTGATGGGGCCGTCCACCAGCCAGGTGGCGCTGGTTTCCGTGGCTGGAATGTTTTCAATGATGGTTTGCCAACCGTTGCCGTCGTTTCGATCCAGGGCCAGCTCCAATAGTTCAGGTCCGCCACCGGCAAGGAACTGGATTTCAACTACGTCGCCGATGGCCCATTGCTCCCCGCCATTGGGACTCTGCAAGGAAACCGAGGGTCCAGATGGAAGCAGGGAAATAGTGCCCTGCACCGTGTGTGGTTCACCACCAAAATTATCACCGGTCATGGTGTAGGGCAGAACGAGAGCGCCGGAATAATTGCTGAAATCCAGAGTCATGGTGCAGATGGCAGTGTTGCCGCCGATAACAAAACCGTCCTCCCACACCACCTCGGCACCATTGCCGGAGGCTTGGTTATAGGTCAAAGTCTGCAAATAGCTGTTGACCAGGTTGGTGCTGCCGATGACCGAAACCCCCGCGGGGAAGTCAAGGCTCACAAAAACCAGGTACTCGTTGTCCGGGCTGTTGTTGGTGGCCGAGAACTCCAAGTCTACAATTTCCCCAATCGGGTACACCGACTGGCTGCAGGTCATGACTGAACCGGTCAGGTCTTTTGCCGCGCCGTTGACCATGGGGGCGTTGGGGTCGGTTTTTTGGATCAAATAAGAGAGCTCGGAATCCGGGTCGCCGTTGTTGGAAATGACCAGGGTTTCCTGTCGTGTTTGATCCGGAGCCATGGTCAGCGTGAAGTGGTTTGGTGAAACCTCACAGGTTGTGAACTGAACGCTGGGGCCAGGAGTGAACAGGATAGCCCGACCAGCCTCAAGTGGGGCGGCTCCAGATGCGTACTGGTTCCAGTAGGTGTAGAGCAATCCGTCGTCGCCGGTAAGATTCTGGATGCCCACAGTGGCGTATCCGTTGATGTTGTCTTCGTTGGTGACGGTGGCGTACTGGAAGAGGATTTCACCGTCGCCATTGCTGGTGGGGTGAACCGCCGGATCATGAAGTATGACCTGGAAGTCCTGCAATCCGGAGTAGTGATAGTTGCCATAGTAGATGTGCATCCGGCTCCATTCGACGATGAAACGCCCGTTGGCTTCGTCGTACCAGTAATAAACCTTGTGGTCCCCACTGGTGTAGAGATTGTCCCAGAAGGGGGCGATCATGGCGTCGGGACTGCCGGCGCTGGGCAGGGTGAAGTTTCGGTAATGTCGAAGATTGGTCGCCCCCATGGCAATCCAACCGTTGGTGCAGATGGAAATTTTGTTGAATTCGGTGCCGTAATAGCTGAAAGGGAAGGGCAGGTCGAAGATGCTGGTTTTGTCCTGTTCAAAGTAGTCGTCGGACATACCGGTGTCGGTACCGGGGCCGCCATATGCGGGATTGATCTCCACCCAATCGTATACCGGCGCCTGGTCGTAGGAGGTATCGGTGTTGTCGATGGCATAATAGCCATGGTTGTCGGGCCCAATCGGATCGGTGTGCGAAATTTCACCCACGGTCATTTGGAACACCGTGGTGCGGATCAGCCCATCGGGCAGGGTGAGGCGCAATTCAAAAGTGGCCAGATGGCCGGCAAAGCAATCGTCAGCAAATTTCAGGGTGAAGTGATTGACGGCGTTGCTGAACAGTTCGCCTGGTTCGAGGGGACCGAAAGTTCCTGTATCGTCGTTGATGGCCACCAGGTCCATCGCCACGGCATACTGGTCGGACACCTGACCGGAAACAAGAACTTCAAAACTGTCCTGGCTCCAAACCGTTTGTCCGGCGGGAATGTCCCCAAAACTGTCGTTGCCATCGACGATGGTCACCATGGGATCGCGGCTGATAAGGCTGGCGGTCACATTGGCGGCCAGATTGATTCCCTCGTTGGTCAGGGCACAGCGAATGTTCAGGGATTCACCCGGGTTTGGCAGCAGATCGCCATTTCCAGATCCACTTGAGGATCCGTCGTCCAGGGCGATCTCGGTCAAAGTTGCGTGAGCGCTCACTTCACCCAGGGACAACCAGCCGCGCACGGGTTTGCAATTGTGTTTGGTGACGGTCACCAGCAAAGTGCCTTCGGTTGGCCCGTGAATGGGTAGGTTGACCTGCCCGAAGTCATCGGTGGTGCCGGTGACCCGGATTTCATTGGCTTTGTACAGGGCGACAAGGGCTCCGGCCACCGGATTTCCATTACTGGTGACCATTACGGGAACTGATCCTGCACCCACTGGCAATTCGGTCGGGAATTCAGCCAGCAAAATTGAGGGCGTATCCAGCCAAAGGTCAGTGGCCGGATCGCCCATCAGGTTGGCCCAAACAGCCCAGGTTTCGGTTATGCCAGGCTCGGCTAGGAAATAATTATTGTAAACTTCAAGTTTGCCGCGGGAAAGAGCCGCGCCGAGGTGGTGGTCACCGGAATTCAGGGCGCCTTCCCAAATTCCGTGGTAAAGGCAGTTGTTGTAGCGCGTGTGAGTGCCAAGAGTGGACATTCCGATGGCCCCGATGGCCCCCCCGCCCGGATTGCGCAAAAAAGCTTCCGACCGACAGGTTGTCTGGGTCAGGAATGACCCGGTATCACAGGTTGGAATGACGGCAAAAGGCAGTTTGGATTCATTGGACAGGGTGGTGATATGAGCCAGGGAGAACCCGCTCATGTCGTAAAAACCACGATAACCGAACACACTGAGGCCCTGGTTGATGGAGGTGTACATCAAGCCGGGAAAATTCCCACCGAAAATAGAATCCACCTGAGTGAAGGCCAGGGTCTGAAGCTGTTCTTTCAGCCATTGGTTCACGTAAATCGTGGTGATGCCCGAAGACGACGGGTCGCCAACCACCGAAGCACGGTTGAACCAGTCGGGATCCTGAAGTGTGGGCGGATTGGTTTCGTAGGTGATGATTTTGGTGATGATGGCCGACAATTCCGTAGGGTCCCGGGCCGTGAGCCTACCGATGTGAATATCCGAAAGAATATCCCCTCCATCCAGGGTGGTGTAATAGTGATCACCTTCTCCATGATAGCCGGAAATGTATTCAATGAAGGTTGGGGTGGTGAGGGAGCCATTGGCATCACCAATCATCACCACATATTCCAGGGGAGGCTCCACGGTGTCGTAAATATTCTGGATGTAGCTTTTGATATCGACTGCAGACGGTCCGATGGTGCCGGTGTTGCCCACCAAAACATTGTATCCCTGTCGCCGCCGCCAATCCAGGAGGGGGGCCAGTGAACTTTGACCACTGGGCGGGGTGATCACCAGGTAGGTTCCCAGATCATTGGTGGAACCGGATTTTTCCGACGGCAGGCTGTTGATCAGAACATCATCAAACAACCGGGAAAATGACCTGGGAGTGCTGTTGAAGACCCGTCGTGACGTTTTTCCCTTTCCATCGGCCTTGAATTGGAACCTGAGGGACAACCTGGACGCAACGGTGACCAAATTGTCTTCGGCTCTGAAATGCACAGGATTGACGGTGAAGGAAACCACGGGTTGACCGTGCAGGATGGCCGGTTCACCCAGACTGATGGTGAAAGAGACCTGAGACCGAGAGCCGGATTGGGGGCTGTAGGCGTTGTGATCAATGTGGAAAGACTCCGCCTTCTCCGGTTGCACGGGGAATATTTTCATGTCGGGAAATACCCGCAATTCGGAATTGACGACCACTGCGTCCACGGTATGCCCTGCAGGCACGGCGATCATTCCTGAATAGGTTGGCAGGCCGGGCGCCCCATTCTGCCCGGAAAGACCTCCACCGAGGATGGTCAGGGCCTGGAAGGTGGTTCCATTCACGGTGATGATGTCACGGGAGAGCTGATTCAGCTCAAACTGGATTTCGCAGCCAAGTCGGTCTTCGGATATCAGCTTGAGGGCGACCGGGACCGGATCCTCTGTCAATTGAAGTGATGTCAATTGAGATGATACGGAAACAGCCAGGGTCGCTCCTTTGAAACAGAAGAGAATGATAAACAGGGCAAATGCGAAATTACGCAGATGGGCATTCATGGAATACTCCTGAAACAAAAGAGGGCACAACAGATGGGTTAGTATACAGGACCATGGCCTTGCCTGTCCAACCCACCGCCTGAAACTTTTTTCGGGTGATCTACCTTCATTCCCCGGCAGTCGGTTTTTGCATTTCTATATCAAATGTGTCCTGTTTTGGGGATTTAATTTGTTTCAACAACTCCAAACATTGCAAAAGACAACAACTCTCTTGACAATCTTAGTAGAATCTGTAACAATCCCGATTCGTCCAATATGTCCACTCGCCCGGGCAGTTTTTTCGTCTAGATACATATACAATTGACGGGGTAAGTCTATTCCCGTCAAGCCTCTGCTTATTCCAGAGGTTGGTTCTTTGTTGCCTTGTTCTCAAGGTCCATGGTTGTTTGGTTTTGATGGAGAGGGGGGCTTTAAAAAATTATTAACAAGGGGAAATCACTTCGCCCGTCAACTTCCCAGTTTTACACCATAGGAATCCAGCTTATTGGGAGAGTTCACATGACACTCCACACATTTCTCATTACCCCCATCACGGTAAACCCGGAGGTTATTCCATGACTATGAAGAAGACCATGCTGCTCGCCCTGGCATTGATGCTTTGGGCAGCCGGTGCGTTTGCCGCCACGATCACGGTGCCGACGGATTTTGGTACCATTGAAGCCGCTCTGACGGCAGCCCTGCCTGGTGATACCGTTTATATCCTTGATGGCACATACACTCCGGTGGGAACACTTTACGTCAACCAGGCCCAAACAGTGACCGGCCAGAGTGAATCGGGGGTATTGATCAACATCCCGGCCGCCGGTGGTTATGGTTTTTCCGTGGCGTCCCACGACGTTATCCTGGAAAACTTCACCCTGGTTGCCAATGTCGGCAATATCAATTACCCCATCCATGCCAGTGGTACGGGCAATCCTGCCAACGGTTATGACAATCTGACCATTCAGAACGTCACCATCTCCGGCGCTCATCAGCGCACCGGTTTCGATGTTCATGGGTACAACACCGTCGTCTTGTCCCACCTGACCAGCAGCGACGCCACCGGCGGCAACGGCCTGCAGATTACCGGTTGCATTGACGTTGTCATGAACAACATCACCACCAGCAACAACACCTGGGGCAGCATCGCCATTTACAGTTCGAGTTCCAGTTACCTGAATCGCGGGTCGGACAATGTCGCCATCGACGGCACCACCCTCAGCCTGGGAGAACAAAACCTCTACAACCAGGATGAATTCGGGCTCTTCAACACCAACATCGTGGTCAGCGGTTACGGCTACATGGTGCGGAATATTTTCGCCCCCGGTTACACCTTCTACAAAGATACTGAAACTGATGCAGTGACGGCCGCATTGGCCAGTCCTGGATCCTACATAATCGACATCGCTGACGGCCGCTTTTTGGTGGCCAGCGGGATGTCCATTCAAATTGCCATCGACGCAGCCAGTGCCGGCGATGATATCGTAGTTGGCGTGGGACACTATGAAGAGCAACTGCACGTGACCACGGACAACCTGAGTATTTTGGGCGCAGGTGTGGATGCAACGTATATCGATTCACCTCCGACTCTGGCGCTCTCCTTCGCCACCGGCACGAACAATAATTTCCCCGTCGTATTTGTGGATCACGCCGACGGAGTAAATTTTGCCGACATGACCCTGGATGGATTGAACCGGGGTACCGCCAATTACCGCTTCCAGGGATTTGGTTATTTCAACTCGGGGGGATCACTGACCAACGTGGACGTGGACAACATCATGGACACGACTTTCAGTGGTGCCCAGCACGGCAATGGCATCTACTGCATCACCGATGACGGAGGCCCTCATGCCTTCGACATGATGCAGATCAGCGTGGATGACTTTCAGAAAACCGGGGTTGTGATTTCAGGTGCCGGCCTGACTGCGACCATGGATTTCGTTTCTGCCACCGGACAAGGGCAAACGACGATCACGGCCCAGAATGGTATCCAGGTCAGCGGTGGAGCATCTGCCACCTCCAGCAATTGTTCCGTTCAGAACATTCATTGGATTGGCACCCCCTGGGCTGCAAGTGGCTTTTTGGGAGTCTCCGGTACCAATTGGGATCTGAACAATTGCACAGCCGACAATGTTCAGGTTAGCATCTGGTTGCAGGACACCAGTGGCAGTGTTGATGGTTGCACCGTGACCAATTCCACGTTCGATGCCATGTATGTCACATCCTGGGCCGCCAAGTCTTCCGTGAATTCAACCAGGGGATTGGCTCAGCCTTTCGATTCGGGAACGAAGGCCCCGAACAAGGGAACAGTAAACGTTTCACTGGCCAATAGTTCTTTTACAGGAGCCAGTCCGGCCCTGGTGGATACCTGGGGCGTTTCTCCCTACGGTGATGATGTAGTCAACTGCACCATGACCAATTGTGAAATCTCGCAATTTGATTGGGGTTACGTTGTCTATGATTTTGGCGGGGCCACCCTCACCACGGTTGCCCACGACAATACGATTTTCGACAATTTGACCTACGATGGTTTTTCCAACGCCGTCACCGTTCAGGATGCCGAGGCCAACTACTGGGGGTCTCTTGATCCTACGGCCAAGATCTCCGGCACCCTTGATTTCAGCCCTTGGTACGGTCTCGCTCTGGGCACCGTTCCGATGACTCTTGGCACCAATGACTCTGTCCAGGACGCGATCAATCTGGCCAACAGTGGTGATACAGTTAACGTCATGCCCGGCACTTATGTCGAGGCAGGCCAGATTCTTGTCGACAAGGACATCAATATTATTGGCGATCCCGGAAACCGCCCGATCATCATGACGGACAGTGACACTGGAAATAGCGGCGATCCTCGTGGCTGGTTCCTGCAAACGGCAGGCACCCACCTGGAGCTGCGCAACCTGGAGCTGGATGGTGCCGGCTACTTGGTTTATCAGGGAATCCGGTCCCATGGCAGCGGGGTGTTGGACAATTGCGCGCTGCGCAACATCACCTACAACGAGTCGGGTCCGACCTACGGGGGCGTGGCCCTTGCCGCCTTCGGTGCAGGCAACTGGGACGTCACCGGCTGCACCTTCGACAACATCGGCCGTATCGGCTTCTTGGCATTCGGTACCGGTCTTAGCAACAGCTCGTTCAGCGGTAACACCTACACCGGCAAGGGTGTCGGGGACTGGCTCGACTATGCCTGCGACATCAGCGCCGGTGCGGTGATGACAGTGGAGAACAACACCATCACCGCTTGCCAGGGCGTTGCTTCCAGCGACGGGTCGACCTCTGCGGGGTTGCTCATTTCAACCTACTTTGCTCCCGGCACGACGATGACTCTCAACGACAACATTATTACCGGCAACAGCACGGGTGTTGCCTGTGGCTATGATGCTCTTGACACCTCGGTTGTGGTTGGCCGGGGCAACAACCTGTCCGGCAACGACACGTACGGCGTGAGCAACAGCGCGCCGAACATCGTCGACTTTCTCCACAACTGGTGGGGCGACGCCAGCGGCCCCTTCCACCCGACCCTCAATCCCGCAGGCACCGGCAACGAGGTTGACGACAACATCCTGTTCGAGCCCTGGACCGGCATGGCCATCATGACGGTGGCTCCATCCACCAGCGGTCCGTTGGTTTGTGGCCAGAACGTCACGCTGACCTTCAATCTTACCATGGACGCCTACACTCCTGACGTTTTCGGCTTCAACGCCATGGTGCGCGCCACCAGTGAAGTTGACTGGAACGGCATCACCAACCTGAACGTCTTCGGGGGCACAACCCAGTTCCTCACCTTTGACAACGGCGACGGCTCGTTCATGATTTCAGGAACCACCCAGGGAAGTCCGACTCAGCCGATCAGTGGAGCCGGGACCTATGGGTTGTTCGAAATCACATTCACCACGGCTGCCGACGGCACTGCCGATATCACTTTCGACAGCTTCAGTCTACGTGACCCGGCCAACCAGCCTATCGCAGCTTCACCTACCGGAGCCACCATCGATGTGGATTGCATGGCTCCGACCGCAGTGGCGGATATTACCGCCGCCCCGCACCACGACAAGGTTGCCCTTACCTGGAGCCACGACAACCTCGACACGGACCACTACGAGATTTATCGCGGCTTGTGGTATGACACGACAGTGGGAACATCCGCCTATCCTGAATACGACGACCTTGCCAATGACGTAATTCCCACCCGTCCGGGCAGCCGCACAGCGGCTCAGTCCAACACCGAGTGGGAACTTGCCGGCACAGTGCTCGCCGGAGTTTTCACCTTTGACGACATCGGCCCGTTCACTGCCGGTCGAGGAGTTTATTACTACGAGGTCTTTGCCGTGGATGCAGCCCTGCCCATCGGCAACAACCCTCTTGCCGCCGCCGCCAACGATCGCGCCACCAACTACTGGTTGGGTGATGTCAGCGGTGATGGTCATGTTACTCCCGTCGATGACATTGACGTTCTTGCCAACACCTTCGGCTTGACCGACGGAACCACTGGTTACAACAACTTGTGCGATGTCGGCCCTACCGACGACTGGAGTCGTGTTGGTATTCCTACCACCGACAATAGCATCGATTTCGAAGATCTCATGGTTTTCACCATGAACTTCGGCGTTGTAACAGACACCAACAAGGACCTGGGAAATATTTCGACCACGGCCGGTCTGGCCTGGGTTGAAGCCGGTGAAGGCCAATACGCCCTGCGCTTGGTGGACGGTGTCGGAATCAAGGGTGTGCACCTGCGTGCCAACCTGCCCGAAGGTTCCCTCGGTCGGGTGACTGCCGGCCAGTTGTTGGACAGCCAAAGTGAAATGACCTTCATGCAGAACATCGGCAACTCCCTTGATGTCAGCCTGGCTGTTATGGGTCAGAACAACGGCTTCATCGGTACCGGTGATTTGTTGATAGTCAACAGCAGCACTCCGATCATGGCTACCGACCTGGCCATCGAGGTTCGTGGTTACGACAACAGCGACGTCCAGTTCACCCTGGATGAAACCACCGGCACGGTGACACCTCGTGTGTTTGCCCTTAATGCCAACTACCCCAACCCGTTCAACCCCATGACCAAGATCAGCTTTAGCCTACCCGAAGCTCAGGATGTGCGGCTGAATGTCTACGGCATCGACGGTGCAAAGGTAGCAACCCTGATCAATGAGACCCGCAGCGCGGGCTTGCACGAAATCATCTGGAATGGCCGCAACGACGTCGACCAAACCGTCGCTTCGGGCATGTATTTCTACCGGATCGAGGCTGGACCCTACAGCCAGGTGCGGAAGATGACCTTGATGAAGTAGGGAAAGAATAATTCGGGGCGGCGGGGGTTTTGGATGACCTCGCCGTTCCAAGTGACCATCGGAAAGGAGCAGAGGGTGGTTTTCGTCCAACAGCAATACCAGGGGCTTCGCCCAGCCCGAATCGTTTACCTTTTTTTTGGGAGGGTTAGAAATGAAACTTCGCCATGTTCTTTTGGTCGTTCTGATTATGGGACTTTGGTCCCTGACAGCTATGGCTGCTTCACCCGAGGGTGGAGTGATGGATATTCAGAAACACCAAACCATCGCACCGTCGAACAAGGCCTTCGGTGACCCCACCGATTTCAAGGCCGCGGCCCTGGCTGGTGCCAACTACCTGCGCTACATGCAGGCTGATTTCACTGAGGATAATGCTGGAAACGGGGATCCCGATGCGGACCCGGATAACGGCGGCTACGGTTGGACAACTACCGCCTTCGAGAACACGGGGACAACCTACGGCAATGTGTGGGGAATCACCGCCAACGGGCTGTACCAGGCCTATCTGCTGGAGCCCAGCAACGGTGTTTACGTTGCCATGCGAGACGCAGCCAATGGCCTTGCGGCCTCATTGCCTTCGGACGTAACTTCCGCACCGAATATTAATTTCCTTCTGGACTTCGCCAGCCTGCCCGAAGTTATTGCAGGCACCGACCCGCTTGCCCTGAGCGCGGCAGCTTACCAGGCTGCGGCGGTGGCCATTTGGGACTACGATCTTGCCAATCGGCCTGCTCCTGGAAATACATCCATCCTTGACTTTGGTCAGTGGGTTATTGACAGCCGCCAACCGGCCTATCCCAACGGGCTGATCGCCTGGGACATGGCACTTTGGACGGAAGCTCTTATGAAACTTCATGCCAACTTTCCAGCCGATGGCTACGATGCCCTGGCTGCTTCGCTGGCGGATGTTTCGCATGACGACAGCTTCCCTGCGGTGCCTGGAGACGGGATCTTTGAACCGAACGGCCACAACAAGGGTTACACGGTTGATTACAGCAACCCCGAATTCGAAATCTACACACTCGGTGTATCAGGCCTGATTAGATCATTCTCCGTTACGGGCCAGCACTTGGACAAGATACTCCTGCTCCAAAATTTGTTGCTTGAGTGCCAGTATGATGACGGTGCTTTCAGTTACCAGTATGGTGCCGCTCCCGAAATCAATGACCGGGGTTACCAGGATAGTGCTTACGCAGTGTGGGCACTAAACTTAACCGACAGCCCGACAGCGGCTACGTTAGCGGGTCTATATAACGGCGCCGTGTGGTTGGGATCGGTGCAGGAAAACTCGGGTTCGGCCAATACTTCGGGTGGTTTCCTTTATAGTAACTTAACGCATGTTCCAGAAGTCGGCAGTGAGTGCACCGCGGCTTTGGCCATGGCAGCCAACAACGCCAGCGGCAACATCTCCGCCAACGCCGACAGCGACCCGGTCAATTGCTCCGATACCAACGTCATGACCTTCAAGCTGAACATCGGCGATGCCACTCCGTTGGTCATCGGTTTCGAAGTAGTTATCGACGTCACGGTTCCGGTCGGAACCACCGTGGTTATCGCCGAAGCGACAGGCCTTGGTGCCGACTACTTCCAGGTAACGGGCACCGGCCCCTACTCTGTCAATGGTACCTTCTACGGCGGCAACGGTATCAGCGTCGATGGCACCAGCCTCTTCACCGTCACCTTCAGCACCCTGGTTGAAGGTGCGGTCGACGTGGCGGTAACCGGCTACAACCTGCGTGGCCCCGGTAATGTCTTCATCTTCGGCGACGTCTCCGGTGCCGGCTTCACGGTCGATTGCACCTCGCCTCCTGCCATCACAGATCTCGTGTCCGCACCCGGCCACGAAAAAGTCACCCTCGATTGGACCATGGCCGACGCTTCGGACGTGGACCACTTCGAGATCTGGCGTGCCGTTTGGCATACCGGCGATAATGTGACTTCGGCTTATCCTGAATACGACGATGACAACCCCACTGAACCGATATGGCCTGCCGACCGCGCCGCGGCCGATGCCAGCGCCGAATGGACCATGATCAATAGTGCGGTTCCCGGAACCGCCGTGACCTTCGAAGATAGCTACACTCCCCGCGGTGTGTATTACTACGAAGTGTTCGCCGTTGATGCAGCCGCCAATATTGGCGCGGGCTTTGGTCCCATGAACCGGTCGACCAACTACTGGTTGGGCGATGTTTGGAGCCCATTCGATGGATCGGTTGGCGTTTTGGATATAGATGTCCTGGGCAATGCCTTCGGCACGACATCCGGTGATGGCCAATACGACCCATACACCGACGTAGGCCCCACCGACGACTGGAGCCGCCTCGGTATCCCCACCACCGACAACAGCATCAACTTCGAGGATCTCATGGTCTTCTCCATGAACTTCGGTGTTGTTACTCCAACCAAAGCCAACAACAACATTTCCACCACTGTGCAACTGGCCTGGGTTGAAGTCGCGGAAGGCCAGTACGCCCTGCGTCTCATGGACGGTGTCGGCATCAAGGGTGTGCACGTGCGCGCCAGCCTACCCGAGGGATCCCTCGGCAGCGTGATCGCCGGCGATCTGCTGGACAGCCAGAATGAAATGACCTTCCTTAAGAACATCGGCAACTCCCTAGACGTCAGCGTTGCCGTCATGGGCGTGGACAACGGATTCGCCGGCAGTGGTGACCTGTTTGTGGTTCACAGCAGTGCCCCGATCGCGGTTTCCGACCTGGCCATCGAGGTTCGGGGTTACGACAACAGCGATATCCAGGTCAGCCTGGACGAATCCAGCGGCACCGTGACACCTCGTGTGTTTGCCTTGAAGGCCAACTACCCCAACCCGTTCAACCCCATGACCAAGATCAGCTTCAGCCTGCCCGAAACGCAGGATGTGCGTCTGAACGTCTACGGTATCGACGGTACCAAGGTAGCGACCCTGATCAATGAGACCCGCGGCGCGGGCTTGCACGAAATCATCTGGACTGGTCGCGACGACGCCGGCCAATCAGTGGCTTCGGGCACGTACTTCTACCGGATCGAGGCTGGACCCTACAGCCAGGTGCGGAAGATGACCTTGATGAAATAGCAATGCTCCCGGGGGGAGCAGGTGGATCTTCGATATTTCCGCCTGCTCCCGCCACAACCAAGAGAAAACCGAATAGAAGAATGAATAGAAAGAAATGCACATGTTGATTCGCAACCTGAAAAATCTCGTTCTGATGGCCTTCCTGTTCCTGGTGGTCGCTCCCGTTTTTGCGGGTGTCACCCTGCGATTCAGTCCAGCCGATACCACTGTGGATGTGGGTTCCATTTCCAGGTTGTCCGTCGTCTGCGACGACACCTTGGATTTGCGCACCATTGAACTTTTCGTGGAATTCGATCCCGAAGTGATTGGTTCGGTTTCCGGCGGTCCAGGTACTCTTTTCACCGATCCGGGCTACAACCTTTTTCAAGGATTCGAGCTGACCGAACCCAATGTGTGGCACGGCTATTGTGTGGTGATGGGAGCCTACGATTTCGTTGTATCGCCGGGTGAGTTGTTATATTGGGAATTCGAAGGACTGGTTGATGGGGTATCGCCCATAACTTCAGTCAGTATCGTGCTGGTTGCTCCCGGGTCCATCATTATTCCCGATGTAACCCTTGGTTCCACAACAGTTACAGTGGGAAACGACCTGAGCCCGACCCAGAATAATCCATGGTCGGGACATTCCCTCGATTGTTACCCCAATCCATTCAATCCCCATACCCGGATCAGTTTCACCCTGCCGGAACAGCAACCTGTGCGCTTGAAGGTTTACGGGATCGATGGTAGGTTGATCGCAACCCTGGTCGACGATACCCGCGGTGCTGGTCTGCACGAAGTGATCTGGAATGGACAGAATGATTCCGGGCAGGTTCAAGCCTCGGGTGTGTATTTCTACCGCATTGAGGCTGGTCTCTACAGCCAGGTTCGGAAGATGACCTTGATGAAGTAGATCTTTTTCTCTGGGTGGCGGTGGGTGTTGTGCTTGTCGCCGCTTTTTTGTTTCTTGATAATCCTGTCTGGTTTGACTTCTGACTCTGGGGGAGTGGAATGAAGTCACTTGGTCCCGGTATGGGCCAACCTTTCACTGAATGGGGGGATTGTATGTTGTACTTTAGGTGTATAGCTCCATTTTGCCTGGTTCTTTCGATGGTTTTCCTGTTGGTCGGTCAATCCCAGGCAACAACCTGGTTTGTCAATCAGGACGGGACCGCCGACTACATCACCATCCAGGAAGCCATTGATGTGGCGCTGGATGGCGATACAATCCAAATTGCCATGGGCCACTATGTCGAGCAGCTTGTTTTTGAAAACATGCTGGATATATCCCTTGTCGGTTCAGGGTCTGGCACGACCTACCTGGATTCGCCCGACACCCTGGCCCAATCGTATGACCTCAACGGGTTTCCTCAATTTCCCGTTGTTTTGATCTCCAATTGCGACGGTATCAATTTTTTCAACCTGACGCTGGACGGTCGTGACAAGGGCGTTGGTAACGTCCCGTTTCACGGCTTTGGGTATTTCGATTCCGGCGGAACCATCCAGGACGTTCACGTAACCGGAATGCGGGAGGATCCGGTCAGTTACGAATTGCACGGAAATGGCATGTTTGTGGTGGCTTTCGACGGGGGCCCACATGAAATGATCCTGAACAATATCCTGGTTGATGATTTCCAGAAAACAGGAATTCTGCTGCATGGCTTGGGCTTGACGTCCACTTCCACCAACGTTCAGGTGGTGGGCCAGGGCCCCATCGTCGCTCCGGTTCAAAATGGTTGGCAGGTTTCCGGCCAGGCCCAGTTGACGGCCACCGGTTGCAATTCTTCCGACATCTCAAATTTGAACAGCGTTTACGTTGCCACCGGAATGCTGGGTATTACAGATACCAAGATGACTCTGACCAATTGTGATTTTGATGCCTGTGATGTGGGCTTTTACGCCATTGGAAATACGGCGGTTTACACCGGAGGCCTGGTGACCAATCCGGTTCTCAACGGCATCATGGGAAAAAGTTTCGCCAACAAAACCGGACTGGATGATCTGCCGGCCCAACCCCTTGTGGTCGGCAGTGAGTTGGCAACCGCCAATGGCGCTCTTGACATGACTTTGACCGACATCACCCTCATCGGTATCGATGAGCCCACCAGCTGGGGTGTGGCAGTTCTTTCGGACAACCAGATCCATGTTGAAATTGACAATGTGGATATCAGTCACTTCGCCATGGGGCTTGTGACTTACGAAGGATATGGGGTGGTAACCGGCAAGGCGCGCAACTGCAACTTTTTTGACAACGAGCTCCTGTCTGCATTTTCCAATACGACAGTTCATTTCGATGCCCGTTACAACGATTGGGGTGATCCCAGCGGGCCGTTCCATCCGGACACCAATCCTACGGGTTTGGGCACCAGGGTGTATGATTTTGTCAGGTACAGCCCTTTCAACGGTGGGGCGGGTGTGATAATCACCCCTGAACTGGCTGGACCAGTGGCTTGCGGCAATTCGGTAGTTTTTACGGTGACCTATGTTGCGGGGCCAACCACCCCTGACCTTTTTCTGTACAACATCGAGATTCGAGGGGGCGATGGCCTGAACACACCAAATTCACCTGTTTCGTTCAATCCCTGGGGAGGAACCGAACAATTCCTGCACTATGACAACGGCGACGGAAGTTACACGGTCACCGGTTCCACCGTTGGCGGCAATCCGCAACCTTTGGTTGGACCGGGAAGTTACGATCTGTTCACCATCGAGATAAGCGCCTACGCCGACAGTGGGGGGGTAGCTTATCTGGAAGACGTAACTTTGCGGGATCCCTCGAACAACACCATTCCCACCACCATCTCCTTCAGTGAGTTTTATGCCGACTGCGTGGCCCCGGCCCCGGTTTCCGGCATTTCAGTCGCCCCGCACCACAACCGCACTGCTGTGTCCTGGAACCATGACAGCCTGGATGTGGACCACTACGAAGTCTTCTCGGGTTTGTGGCACGACGGCGCCCACGCCTCGGTCTATCCCGAGTATGATGATGTGATCGGCAATACCATTCCCACTCGACCGGCCGACTACTCCGAAATCATTGCCAATGCCCTGGGTGAATGGGTGCCTCTGGGCGATACGGCTGTTTTGTCCATGGATGAGACCTGGTCTGATTCAAGCAAACGCGGCGTATATTTCTACGAGGTCTTTGCCGTCGATGGGGTGGGCAACGTCAGCCCGGTGGCGGCCGAGAACCATGCTGCAATAAACTATTGGCTGGGTGATGTGCCTCCCTTTATCAGTGGAACGGTCGACGCCATGGATATGACCACCCTGGGTGATGCCCTGGGCGAGTCCGTCGGAGATGCCAACTACGACCCCATGATCGACGTTGGCCCTACCAACGACTGGAGCAGCATCGGCATCCCCACCACCGACGACAGCATCGACTTCGAGGATCTCATGGTCTTCTCCATGAATTTTGGCGTGGTTTCGGGCACCAACAAGAGCCAGGACCATCTTTCAAGTATCGCCCGCCTGGGTTGGGTCGAAGGCAGCGAAGGCAAGTATGCCCTGCGCCTGGTTGAAGGCGACGGGATCAAAGGCGTTCGTGTACGAGCCAATCCGCCGACGGGCAATATTGGCGTAACTGCCGGCCAATTGCTGGATGGCCAGGATGAAATGACCTTCCTGAAAAACATCGGCAACGGGCTGGATGTAAGTGTGGCGGTCATGGGTCAAGGCAATGGCTTCGACGGCACCGGCGATTTGTTCATTGTCAACAGCTCCAAGGCCATCGCTGCTTCGAGCCTGGAGATCACCGTCCGCGGCCACGACAACAGCGAAATCCAAGTCAGCTTGGACCAGTCAAGTGGTGTGGTGACTCCCCGGGTGTTTGCCCTGAAGGCCAACCATCCCAACCCGTTCAACCCCAGGACGAAGATCAGTTTCAGCCTGCCCGAAGCCCAGGATGTGCGGCTGAATGTCTACGCAATTGACGGCAGCAAGGTGGCAACCCTGATCAATGAGGTCCGCAACGCGGGTTTGCACGAAGTGATCTGGCCCGGCCGAGACGATGCTGGCCAAACCGTGGCTTCGGGTACTTATTTCTATCGGATTGAGGCCGGCCCGCACAGCGCGGTTCACAAGATGACCCTGATGAAATAATTCCCGACGACGAGATTGCCGGGGGGATGGCTCCGCTCTTCCCGTACGGGAAAGGAAAAAATGTCTTTGTTTGAAAAAGGAAAAATCCGGGTGGACCTGGATGATCAGGGGTTCATGCTGGATGCGGACCAATGGAATGACAAAGTCGCCGAGGCCCTGGCCCTTGACGAGGGCATTGAAGAGCTGAGCGAGGACCATTGGAAGATCATCGATTTCCTGCGGGAGTTTCAAGAGGAACACGACAAGGCCCCCATGATTCGGGTGCTTTGCCGGGAAACGGGTTTTACCCTGATGTATATCTATGAATTGTTTGAAAACGGACCGGCCAAGGGTGCCTGCCGGGTGGCGGGGTTGCCGAGGCCTGATTCCTGTGTTTGATGTGCCTTAAGTACTGGACACTAAATTACCTGACACTCGGGACAAAAACAACTCGACCGGCCAGCCACCCGCAAACTTTCAATTTCACACCCACAGACAGAACAACCCTCTCCAGCCCGTCCATAAACCCGCAACTTCCTGCGAAAATTTCCTGGTTTGCCGTGGAAGTTCTTGAAATCCATAAAAGTTGTTCCACCATGCTTGATGGAATTGCGCAGCACCCGTTTGGCAAGGCGCCACACGTCATGCAGCTTTTCTTTGCTCAGGTCCTGCGGTTTTGCCAATGGATGAACACCAGCCAGAAACAGCGACTCGTCCACATAGATGTTGCCCAGCCCCGCGGCGATTCCCTGATCCAGCAACAAGGCCTTCATGGGTGCCCGTCGGTGGCTGATGCGACCGTGCCAGACCTTGAATCTCACCTCAAGCATATCCGGCCCCACATGGGCGATAATCGAGGGATGAACAGCATGGTCAACCAACTGCAGGCGACCAAATTTGCGAATATCCCGGTAGTGCACCGTCAACCCGTCAAAATCAAAAGTCAGGTGCACGTGCTTGTCGGCAATATAATCATCGAGAATAAAAATTTGCCCGGTCATGCGCAGGTGAATCATCAGGTGAGAGTCGGGTTGTCGGCCATCGGTAAAGTTGATGATGATGTATTTGCCGTGGCGATGGACACCATCGATGGTGCATCCCACTATGGCCCGGCGTGTGGCTGCAACACTTTGGCCCAGAATTCCGGGATACCCCACTTTCAGCCCGGTCAGTTTGCGCCCGGTCAGGTGTGCGCGCAAAGCAAGAGCCACGTTTTCAACCTCTGGCAATTCGGGCATTCTACATTCCCCGGGCGATCTTGATTTCTTCATAGGCCCCGTTGATGGATTTCATTTTTTCTTCGGCGAAGGTCTTGAACTCTTCCCCCATGCCTTTGCTGGCCAGCACATCGGGATGGTATTCCCGGGCCAGTTTGTGGTAGGCCTTTTTGACTTCACCGTCGGTGGCCGATTTGGCGATTCCCAGCACGGAGTAGGACGCGTCCAGGTTGTGGACGGGGTTGAACATGGCGGCGGCGGCTTCATAGTCGGAGGCCCTCAACCCCAGGCTTGAAGAAATGCTGCGGATCAATCTTTCTTCGGCCGGATGGAAATGTCCATCCGCCATGGCGATCATCATCAACAGGGAAATCAGGTCCCGCAAGCGATCTTGCCGGTGTCCCATGAGCCGGCGAATCTGGCCGGCAAATTCTTCAGCGGGAATATCCGAGTCGCGCGCTTCATTGAATATTCGGGCGGCCACCTGGCGTTCCACCTTGTCCATGCCCAGGTTGTTGCGCAGGAAATCGTCGAAGGTTTTGACCTCCTCGGCGGTGACCTTGCCGTCGGCCTTGGCCACTTTCGCCGCCAGGCTGATCATGGCCAGCATAAAGGTTTGCTGATCCTGAAGGGGAGAGTAACCCGTGGTTCCGGTACCGGGTCCTCCATATTGAGAACGGACACCAGGATGCACTTTTCCAGCCGAGATGTTGATGTTCGAGCCCAGGGCGCCGCCAATGATGGCCCCAAAGGGCCCTCCCAGGAGCATACCCAAACCGCCGCCGATAATCGTTCCCAGCAATCCCATGTTTTCCCGCTTTCAGTGTGAAGTCGATT
Organism: Candidatus Krumholzibacteriota bacterium; assembly: GCA_024275485.1. Classification (GTDB taxonomy): domain Bacteria; phylum Krumholzibacteriota; class Krumholzibacteriia; order LZORAL124-64-63; family LZORAL124-64-63; genus LZORAL124-64-63. The sequence goes on along the minus strand of JAJRZA010000076.1, from coordinate 21,433 downwards.
ACCCAAAATACGCTTTTCAACAAAAAGACGCCAAAGATACCTCGGGGACTAAAGAAATATTCAAGTCAATTTTCAATTGGCCGAAGAATTGACTGTCAGGAGACGAGATCAAATAACTCGCTTTACCTAAGTCAAATCATATGGAGTGGAATCATGCACATTCTTGTCGTTGAGGACGATTTTATCAGTCGCCGACTTCTTTGCCGTTATCTGGAACCCTTTGGTGAATGCGATATCGCTGTCAACGGTGAAGAAGCCGTGGAAGCAGTGAAACAGGCCATTGCGCAAGGGATTTATTATGACCTTATCTGCCTGGATATCATGATGCCCGGAATGGACGGTCATGAAACCCTCAAGCAGATCAGGAAACATGAAGAAAAAAACGGTGTCTCCCTGGGCATGGGGTCCAAGATCATTATGACCACGAGCATTGAGGATCACAAGAGCATCCGGGAAGCCTTCAAGGCCTCGGCCGACAGTTACGTGGTCAAGCCCGTTGAGAAAAGTAAATTCCTGGCCACGCTCAGTGAAATTGGTCTGAAATTCGAGATCCCTCTCTAGGAAAGGCAGTCCGCTCAATGGCAAACAAAACAATGACTGCTTCTTCCGGGAGTTCCGTGGCGGCCAGAATTTCCGATAAGGAATTTCGCGCCATCCGCAAGCTGGTATATGACAAGTTTGGCATCAACCTGACGGACCAGAAAAAGACCCTGGTGGTTGGGCGATTGCAGAAGGTTCTGCGCCAAAGAAACTTTACATCCTTCAAGGAGTATTTATCCTGGCTGACCTCGGACAAAACAAGCGAAGGTCTTGATGAGTTGGCCAACCGGATTTCGACAAACCACACCTTCTTCAACCGGGAGAAGGCGCATTTCGAATTCTTTTCGAATAACGTTTTGCCGGAGCTTGCGGCCCGACGGCAGCAACTCGGGCAAACCGAGATGAGGATCTGGTGTGCGGGTTGTTCTTCTGGGGAGGAGCCCTACACGCTGATGATGCTCATGATGGAGCACTTTGGCAGCTCATTTGGGCAATGGAACCCCGTGCTGCTGGCAACGGATATTTCCGCCACGGCCCTGAAAACGGCCATGACGGGAGTGTACCCCACCGACAAGGTTGCCCAGCTGCCGGTACCTCTGAGGCACAAATATTTCAAGAAGCTGCCCGACGGCACCATGGTAGTGAAGGACATGGTCCGCAATCGAATTTTCTTCCGACGTCATAACCTGATGGACGGTACGTTTCCTTTTAAGAAGCAATTCGACGCGATCTTCTGCCGGAACGTCATGATTTATTTCGATCGGGAAACCCGCAATACCCTGGTGGAAAAGTACTACCAGCACACGATAACCGGAGGGTACCTGTTTATCGGTCATTCCGAAACTCTGGGTCGGGATGATTCGCAGTTCAATTATGTCATGCCGGCGGTCTACAAAAAGTAGGCCCGGCAGAGAGAATCAAATACTGAAGATCCTGATTGTGAACGACGATCCTGTGATAGGAAGCGATTGGCCAAGGCCGTGGCCCCCTTGGAGTTGACCGCATTTTTTGCCAGTGATGTTATCCACTCCCTGGATGCCCCGCGCTGCAACAAGGTATTTGATCTGATGATCACTGATATCTGCGCGTACCTTCTTGACGGCTGTCTGCCGAAGTTCTCCATGGGGTCTCTTGCCAAATATCCTTCGTCGGGACTGACGATGGTTGGCAAGGGGTCTTTCTTGTCTTAAAGTTCCCCTGTTGAAAACAATTTGAATTCTCCCTGAAAGGCGGATGCCAGCATGTTCCCGAGGACTGATCACTCCCATACCTGTTATGTTTCCGGGGCTGAATCAGGCAGCGCCCCCATGGAGCGCTCCGAAATCGACAACAAATACAAATGGCAACTGGACCTTATTTTCCCGGATTGGGATAGCTGGGAGAAAGCCTTTGCCCAGTTGGAGGCCGATTTGCCGAAACTGTCGGCTCGTCAGGGAACGCTGGAACAATCGGGTCGGGATCTACTGGAAACCATTGAAGCGGTTCATGCTTCCCGGCGTCTTCTGGAAAAGACCTTTGTATTTGCGGGCATGAAAAGCGACGAGGATACCCGTATCGGCGAGAACACGGGCCGCAAGGGGCGAATTGGCAGCCTGGCCGTGGGGTTCAGCGAGGCCGTCAGCTGGTTCGATTCCGAGTTGCTGGCCATCAAGCCCGAGCGCCTGGCCGAATTGAGGGCCGAGGAGCCGGGGCTGGGCATATACGAGCATTTCATCCACAACATTCAACGCGCTCGTGAGCACACCCTGCCTGCGGAGCAGGAAGCCCTGTTGGCTGGTGCGGGGCTGATGGCCCGGGGCGCGGCGCAAATTTTTAATGCTTTCGACAACGCTGATTTGGAGCTGGGCCAGATTGAAGACGAGAACGGCAATCTCGTCACCTTGACCAAAGGGCGTTATTACAAATTTCTCAAAGGAAACGACCGTCGCGTGCGTAAGGAATCTTTTGAGTTGTTCCTTGGTGCTTACGGCAAGTTGAAGAACACCTTGGCCGCCAACCTGGACGCCAATGTCAAAAACCACGTCTTTTTTGCCCGGGCCCGGAAATTTGAAGGAACCCTGGAGGCCAGTCTGCATCCGGATGGGGTTGCGCCCTCCGTCTTTCACAGTCTCATCGAAACTGTTGGCGACAACATCGACACCTTGCATCGATACACGGCCCTGAAAAAACGGGTGCTCAAGCTGGACGAATTGCACGAGTACGATCTGGCCGTTCCCCTGTTTCCCGAAGGGGAGTTTACATTCGACTACGATGAGGCTTGTGGGGTGCTCCTGAAAGCCTTTGCGCCCCTGGGCCCGGATTATGTGCGAGAGGTGGAAAAAGGCATCGATGGTGGCTGGATTGATGTGCACGAAACCGCCGGCAAACGCAGCGGCGGCTACAGCAACGGCGTGTATGACACCCAGCCCTACATCCTGCTGAACTGGGCCGATCAGTTGAACGATACCTTTACCTTTGCCCATGAGCTGGGTCACTCCATGCATTCGTGGTTGGCGGTCGAAAACCAACCGTTTGTTTATGGCAGTTACCCAATATTCACGGCGGAAGTGGCCTCCACCTTCAATGAACTGTTGCTGATGGACCACTTGCTGAAATCCAGTGAGGATCGGCAACGAAAACTATTCCTGCTGGACCATCATCTGGCCCAGATCAACAACACCGTTTTCCGGCAGACCATGTTTGCCGAGTTCGAGTACCGTATTCACGGCATGGGCGAAGCCGGGGAAACCCTCACCGCCGACGCTCTCGGTGAGCTCTACCGGGAGATTATGGTCAAATACTGGGGCCCTTTGGCTGTCCTGGATCCTGAACTGAGTCCCTTGACCTGGTCTCGAATTCCCCACTTCTTCTATAACTACTACGTGTACCAGTACGCCACCGCCTACTCTGCGGCCGTTGCGCTTTCACGCAAGGTTTTGGCCGGTGATGAAAATGATCGGGAACAGTACCTGGATATTTTACGTTCCGGGTGTAGCCGATATCCCGTGGAAACGGTTGGTCTCGGCGGGGTGGATATGACCAGTAGCGGACCCATGCAGGATGTGGTGGCCCTGTTTGGCTCCCTCATGGATCAGGTTGAAGGTCTTTTGGACTGAGAAAAGAGAAAAGGTAAACGGTGCAAAATTGAAGTATTTGCTGTTGATCGGCCTTCTCCTGCCCACGGTGGTTTTGGGTCAGATGAAAGACCCGGTGCTGGAGAGTTCTCAGGAAAATCCGACCACCTTGAGCCAGGACACGGTGTCGTACTCTTCGGAGCACGGAGAATTCAGGGTCATTTTCCCCGTAGGTTGCGGCAAACTGGTAACCAAGGTTCCCAAAGAGGAGCCCGCCATGGAGGATGGCCTTCCCGCAGTGGCCGTCACCCTTACTTTTTGTGATCGGTACCAGAAAAAGGGCGAGGGTTGCTCGGTTTCCTCGTTTTTTAATGTGCTGGGTGAAGATGGCGGTTCACCAGGCGCCGAACAGGTCGTCGAGCGAGTGGTTCGCTTTTTGAAAACGATGAAGGTGGCCATCAACCATGAAGCACCAGTCCGGAAAGAACTCCCCGACGGCACCGTCATCGAAGGCATCGATGTGCTTGCCTCTGATCCGTCTGGAGCGGGCCAGACCTGGGTCAGGGGGCTGCTTTACGAGGGTGATATCTATGTGATGGTGGCTTGGAAAAATACGGGCCGACTATGGGATGATCCCGATTTCCAAAACTTCTTCAACTCCTTTCAGCCCGGCGCCTCCGACTGACCGCAGGGTTGGTGTCGAGATGGGAAAACCAATGATCAGGAATTCGATTCCAGGGGTTTTGCTCTTGGTGCTGATGCTGGGCGCAGGAACACCGTGGGCCCAGGACAAGGGTGCCGGCAAGGTCGCCGTCGAAAGCAATACCCGCGATGCGTTGCAAAACCGGCTGCTGACCCAGCAGGAGCTTGACCAGTGGTCGGCGGAAAAAGCCGGGCTGGTGGGGCGGTTGCGATCGGCCCGGGCTGCGGTGAAATGGTTGGAGGAACGAAAGTCTGCCGAGAGTGCGAGGGTTGAATCCCTCGAAGGCCGTCTTCATGAACTGGCCCGCCGCCTGAGCGAGGCTGATCGCCTCGAGAGCAGCATGCAGGATACTTTACTGGTGATTCTCAAACGGGTTGAAAAATCCCGAAACCTGGGACTGCCTTTTCTCCCTGAAGAAAGAGACCAACGGCTGACCGTGGTGGCGGGCGAGCTGGCCCGGCCCGATTTCACCGCTGCGGAAAAGCTGCGTCGGGTGTTGGAGGTCTTGCAGGTGGAAACCGATTACGCCAACAGCATCGAGGTCTATCAGGGGAACATTGAAGTGTCGGGCCAGGAGCTGTACGCGGACATTCTGCGCATTGGGCGAGTGGCTCTTTTCTGGCAGACGCCGGATCGCGAGCGGGTGGGGCTTTTTGATCAGGCTTCGGGTCAGTGGACGAATCTTCCTTCTGGCGAAAAACGGAACATCGGCCGGGCCATCGAGATGGCCACCCGCATGCGTCCCGTCGAGTTGATCGATCTGCCTATTGGTCGGATTGGAGGGGATTGACAATGAAATTGCGATCCCCATATTTCCTCGTTTATCTGGCCGCCCTGCTGATTTTTGTGGCGGTGGCGACGTCGTCCCTAGCCGGCGATATCCGCCAGGCGGTTCAGAAGGCCGAAGCCGACCGCGCCGCTTCGCTGACCGAAGCGAAACAGTCGGAAGCCGACATCATCGCTGATCGCGACACACTGATGGCTGAAGTCTTGCGCCTGGAAAAAGAACAGGCCGACCTGGAGGCCCAACTGGGAGAATTGAACCGGCGCCTGGTGGATGGCAACCTCAAACGGGAAAAACTGGAACATCAATGGTCCACCCGCGAGCTGGGCTTCCGTGAGATCAGCGGCAACGTACGGGTGGCTGCCCGGGACCTGGAATCCCTGCTGAAAGCGTCACCCTTGAGTGGCGGTCAGGACTGGCGTTTTGAAGTGATCAGTCCCCTGCTCGATACGGGCTATTTTCCGGACATCGACGACATAACCGGCATGGCAGGCGTCTTCTTTGATGAAATGAAACGCGGGGGCGAGGTCTCTCTCGAAGAGGGTACCTTTGTCGGTCGTGATGGTGAACCCACCACGGGCCGGATTTATCACCTGGGAAAATTCACAACCATTTATCAGACCTCCCAGGAAACCGGATTTCTCAACTGGTCCCCCGATGGACGGCGGTTTTTTGCCCTGGGTGAATTACCGCCGCGCCGTGTGACCAGGTCCATTGAGAGCTATTTGTCCGGAGATTCCGACCGCGCCCCGATGGATATGAGCCATGGCGCGGCTTTGCGCCAGTTCACCCATGGTGCCAGTCTGATGGATCAGTTGCAGGCCGGCGGGCCGGTGGTCTGGCCCATTCTTTTGATCGCCGTGGTGGCGCTGGTGCTGGTCATCTACAAATTCATTTATCTGCATCGGCTGCATGGCAATACGGATCGCATCATGGGCGAAGTGACTGAATTGGCCGACCAGGGCGACTGGGTGGGTTGTGAGCAGGTGGTGGATCGCCACAAGGGTCAAAAATGGCCGGTTGTTCGCATGTTGAAGGCCGGGCTGGCCGCCAGGAACGAAAAACGTGAAACCCTGGAAAGTGTTTTGCAGGAATCCATTCTGCGCGAGTTGCCCGAGGTGCAGCGGGGCATCGCCATTCTGGCCGTGCTGGGGGCGGTGGCGCCTTTGCTGGGACTGCTGGGAACAGTTACCGGAATGATCGATACCTTTCGCATCATCACCCTGTTCGGCACCAGCGATCCCAAGCTCATGTCCGGTGGAATCAGCGAAGCCTTGGTGACCACCGAAGTGGGTCTGGTGGTGGCCATTCCCATCATGCTTTTGCACACGATCTTGTCCCGACGCAGCGATCATCTCATCGGCGACATGGAAGAAAAAGCGGTGCAGCTGACGAATATCATTGAAAAACACAAGCTGGCCATTTCACCGGCGGCGAGCCAGTGATGGATCTTTATTGGCAGACCGTGGATTACTTCGGCCAGGGTGGTTGGATCATGGGTCCGTTGCTGGCCGTTTCGGTGGCCATGTGGACCATGATCGTGGATCGTCTGGGGGAATACCGCCGACTTTCGGGCGGTACCCTGAATCAAATCCTGGAAGACGATTTCCGGCGGAAGCATTCCGGCCACGCGCCTTTGGATGGGGAAATTCTGCAGGAGGTGGCGTTGCGCTTGCGTCGTCGTTTGGACCATCGTCTGGCTTTGATCGGTGTGTTGGCTGCCATCGCCCCGTTGCTTGGTTTGCTGGGGACGGTGCTGGGCATGATTGAAACTTTTGACGTGATTTCCCTGTTTGGAACGGGCAACGCCAGGGCCATGGCCGGGGGAATTTCAGTGGCCTTGATCACCACCCAAACCGGGTTGCTGGTGGCCATTCCCGGCATGCTGATGAGTAACCGTCTGGCCCGCATGTCGCGCAATTTGAAAACCGGCCTGGATGAATCCGTCGCTACTTTATCAGGACAAATCAGCAGCGGAAAATTGAAAATGGCCGAAGGAGGGTCCTCGTGATCAACGTTCGCAATACTCTGCGCGGCGGCTCCGGCAACGTCGACATCAACATGGGGCCATTGGTCGACATGGTTTTCCTGTTGCTGATTTTCTTTGTGGTCACCACCAGCTTCGTCAAGGAGACCGGAATTGATGTGCATCGTTCCACTGCGGCCACTGCCGAGGTGAAGGATCGCGGCAACATCATGCTGGGGTTGAATGCCGACGGCCTGGTTTATTACGAGGGCAAGCGCATCGACGTGCGCAGTGTTCGGGCCCACATGGAACGGGCCTTGGCCGAAGATCCTGAAAGCGGTGTGGTGCTGGTGGCGGACAAGGATTGTCCCACCGGGGTTGTGGTGCAGGCCATGGATCAGTGCCGGTTGGCAGGTGCCAAAAACGTGAGTTTGGCCGCCAAGAAACTGGAAAGCCAATGAGTTTTCACCGCGGCATGCGATTCGTTGTGGTGCTGGTGGTGGCCATCGTGCTGAACGCCGGCTTGTTGGCCACGGCTGCCCTGATGACATCGGAGCGCCCCTTGGCCCAGGACATCAGCGAGCCCCAGGCCGTCAGCCTGATCAGGTTGAAGGAGACCGCGCCGCCTCCGCCGGAACCCGAACGGGAGATTCCCGAACCCGAAGAAAAACCCCAGTTGGATTTCATGCCTGAATTGGCGAGCCCGAATTTGTCGGGACCGGACCCCATGGATATTCAGATTTCCCTGGATCCTGATTTGTTTACCGGCAGGCCGACCCGCGGGGATTTCATCTTCAATAGTGATGATTTGGATCAACCTCCCCGTCAAATGGTTCGCACAAATCCCGTGTACCCTTACCGAGCTCGACAACGGGGAATTGATGGTGAAGTGAAAGTGAAGTTGCTGGTGCGTGCCGATGGCACGGTGGCCAATGTGACCATCTTGGATTCCCGACCCAAGGGCGTGTTCGATGCGGCGGTGGAAAAAGCGGTTCCCCGGTGGAAATTTTCACCGGGGCGTATCGACGGCAAGGCGGTGCCATCCTGGGTGGTGACTACCGTGACCTTTGTCCTGACCAATTAAGGGAGACTTGAGTGGGCTGGCTGTTTGAAGGCAGGTATGTGCTGGTGAATTCCACCGGAAAGTGGGTGGTTTGTCTGCTGTGTCTTCTCCTTTTCGCCTTTGGCCAGGCGGCCGCAGTGGACGATACCATACCCACGAAAGAAAGGACCAAGCTCCAGAATTCCATCGAATCCGGTGAGGGACTCAGCTCCCGTGCCCGAAAAACCCTGTTCGCCAGCCGCAACAAACAGGACAGGGGTGAGGACGCCGCCGCCGCCGCGGTGATGGAAAAATGGATTACCGGCCATCCTGATGATACGCATCATCTTCTGTATTTCAATTGGGCGGTGAGCCAACTGAGTCTTGGGCAGTCCGCTGAAGCCATGGCCAGCCTGGAGCAGGCCGTGGCCTTGGAACCACGATTTGCCCGAGCCTGGTTGCGTCTTGGCGAGGCGGCCTACGACCTGCGGCAATACTCCCGCGCGGCCGAAGCTTTTGGTCGCGGGTATGATCTGATGCCCGACCCCAAGCCCGAGATTGTCTATTACTCGGCAGTAGCCTGGTTGCTGGCGGATCAGGGTCGGAAATCCCTGAACACCCTGACCGTTCTGCTCAAGGACCACCGCAATTCCGCCATCCTGGATTGGTACCAGGCCCTGGTGGCGGCGGCTGTTGAAGCAGACAATATTTCTGCCGCCTGGCCCTGGATGGAAAACTGCCTGGTTGATTTCGAATCCGATCCCCAAGCCTGGTACATGGCCTACCAGCTGGCCGCCGCCGATGAGGATTTTGAAACAGCGGCGGTGATGCTGACGGTGGTGGGTCATCTGCGCCCGTTGAATCGCAACGAGTTTCTGCAGCTGGGCGATTTGTACGCCGGCAGTGGAGTGCCCCTGCAAGCAGCCCGATATTACCAGCAGGCAGTGCAATATCCCGAGACAGCCCCTCGGTCGGAGGATTTTGTACGCCTGGCTTCGGCCTGGATGGCGGCCCATCGTTTGGATGAGGCCCGGCGGGTTATTGATCGTGGAATAGCTTCGGGCGAATCTGTCCGGCTGTTGGCCCTTTTGGGCGATTTGAACTATTCCGAAGAAAATTTCAAAGCCGCACGCCAGGCTTTCAATCGTAGCGTGGAGCTTGACTCGAACTACGGACGGGGCTGGCTGATGGGCGGTTATTGCAGCCTGGAATTGGGAGAAAATACCGAAGCCCGCCGGAAATTGCAGATGGCGGCCGAATTTGTCGGCCAGGAAAAATTGGCGAGAGAACTTTTGAACAGGATTCCATGATTTTCAATTCAACATTGTGGAGTGGCCATATCCTTGACCTGCATCAGGGAAATTGCTCCAGACAGCCCACGGGCCATCATCAGGGGAAGGTTGTTAGGCTTTCATGCCGGGGTGATGGTTCAGTTTGGCGGGCAATAGGTGAATTGGTTGGGTGGTGGGAATTCCAGGCATAGATAATAGATGGTGATTTCACCAGGAAACCGGCTCCCGTATTATGAATCAAGGCATGGCACGCGGAGCACAACGCCTGGAGATTTTCCGGATCGTTGGTACCTCCTCGAGCACGGGGGATTTTGTGATGAACCTCCAAAAACCGAGTATGATTGCAGCCGGGCGTTTGGCATTTATGGCGGGCGTTGGAAAATACTCGGCGCCTGGTAGCTGGGGGAATTGATGTAGTATTGCGCTGGCCTGGTTTGTTGACCTGGCAATCGCATTGCGCGCGCTGGAGGGCCTGTTTGCCAATTTCGAGTTCGCCTTTACTCGTTTGAACTACTGCCGATTCACACTCCGGACAATGATGTATATGGATTTGGGCGGGAGGTCTGGAATTTCCGGTGATCTCCCCCCGGGGGGATGGATTTTGAACATCATCCTCCAAAAAAGAAGCCATGATTTTCAGCAACGCTTCGACTTTTTCAGTTGGCAGATCCCGCCGCTTGCGCACCTGCTCCCACACGGATTCGTACCGCGCAAATTGAGTCGGCGACATTTCCAGGTGAACATGAACCGGCACCACGGCAGCCGGCATTTTTTTCTTCGGAGCAGGCAGCAATGATGGCTGACCGGCAGCCTGGTCTTTGGTCTCTTGTTTGGCTCGTTTTATTTCTTCCTCAACAACCCGCCGGGAATTCTCCAACGCAAATCCAACCCACTCTTTTTAAGTTTTCGAGTCCACAATTACTGAGAGCGCACGCCCCACCGTATAGCCGAGTTTTCCGTTGCTCAGGGTTTCTTTCAAAAGCGGCAACCTTTTCAGATCCCGGGTAAGTTTCAGATAGTCCCCGATTTTGGTATCTGAAAACCCCAGAGCTTCCCTGGCATACCGATTTATGGAACTGAACCCGAGTTCCTGGTAGAGTTTTCGCTCAAAAATATCCCCGAACCAATCGAGAGAACATTGGTGGGCCGCATCCTTGATTTTCAGGGCGGCTTTCAGAGCGACATGGGCTTCAGTAGCGGACTTTTCAGGGCAGAATTTTGGTAGAATACCCATATTTTTAAACCTTTAACTGGAGTTCTCGGAGTCTTTCATATAACATAGCGAAAATAGGACGAAAAGGCAAGGTAAAACAATGCAATTAAACAAGTAAAGGTGAAAATCCCGATAGAAGCAAAAAAACTATCGACCATCCTTTCAAAAATCGCTCAACAACCCAACCGAAAATACCCATTTCCAACCCACTCAGGGAGTGCCCCAATAAAAATGGAAATGACCAGGGCTTCCTGATATTCAAAAGAGCAGCCCTACCCACCGACCCTTCCAAGGGTCCCAATGCTGATATTTCCCCCACAAACCCAACAAAAACCCTGGACATCCTCAATTTTTTTCCTAATTTAGTCATGACAAACTTTTTTAGCCATTGGGCTTTCACCAGCCAACAAAGGAAGGAGGCACCATGAAAGCCGGCCAAACCATGGTCAGTGCCAGCTTGGAAGACTACCTAGAAGCCATCCATCATATCGTAGCCTCCAACGGTGCCGCCCGGGCCAAGGACATTGCTTTGGCCATGAAGGTGAAAAACGCCTCGGTCACCCAGGCTTTGCGCTCTCTCGCTGAAAAAAATCTGGTGAACTACGCGCCTTATGAGGTGATCACCCTTACCGGTCAGGGCCAGTTGATTGCCAATGACGTAATTCAACGCCACGAAGTTCTGGAAAAATTCCTCAGCCAGGTGCTCGGCTTGCCCCATGATGAAGCGGATAAGAATGCCTGCATCATGGAGCATTCCATCAATCGTCCCATTCTTGAGCGTCTCATCCAATTTGTGGAGTACTTCAAGACTTGTCCCATGAGCAACATCTACTGGGATGAAGATGAAGGATTTTTCTGTGGAGCCGATGGGAATATTTCCGGCAGAAATTCAGACAACTCATCCCAAGAAACCTGTGGTCGAGATGTTTGCAGCCACAAGGCGCGCCAATTCAACGCCCCAACCGAGGGTAGCAAAAAGGAATGACCATGCCGCTGACAAATATCAAAGAAGGCGTCAAGGCCAAGCTCCAGGCCATCAACGGTGGACGGCAATTGCGCACTCGTTTGGCAGCACTCGGTTTGTTGCCGGGCACCGAAATTGAAGTCATTCAAAACTCCGGCAAAGGGCCTTTTGTGGTTTCTGTCCGGGGCAGCCGAATCGTCATCGGGCGAGGCATGGCCTCCCAAGTGGAAGTGACAGCACCTTAACTGGTTCGGCATTGGATCAGCCTGAAGCTGGTCGATGCCAACCCGGGACAAGATCTTGAATCCCCAGGGACCCTCCCAAATTACCGTAGCGGTTGCCGGCAATCCCAATTCCGGCAAGACCACCATCTTCAACAACCTGACGGGCGCCCGTCAACACGTGGGCAACTATCCCGGCGTAACCGTTGAATGGAAAGAAGGCTACCTCAAGCGCGGTGATCTGGACCTGAAGATTGTCGACCTGCCCGGAACCTACAGCCTGGCTCCTTTCTCTGAAGAAGAATTGGTGGCCCGCGACTATCTGTTGCATCACGCCCCTGATGTGGTGATCAATGTGGTGGATGCTTCCAACCTCGAACGCAATCTCTTTTTGACCACCGAGCTGCTGGAGCTAGGTGTGCCGGTGGTGGTGGTTCTGAACATGTCCGATGTGGCCCGGGACCATGGCCTCGGTATAGACATGAATCGCCTGGCCGATGAATTGGGTGTGCTGGTTGTGGCGGCGGTGGGTCACCGCAATGAAGGCACTGCGGATATCGTGGAAGCGGTCGCCCAGCTCGTGGCCCACAGCTCGAATTTTCCCGGCCCGGCCAGAATTTGCAAAATCACCAGTCCTTCACCCCGTGCCTCCCAGGCGGCCCGTCAGGCATCCCATCCCGGCCGGGTTGTTTATGCAGACCGGGTGGAAGGTGCGCTCAGCCGCATCAGCGAGCATCTTCCCGAGAGCCAGTACCAACGCTGGCTCGCCACCAAGTTGCTCGACGGCGATGATGAAGCCCTCAAGGAAGTGGCCGACCCCAATGCACGCACCGCGGTGCAAGCGACCGCAGCCTCATTTGCCGAAGAGTGCGAGGGCGAAACCGATACGGTGATTGCCCAGGGACGCTATGATTTTATCAGTGCTGTCTGTGAATTGGTGTGTCTGACGAAAGGCTACAAGAAAAGTTCCCGCAGTGATCGCATTGACCGCATTGTCATGCACCCGGTATTTGGAGTGCCCATTTTTTTGACACTGATGTACGTGGTGTTCACCGCCACCTTTACCCTGGGCAATCCGGGCATGAACCTCATCGACAGCGGCTTCTCCTGGCTTGCCGCCACCATCAACGGATTCTGGTCTCCCAGCAGTGACAGTCCCCTGCGTTCCTTGCTGGTCGACGGCATCATTGGCGGCGTTGGCGGGGTCCTGGTTTTTCTGCCAAATATTGTTCTGCTCTTTATGGCCATCGCCATCCTGGAGGGTACCGGGTATATGGTCCGGGCCGCTTTCGTAATGGATCGCCTGATGAGCAAGGTCGGGTTGCACGGCAAAAGTTTCATCCCCTTGCTCATTGGTTTCGGATGCACGGTGCCTGCGATCATGGCGACACGTACCCTGGAAACACGTCGGGACCGTCTGATCACCATGATGATTTTGCCCCTGATGAGTTGTGGGGCGCGGCTGCCGATTTTTGCCCTGATGATTCCCGCTTTTTTTGCCTCCCGCTGGCAGGGACCGATCCTGTGGGGCCTTTATGTCACAGGTATTGTATTGGCTCTGGTGATGGCGAGGTTGCTACGGGCAACGGTTTTTCGTGGAGAGAATTCACCATTCCTGATGGAGCTGCCTCCCTACAGAATGCCGACGCCGCGCAGCCTTTTGGTCCAGATGTGGACCCGGGCCTGGCTTTATGTGCAAAAGGCGGGAACGGTTATTCTTGGCGCCGCCGTTCTGCTCTGGTTTCTCACTTTCTATCCCAAACCACCCGCCGAATACATTCCGCCGGCTGGTTTTGACCAGGTGGGCGCAGGGTACAGTACCGAAACAAACTATGGGCATCTCACCGATCCGAATATGATTCAGTCGGCCGAGTTGTCCTACAGCATAGCAGGCCGGGTTGGCCGTTTGCTGGAACCGATCATTGCCCCCTTGGGTTTCGACTGGCGAATCGGCACCGCGTTGATTGGGGCCATCGCCGCCAAGGAAGTTTTCGTGGCTCAAATGGGCGTGGTTTTCGCGGTGGGTGAAGCGGATGAAGAATCCGACGACCTGCGCACCCAACTCCAGTCACGGTACTCGCCACTGGTGGGTCTGTGCATCATGTTGTTTGTCCTGATTTCAACTCCCTGCATTGCCACTTTTGCCATTACCAGGGCCGAAAGTGGTTCCGTGTGGTGGGCTCTGGCCCAAACCTGGGGGCTGACCTTGTTGGCCTGGGTATTCACTTTTGTGGTGTTTCGGGCGGGCCAGTTTCTGGACATCGGAACCATGGTTGGAGGTGGCTGATGTCTTCAATGACCGAAATGGTGCTCGTTGGGGTTGTGGTGGGCGTGGCCTTGTTCTGGGCGGTGCGGGCAATCTGGAATTCGGTGCGCAAAGGAAACGCCTGCACCAGTTGCACCAGTTCAGGGGACTGTCCGGTAGAAAACAACCCGGAAATGTTGCAGGAACTCGGGGAAATGGGGCAGCACAGCCCGAGCTCACCGGTGTGTCCATCCCAAGCGGTGAATTCTCCCAAAGACAAAGCTAAAACTTAAGTTCTCTCCCTTTCTGTCGATATCAAAGTACATATTTTTTGGGGACAGGATAAGGAGCCGGAAGCGGCAACCTGTCCCTTGCACGTTGATGAAAGCAGGAAACCTATGTGGGATGACGCCCAAATTCCCGTTGAACCACTGGAACGTTTGATAGCATCCCTGGAGACCGCTCGTGGGGATGTTGACAACCACTATCAATCCCTCATGGACCATTTGAAAACCGCCAAGGGTTCGGACACCATCTATGAGAGTGTATTTCGGGAATCCCAGGACGCCATTTTCCTTGTTGAAGGCCAGACTGGTATTATCCAGCTCATCAACAAGGCTGCCTGCGAGCTGCTGGGCTACAGCGAAGACGACTTGCTGGGCATGAAGCAGGAGAACCTTTTTCCCGAGGACAAGGTGCAGGAGTTTCGCAAGGCCATGCACGATGTCTTGCATGATGGAACCCTCAACAAGTTTCCAGTTCAGACCGTGACCGCATCGGGTGAGGTTCTTGCCGTCAACATTTCCGCTTTTCGTTTGGGCGACTCTGAGCAGGATCTGGTGGTTGCTTTTGTACGGGATATTTCGAACCAGGTTACCGCCCAGGCCGAACTGGAAGACCTCAATGCCACCCTGGAAGCCAGGGTTGAAGAACGCACCAAAGAAATCCGCCAATCATATGAAGAGCTGGAAGAAGCCATGAGGCAGGTCAATCGCCAGGCCGAAGATGCCTGCGGCGCCAACCAGGCCAAAAGCCAGTTTGTGGCCAATGTGAGCCATGAAATCCGCACGCCCTTGAATGCGGTCATTGGCATGATAGAGCTGTTGGTGGATATGGACCTCAACGAAAAACAGAAAGAAACGGCGGAAATTGCCCAGCGCAGCGCCAAATCCTTGATGCGCGTGGTCAACGATATTCTGGATTTTTCAAAAATCGAAGCCGGAAAGCTGGAGCTGGAAAAGGTGGTTTTCGTTTTGCCGGGTTTGGTCAATGAAGTGATCGAAACATATCGTTTTCAAGCCAGGGAAAAGGGCTTGGACCTGAATTTGGAAATGCCTGACGATTTGCCGGAATGTGTGGTGGGAGATCCTGATCGAGTGAGGCAAATCCTGGTCAATCTGGTGGCCAATGCCTTGAATTTCACCTCCTCCGGGAGTGTGACCGTATCATTGAACCAGATTGAGGACCAAGGCCAGTTGACGAGCATTGAATTCCAGGTTGCAGATACAGGTTGCGGTATTGCGCCCGATAAAATTGAAACCCTGTTCCAAACTTTTTCCCAGGGCGATTCCCCAGTGAACCGTGAGTCGAGCGGTTCCGGGCTGGGTTTGGTCATCAGCAGACAATTGGCGGAAATAATGGGTGGATCCTTGACCGTAAGCAGCGAGCTGGGAAAAGGTTCGGTGTTTGGTTTTGTGACGCGGTTCGATTTGGCCAGCCAGGATCAGGTGGCGGTTAATAATGAGGTGGAAGAACCCCGGGCCAAGGTCGAGGAGCCAGCGGCTGCACCGATCGTTGAAATGAGAATCCTCCTGGTGGAGGACAATATCGTCAACCAAAAGGTGGCCTTGGGCATGCTGCGCAAACTGGGCTACTCGGCCCAGTCGGTCAACGGCGGACAGGAAGCTCTGGATATCCTATCGGAGGATGAATTCGATCTGGTCTTTATGGACATTCAAATGCCGGGTCTTGGGGGCCTTGGGGCCACCAAAAAGATCCGTGCGGGCGAGGCTGGAGAATTCAACACCGAGGTACCCATCATTGCGATGACGGCTCATGCCACCCGACAGGACCGGAAAAACTGTTTGGCCGCGGGGATGAACGACTATATCCCCAAACCCATCAGCACCGAGCTCATCCACGAGGCCATGCTTCGGGTGATGGCCACGGGCGAACTGGTTGCCAACAAGGGCGAACCCCTGCCATTTACCATGGCCAACCTCCTGACCCAAATGGACGGGGACGTGGATCTGGCTGTTGAAATTGTGGGATTGTTCATGAGTGATTCCCGGGAACGACTCAAGACCATCGTCGGAGCCATTGACAACTATGATTTCGGTTTCGTGGCCCAGGAAGCCAAAAGCCTGGAGGGTGGGGCCCTGAATGTGCACGCCGGCACCATTGTGGCTTTGGCCCAGGATCTGGTTCTGGCGGCCGGCGCCAAGCAGCAGGAATACGCCACATCCCTGGTGGAAGATCTGCTCGATGAGCTGAAGGCCATGGATTGTCTGGTTTGACCTGGCCTGGCCTGATCTGACAGAACTGTCACCAAACCGCCGCGTTATGCCAAATTGACATGACAAGGCGGTTTTGTATTGGGCTAAAGTTTTCTGAATACTGTATACACATAGTGTAACATTTTTAAATAAAACATTTTATGTCGATTTCTCAGGATTGGTATATTCCCTGCGTATTGATTCCATAAAAGCAAAACAAATGGCCGAGGTCTGTCTGGATCAAATCAAACCGGTCGTGGAAATACCGATAGAAGGAGAAATGCCATGAAAAACTGGACTGTCAATGCCATGGAAACCTTGAACAAGGCCCAGGGAAAAGCTTATGAAATGAGTCATGCCGAACTCACTCCCTTGCATCTTTTGTGGGCCTTGTTGAGTGAAACAGGGCTGGCTGCACAGACTTTGAAGACCCTGGAGTTGGATCCGGGGCTGGTGGCTCGTACCGCCGAAAATGAATTGAAGAGCATGCCCCAGGTGCAGGTCAAGGATGTGCCCAACCCCAGCAATGAATTGCAAAAACTCTTCCTGGAGGCCACAAGCCAGGCAGGTTCGGGCGGGTTGGTAGGCACCAGGGAGTTGCTGCTGGCTTTGGCCGAGGACCAGGGTCGGGCTGGTTCGGTGTTGAAAACATATGACGTAACCGGCAGGAAAATCGCGGTGGCTTTGAAGCAAAACGGGAGTGATGCCCACTATACAAGTCAGGACGAAAACGACCTGGACAACAACAACGATTCTGCCCTGGAAAAATACGCTTCTGATTTGTGCGCGGCGGCCAGGGACGGGAAAATTGACCCCATCATCGGGCGCGATGAAGAGATTCGCCGGGTGATCCAGATTCTCAGCCGTCGGACCAAAAACAATCCGGTTTTGATTGGTGCTCCAGGGGTTGGGAAAACAGCGATCTCCGAAGGTCTGGCCCAGCGGCTGGTGGCCGGTGACGTGCCTGAGGGCTTGCGGGACAAACGTGTTTTTGCCCTGGATATGGGAGCCCTCATTGCGGGGACAAAATACCGTGGAGAATTTGAGGACCGCCTGAAAAAAGTGATCAAGGAAGTGACCGACAGCCAAGGCGACGTGCTTTTGTTCATTGATGAAATGCACACCCTGGTGGGAGCAGGCGCCACCGGTGGAGCCATGGATGCTTCCAACATCCTGAAACCGGCCCTGGCCCGGGGTGAATTGCACTGCGTGGGCGCCACCACCATCGACGAGTACCGCCAGCACATCGAAAAGGACCCCGCCCTGGAACGGCGGTTCCAGCCGGTGATGGTGGAAGAGCCGACCTGGGAACAGGCGGTGGCCATCCTGCGGGGATTGAAGGAGAAGTACGAAGTTCACCACGGTATCCAGATCAGTGACGGGGCCTTGGTGGCGGCGGTGAAGATGAGCCAGCGCTACATCTCTGATCGCATGTTGCCGGACAAGGCCATCGACCTGATGGACGAAGCGGCCAGCCGTCTGCGCATGGAAATCGATTCGGTACCGACGGAGGTTGACGACCTGCAACGCAGTCTCAATCAGCTGGAAATGGAAAAACTGGCCCTGGAAAAAGAAACCGACCGTTCGGCGGTGGCCAGGCGCGAAATCATCGAACACCAGATCGCCGAGCAACGCGATCAGCTGGACCAGGTCAGCGCGCGCTGGCAGATGGAAAAAGACGCCATCGAAGCCATACGCGCGGTGCAGAAGCGTCAGGATGAATTGTTGTACGAGACTGAAAAAGCCGAGCGGGAGGGCGATCTGGCCCGGGCCTCGGAGTTGAAATACAGCGCCCAGGCGACCCTGGAAGCGGAACTTTCTGCGGCCAGGGCGGAACTGGAACGCATTCAAGGCGTTCATGCGCTGCTGAGAGAGCATGTCGAGGAAGATGACATTGCTCAGCTGGTCTCCAAGTGGACCGGCATCCCTGCCCAGAGGTTGGTCGAGGACGAGATGGCGAAACTGCGAGAGCTGGAGAACAGGATCTCGGCTCGGGTGGTCGGCCAGAACGAAGCCGTGGAAAAGGTGGCGCGCACCATTCGCCGGTCCCGAGCGGGACTGACGGATCGGAATCGGCCCCTGGGATCGTTCCTCTTCCTTGGTCCGACCGGGGTGGGAAAAACCGAACTCGCCAAGGCCCTGACCGAGCAAATGTTCGGCGACGATACGCAGCTGGTGCGGCTGGACATGTCCGAGTACATGGAGCGCCACGCGGTCAGTCGCATGATCGGCTCGCCTCCGGGTTATGTGGGCCACGAAGCGGGAGGACAACTCACCGAAGCGGTGCGGCGTCATCCCTACAGCGTGGTGCTGCTGGACGAGGTGGAAAAAGCCCATCCCGAAGTGATGAACGTGCTGTTACAGCTGCTGGACGACGGCCGGCTGACCGACGGCAAGGGACGGGTGGTTGATTTCAGCAATACGGTGGTCATCCTTACGAGCAATCTTTGTCAGGATTCGCAGTACGAGATGAACAACGGCGCCACCGAGGCCACTATCCTGCAGGGACTGGCCGGACATTTCCGGCCCGAGTTCTTGAACCGGCTGGACGCCATTGTACGGTTCAACAGTTTGAGTGAAGAACTCATTGCCGGTATCGTCAGGCTGGAGTTGGCCAAGGTGAATCGGGATCTGAGCGAGCAGGAGTTGAAGCTGGAGGCCACCGATGCCGCGGTGGCGCGGCTGGCGGCCGAGGGTTTCCATCCACAATTCGGGGCGCGGCCGGTCAAGCGTGTGATTCAGCGCGAGGTTCAGGATCGTTTGGCGGATTTGATTCTGGCCGGCAAATTGCGGCCGGAAAACACCATAGTCCTGGATGCCGATTAAGATGGATTCAAGATGAAGGTTTCGGCGACCCTTCAGGCCGTGAACTGAAATGCGAACCCCCCACCGCTGGAGCGTGGTTGATTTACAGCCGTCAACCAGACTCCAGTCGGGGGGTTCGTTGTTTTTCCATTGACTGTTTTCCAATTGACATACCGCCGGATAAAGCCCCCCTGCCTGGCAAAATCAACGGTCGCATTCCGCCACGCATGCATTCGGGCTGCGTGGAGATTGTTTTTGCGGACTATGTGAGCGCTGAAGCTGCGGCTGAACGCGTGTCTCGTTGGATAACCTGATCATGAACCAGCGGGGACCGGGCATAAACGCCGGTTTCTATTGGTTCACTGCCTATTGGGGTGGCGATGTGGTCATGTCAGATGGCATTGAGTCATTCCCTCAACTTCCACCATCCAGTTTGAGTCGTTGGTGCAGATCATCAGGAGCCAGAAAATAGAAAGCCTTACCGACTTTGGTCTGGATCAGGAGATCAAGTTTCGCCACTTGCAGAAGATCAGTTCGAGCGGTTTGGTAGCTCACGTTGTGATATATGCGGTGCGACCTGATGGAATATTGCATACCCGGGTGATCAACAGCGTGACGGATCAGGGCCAGCTGACGGTGGTTCAGTCCGAGATCAATCGCCCCGCTGTGGCGTAATATTTTTCGACTGCGCTGGGCCGCCTTCATCTTGTTTTCCAAATAGTCGTGCAATTCATCAATGGCCTTTTGGATGGTTCGACATTGGTGCAGGATGAAATAGGTTGCATCATTTTCGTCGGATTCGACATACAGGAAAGACCTGTTGTACTGTGCGCGTGCGCGCAGCAGCAATCGCGAAATCGAAGTGAATTCAATCAACCAGTACCCTCGCCGTGCCATGGACCAATAGAACAAGGCACGGGCGGTGCGTCCATTTCCATCGACAAAGGGATGGTCATAGGCCAGCCAGAAATGCAGCAGGATCGATCGAATCACTGGATGGACAAAGGGTTCCTCGGTATCGTCATTGGCAAAGTCACACATGGCCTGAAGACGTGTGGGGAGTTCCCTGGCTGACGGTGGGTCATGAAGCACCGTGCCATCATTGTCAACAACTGCGATTTCTTCCGAGTCCCGACGAAACCTGCCCACGGCGGAAGCGTCATCCAGGGTTTCTTCGGTCAGGAGACCGTGGAGTTCGAAGATCATCTCCGGATCAAGAGCCCGGTGTTTTGCATTGTTGATGATGAATTGCATACCGCGATAATTATTCAGAATCATTTGTTGGCTTGTGTCTTTTGGGGTTTTCTCCAGGCGCAGTAATTCTTTGGCAATTTTACGGGTGGTGGCGGCTCCCTCCAGTTGGCTGGAGGTGATGGCTTCTTCTTGAAGTGATCGCATCAGAAATGCACGCTTGTCAGTTTCACCTGGCAGGAAGTCGCCACCTTCAATGGAACCTGAGGCACGCCGATCAATTCTGTGCACCATTTTGAGAAGGATTTCAGGCATGGTGAAATTGAATGTCTGACCTTTGGTGTCTTGCAGCGGCCATGTCCTGAGGGTTGCACTTCGAGCCAACTTGATGGCCATCCACCATGTTTCATGTGTCAATCCGTTTGGTGGGTTCAGATGTTGGAGTTTGTGCCAATGCCGGTAACGGCCTTCCGGTGCAGGGGTGTTGAAGTCACGGTTGATGCGTAAGAACAGATCATTGTCGGGAGTGTCGTTATGTATATGTTTTGTAAGTAGTTCCAACATTGTTGGAGCTGTGGGTGGCCGACGCATGATGGGTCCTTTTGTTTTATTACTAATTCCTGTAAATTTAGTAGTTTGGATGATGATACGGAGAAATCGGGCCCAAGTCAAGAATTACTAATTTGTTTTAAATTAGTAATTAGGTGAGTGTGCGAGTTATTTGGAGGAAGATATAGAAGATAAAATGGAATTTTGCCCGTCAGGATTGAGAGTTTTCAGTCGAGTAGACCCGGCGGTCTCCCGACCGGGCCCCTCTCCAGATCCGGACTAGGAGATTTCCACCATCCGGCTCTTCCGTTGTCGTGGCTCATGATTTCTAACCCCAGATCTGAACTGTTACCCGAGGTTCCGGGAGAGG
>JAJRZA010000075.1 GCA_024275485.1 Candidatus Krumholzibacteriota bacterium | reverse complement strand
TCTTGTTCATCAGCCCGCGGATTCGTTTCACGCTTCCTTCAGACGGTCGGTCGCCCTTCCGCCCTTGCGCTTCCCTTCCTTCGCTATGACCTGCTTAGGGGAGGACTTGCACCTCCAAGACGATGCCCATGCCGGGCGTACGAGAAACGGCGGCCTCCTTGCGGAAGCCGCCGTCCACCTCGAAATCGATCAAAAATCAACCGCCGAAGTTGGCTCCGGCAAACTCCCAGTTCACCACATTCCACCAGGCCTCGATATAGGCCGGACGGGCGTTGCGTTTGTCGACGTAGTAGGCGTGTTCCCACACGTCGATGGTCAGGATGGCCGTATCGTCGGTGGTCAGCACAGTGCCGGCGTTGCTGGTATTGACGATGGCCAGACTGCCGTCGGCCTTCTTGACCAACCAAGTCCAACCGCTGCCGAAGTTAGTGGCGGCGGACTTGCTGAAGGCCTCCTTGAATTCCGCAAAAGAGCCGAAGGAGCTATTGATTGCGTCGGCCAGGCTGCCGGTGGGTTCGCCACCGCCCTGGGGACTCAGGCCGGTGAAGTAGAAGGTATGGTTCCAGATCTGGGCAGCATTGTTGAAGACTCCACCAGCTGGAGCTTTCTTAATGATATCCTCAAGACCCAAGGTTTCGAATTCGGTACCTGGGATGAGATTATTCAGGTTGTTCACATAAGCAGCGTGGTGTTTGCCGTAATGGTATTCGAGTGTCTCGGCCGAGATGTGGGGTTCCAGGGCGTTCTTTTCAAATGTCAGTTGTGGCAGTTCATGGGCCATGATGGCGCCTCCATAGGTTTCCGTTCAACGGCCATTTGGCCGTGGTGTTTTGAATGCACTTGCCCATATCATAGCATTGAATTTTATTACCGCAATCAATTGGGGTGACCGGCTCAACCGGTCTTCAGGGCGTGGATAACCGATTCCTGAAATATGCAAAAGAGAGCCTTGATCACCTCCCAGTGGTGTTTTCGGCAGGGATATAGAGTCCCCAGTGCTGAATTCGAATTCAAGGCCCGCCAACTTATCTCCTTCGAAAAACAACTTGGAACATGCATCCTCAATAGGGAGACTTGTCGCCCATATCCCCCGCTTGTTCCAGGCAACGACGACTTTGGTCAATCCTCCACCTGGATGGTCGGCTATCTGGCAAGTAGGGATGAGCATAACGATAATGACAACCTAACACCAACGGCAACAACACGTTATGATACCTTGATTTAGGAGGTAATGAAAATACGTATTTGACAGAAATTTTGTTAAAGTCTGGCCTGGAAAACCCGAAATATTCTCTAGGACAATTTTGAGGATGTTGGGTTTGCGCAAGTTCGAAAGGTTTAGACATGCTGAAAAAAATGAAACTAGGTACCCGCTTGATGCTTGGATTTGCAGTGGTTCTCACTCTGCTCGCAGTAGTGGTTTTCATTAGCTGGCAAGGAATTACTCAACTCAACTCCGGTTACACCCGCCTCACAACCGAATCAGTTCCCATCGTTTCGCAAGCTCTGAAAGTCAACAGTCGACTTCTGGAATGCCGGAGGAACGAAAAAGATTTTCTGGCGCGACGTGACATGAAATACAGAGGCAAACTGGATGCCAACGTAGCTGCACTCGTCGCCCACACAGTTGAAATTGAAAAGTACGCCGCCCTTTGCGGTTTGGATGAAGTGGGCGCTCTTGCCAAGAAAATCGAAACTGCGGTTGGTGACTACCAGGTGGCTTTTCACAAAGTCGCGGAAGGATGGCAGCGCAAAGGCTTGACCCACAACGAAGGGCGCCAAAAGGAATTCAGACAGGCAGCCCATGATCTATCCAAGGAATTGGCCGGTTATCAACTGGAAGATCTAAAGCTGGCCCTTCTGATGGTGCGCCGATACGAGAAAGACTACAAGCTGACCGGTAAGGACAAATACTTGGGCAAGTGGGAAGGTGCGGTCGAAAAATATGCCGAACTTCTGGGCACCAGCAAGTGCCTGAAAGAGAAGAAGGATATCCAGGGAACAGCCCTGAATTCCTATCGAAGCTTGATCCCGATCATGGCCTCGGCCAAGGGTGCGGAAGAAAAGGAAGCCACATACCAGGAACTTCGATCCTTGGCCCATGATATGGAAGCGGCCATTAATTCCTCCAATCTACCGGAAGCAAAAGCCCTTCTACTGGAAATCCGCAAGCAGGAAAAGGATTACATGTTGCGGTACTCCTTCAAGGATGCCGAGGGGAAATATTCCAACCGCGATAAATATGTCAACAAAACCCACCAGGCCATCGCAAGCCTGCGGAAGGGCTGTGCTGATGCGGGCGACCTCGGATTTGAAGATCGGTACTCTGCCACCATCAATTCACTCTTGAGTCAGTACTCCAAGGCCTTCGATGCAATGGTGGCTGAAGACGACAACATCCAGGAATTATCCGGCCTAATGCGGACAGCCTCCTACAAGGTGGAGCCACTCACCCAGGAAGTCATGACCTTGGCCAAGGAAGCCAATGATTCGGCCATGAAGGAAATGAGCGACATGGCCGCCTCCAAGACCATGGGAATGATTACCATCGGTGGCATTGCCGTAATCCTCGGCATGGGTATTGGAATTTTCCTGACCCGGGCGATCACCAAACCTATTTACCAGGTCATCGAGTCCCTGCGCTCTGGCTCCAGTCAGATCTCTTCCGCCTCGGCACAAATGTCCGAAGCCAGCCAGCAACTTGCGTCCGGTGCCTCGGAGCAGGCTGCCAGCCTGGAAGAGACCACCGCAACCATCGAAGAGCTCTCCTCATCCGCTCGCAGCAACGCCGAAGATTCGATGTCGGGTGAAAAAGTGGCCAGCAAGGTTTTCCAGGTCAGCAATCGTGGCCAGGAAGCCATGACCGGCATGAACCAGGCCATGGAGTCCATCAAGGAATCTTCGGCGGAGACGGCAAAAATCATCAAGGTAATCGATGAGATCGCCTTCCAGACCAACCTTCTGGCCCTTAACGCTGCCGTCGAGGCCGCCCGGGCCGGGGATGCCGGCAAGGGGTTTGCTGTTGTGGCCGAAGAAGTCCGAAGTTTGGCCGGTCGTTGTGCCGAAGCTGCCAAAGACACAGCAACCCTCATTGATGAATCCAATACCAACAGTGATAATGGACTTGTTGCCTGCGACAATGTCGGCAAAATTCTGGAAGAAGTTTCCTCCGGGGTTACCGAGTTCAGGGATTTGATTTCCCGGGTAAAGTCGACAAGCGCCGAACAGTCGAACAACATGGGAGAACTTTCCCAGGCGGTGAGCCAGATCGACCAATTGACCCAGTCGAATGCCGCGAACTCGGAAGAGACCGCCTCAACCAGCGAGGAACTCTCCGCCCAGGCCACGGCTTTGTATTCGGTGGTGAATGTCCTGGTTGAAATTGTTGAGGGCAAGAAAAGCTTCCCCCTGGAGACTGGATCTCATTCCATGGAAGTGCAAACTTATACCCGTTCCCCCAACGATCCCCGACCGGGCGTTTCAGGAGTAGAATCTGATAGGGTGGTCTGTTTGGAAGAAGATGAACTCATCGACTGTTGATCCTGGGTTGTGCTGAAGGTATCTTCACACAACTTACGACTTGCCATACTCGGATGGTGAAACCCCAAACTGTTCCCGAAACGCCTTGGCAAAATGGGAAAGGCTCTTGAAGCCAACCGAGTAGGCAACTTCCGTGACATTCCCGCTGCCCCCGGATAACAACTCGGCAGCCCGCAACAACCGTTGGGTTCTCATGAACTCCCCGGTGCTCTGATGGGTGATGGCTTTCAGTTTTCGATGCAGTTGGGTCCGGCTCATGGCCAGGGATCGGCAAAAATCATCCACCCGGAACTCGCTGTCTTCCAGGTTGGCGGCCATCACTTCCTTTGCTCTTTCAATGAATATTTCATCCGCCGATTCCACCGGCTCAAGTTTGCGCTTGGGGTCCATCGCCCAGCGGCCAAGGCGTTCGGTCAGCAGGCGCCTTTGTTCCAGCAGGTTGGCCAGGCGGATCTTCAGTTCGGCCACTTCAAAGGGTTTGGTCAGGTAATCATCGGCACCAATTTCCAACCCGGCGAGCCGGCTTTCCGAATCGGTTTTGGCTGTCAGCATCACCACGGGGATGTGGTTGGTGCGTTCGTCGGTTTTCAGCCGCCGACACAGTTCATATCCGTCCAGTTGAGGCATCATGATATCCGTCAGAACCAGATCGGGGATTTCCGCACGGGCCAATTCCAGCCCCACGGCTCCATCTGGGGCTTCCAACAGGTCGTAGTCGGCTGACAGTTCCCGCCGTATCAAGGTCCGCAAATCCGGATGGTCTTCTACGACCAGTATGGTGGGTCGGTCGGTTTTTTCCTTGTCATCAAGATCAATGAGTTCATCATTCCCCTCGATTTCATCGGTGAATGCTTCAGGAGAAAAATATTCCACTGGTTCGAAAGCCCCGGGCGCTTCCACAAAAACAGGAATCACCAGTTTGAAGATGGTTCCGGATTCGGGGTCGCTCGATACCCCGATGGTCCCGCCGTACCACTCCAGTAACTCCTTGACCAACGAAAGGCCAATGCCTGTGCCCCGGCCGTCGCCCCCATCAGGCCCGGCGATTTGATGAAATCGGTCAAAGATCAGGTTCAATTGATCGGGTGGAATAAATGACCCGGTGTTGCGAACTACAAGGTTGATACGGTGGGCAGGCAGTTCTTTCGGCTCGTCACCAGGCAATGCGAGGGGGCATGGTACTGCCGTTTGCTCAACAGGATTATCGGCCGTGGCAAGTACCTCGATGGCACCACCGGGAGGCGTGAATTTCAGGGCATTGGTCAACAGATTGCCGACAACTTTTTCAAGAACATCAGGATCGAACCAGCCATGGCCGGGATTGTCCGGCCAGCTGGTTTTGAAGTCGATTTCCCCGCTGGTCGCCAGGGTCCTGTGGGATGACACCAGATCCCGCAGGTAAGCGCACCAGTCCCCGTGTTGCCATCGCACCGGCAGATGCCCCGACTCCAGCCGGGAAAGATCCAGCAACTGCTCGATCAGTTGGCTGAGGCGGTTGGCGTTCCGGTTCATGATGGCGTGCAACTCGTCGTCCTGATTGTCGGAATCTTCCCAGAGACGCTGGGCTCCAGCCTTGATCAGGGTCAACGGAGTGCGGAATTCATGGGAGATGTTGGCAAAAAACCGCGATTTCAGGTGGTCCAGTTCCTGGAGCTGGCGCGCTTCCATGCGTTTGATCTCAAGCTTGGCGTTGATGCGCTCACGGGATACGATTTGCCGATAGATCCCAAAGATCACCAGGGCAATCAGAACCAAGTAAAGGGCCACGGCCTGGTTGGTTTGCCACCAGGGTGGGTTGATGGTGATCAGCAGCTGGGTCGGCTCGGGATTCCAGACACCGTCGGAGTTACTGCCCTTGACCTCGAACCGGTAGCGGCCCGGATCAAGGTTGGTATAGTGGGCTGTGTGACTTTCATCGGCAATGCGCCAATCTTCATCTTCGGGGTCGAGGCGGAAGTGGTAGGAGTTGCGTTCGGGGTGAGCGAAATGAAGGCTGCTGAAGGTGATGGAAATGTTGTTCTGCTGGTGCTGCAAAATCACTTCGCTGGTTTCCTGCAAACTGGTTTTAAGGGGGGAACCCGGGCCGATTTCCAGGCTGATGTCGTCGACTTCCAAATCGGTCAAAACCACATTCGGAAGGTAAGGATTGCTTTGAACATCGCTGGGAGTGAAGGAGATCATGCCGTGGTGTCCACCGAACATCATTCGGCCGTCGGACCGCAGATGGGAGGCAAAATAAAGTTCGTTGCGGGGTAAACCATCGCGGCGGTCAAAGATGGTGAATTGCCTGGAATCGGGGTTCATCACGACCAATCCCTTGGCAGTGGAAACCCACAGGTTGCCCCGATTGTCGGCCTGGATGCGGCCCAGGAAATCAGATGGCAGACCATCGTGGGAAGTAAACGACCACTCAATCCAATTTTCCTCCGATACCAAGAGGACGCCCGCAGACGAACCAACCCATACCCGGCCTTCGGTGGCGGGAAAAAGGGAAGTGGCGGTTTCGGAACCAGACACGGTGCTGGCGAAGCGACGAAAACTATCGGTTTCGGGGTTGTACAGATGCAGACCCGATTGGTCCGTGCCAACCCAGACCCGACCCAGGTCATCCAGGCAAAGAGCACTCAATTCGTTGCTGCTCAAAGAGGTGCTGTCGCGAGGGTCGTGCCAGTACGATACCCAGTGTTCGGTCCGTGGATCATAACGGTGCAGGCCGCCGTTCCACATGGATACCCAAAGCCGGTCCGACAGATCCAACAGCAAACTGATCACCGAGCCCTGGCTGAGTTGTTTGATTTCCGGGTCAATTTCGGGAGGACGAATAATCTTTTCCCCGTCGTCGCTGAGCCTCCAAATCCCCTTGTTGGAGCCCAGCCACAAACGCCCTTCCCGGTCTTCGACAATGGCGTTGAATCGATGGACGCCCACGGTGGGATCATCCGTCATGGGGATGTGTTCAAAGTGATCGGAACCTGGGGCTTCCCGATTCAATCCGCCGGAAGTTCCGCCCGAAGACATGCTGCCGGTTCCCACCCAAAGAACTCCCTGGCGATCTTCGAAAATGGAGACGACGGCATCGTCATCCAGGCTGCCCGGATCTTCATCATCATGCAACAGAACGTCGAATTTTTGGCTCCAGGGGTCGTACTTGTTCAGACCCGTGTGCCAGGAGCCGGCCCAGATGATGCCCGAGCGATCCACCAACACACTGAGGGCAGGGCCCAAAACAGGCGAAGACGGGTGTTTGGGATCGTGGGGAAAATGGGTGAACCGGCCGGTGTTTGGGGCGAAATGATACAGTCCAACAGCTGACCCGATCCACAGGTCACCGCCTTGGTCGGCGTCGATTTTTACCAGATAATTGCGTGCAGTTTGAGGGCTGTTGGGATCTTCGGGCTGAAAGATTTCAAAACCGTCGTCACCACGATACAGGGCCAGACCGGAACGGGTAGCCACCCAGATGCGGTCGCTCAGGTCCTTGAAAATATCTGTGATCCAATCTGAGGGAAGACTGCGGGGATCCTGAGGGTCGTGGCGAAGCAAACGCCAACTGCCTCCCTTGCGGTTGCGAACGGCCAACCCTTTATTCACCGTGCCGGCCCAAATTTTGTCTTCGGTGACCAAAAGGGAAGAGAGTTCGGGGTATGAATCCAGATCCATGGGACCATCTGGAAGCATGATGGGCACCCTGTGGAAATTTTCACCATCAAACCGGACCAGACCCGCATCACCCAGGGCCAACCAGAGTCCATCGTCGGCGGGACAAATTTTTTCAACCTTTACCCCTGGAAGGGCTCCGGGATTGGAGCGATCGGGCCGATAGTTGGTAAATCGGCCAGTGCTGGGGTCATGCCGGGACAAACCGTTGGAGTAGGACCCAACCCAGATCATGCCTGTATCATCCTGGGCCAGAGCCACCAGGAAGCGCGGGAAAATGCTGTTGGAATCCTCGGGGTCCGGGAGGAAGACTTCCATACCGTAGCCATCGTATCGGGCCAGGCCGTTGTGGGTGCCGAACCAGAGAAAGCCGTGGTGATCCTGCAAAATGGAGCGGACGGAATTTTCGGGCAGACCATCGTCGGTGGTCAGGTGCTCAAACCGGGGCGTCAAGGCAAAGGATGACGACACCAGCAAAGCGAGGATCAAGACCCAAAACAATGTTAATAACAACCAACGCATGAACACCTGCCGGGAATTTTTACTTTCAACATGCCGTGACCATGGGAAGACTTTATACCATGCGTCCAGCAAAAACAGTGAATATTTGGTTGATCAATTATTGCCACTGAATATGGATGTATTGTCCCGGCACCTTGCCCGCGCCTCGATAGACAGGTGCTTTCCAGGGAATTCGGTGATAACCCGCTTCGAAGACACGGTTGCTCAAAGGTACAATCAAGCGGCCGGATTCGTCCGTGCTGGAAATAACCAGGTGATCGTTCCCCTGAATTCTGATGTTCAGGGCCTGATTGTTTTGGGTCTGGAGAGAAAGGGAACCCAGCAGGCTGTTTTTCACTGTCGATGGGTTCTCGGTCCAAATGGAAAAGCGTTCCAGAACTTCCGTTTTTCCTTCACTTTCAAGGGTCAATTCATAGACCACTTCACCCGCTCGACCAAGGTTGGCCTCGTGGTCGGTACCTCGGCAGGTCAGGTTTTTGAAAGTCAGGGGAACATCCCACCGGTGGCCATCACGGTCGGCAATCAGAATCGGTCGCAGGGCGGTGTCCGCCAAAGCCAGCTCAAAATCCAGATCCAGTCGGGATCCATCGAGACTGGCAAGGCATTCGCGGATTCTTCCCTTTTGGCGTGTGTCGGCCTGGGCCATCCAGTATCCCTGCTCATTTTGGGCATTTCGCCAGGAGCCCAACAGCTTGGTGGCGTCGCCTGAAACAGCCAAAACCTGGTTTATCCAGAGATCGTCAGGAATAATGGCCCCCTGCTCAACCAAAAGATCCTGCAGACGAACCATGCCGTCGAAAGGATCCCAGAAAAAGACTTCGGTGACATTCCAGGTGGTTTGAGTGCTGGTGCCCAGAACGGTTCCGTTGTCGGTGACATGGGTGGCGCGGCTCGGATCCCAGGAGGAACGGCTCAGGTTGCCGAGAGGTACCATACCGTCGACCGGTGTCCAGTAATGGGCTTGTTCAACCTGGTTGGAAACATGATAGCCCACGACCATGGTCCCCTGGGAGTTGACCGCCAGGGCTTCACCCCTAACTTCCGGGCCCGCGTAATGAAGTGGAGTGTTGGGGTCGTCCGCGAACCACAAAACAGGTAGTCGGCAGCCGTGTTGGGGGTGCTCCAGAAACCCGATGATCAGGGAACCATTGCCGGCGATGGCCGTGGCCCGGCTGGTGCTTCCGGTTTCGTTGGGGGCCAGCCGATTCATACCCTGGCCTTTGGCCCAGTGGAAAGCCTGGCCACCCTGGTTGGTCCAGGCCAGCCCCACCACTTCGGTGCCGTCGTCACTCAAATCGAAACCGCTGCCCCAGCTACCGTTTTCCACAAATCCGTCCAGGGTGTGGCCCAAATCAACCCAACCATTTTCCATGGACCAAAGGGCGGGATTGAGGTAGCCGTCGGCGGGTCGAACCCGTGTGGCGCAGATGGTGGTGCCGTCGGCGGAAATTCCGATGCTGCCGGATTGGGGATGCCCGTCGCCGAGATCTTTAAAACCACTTTCGGGTGACCACAGGAAGAGGTGGCCGCCATAGTTGCAGGCCAGTTTGTCTCCATCGGCATCGAAGGCAAAACTGGCCCAGGTGGACGGCAGGGGATCTTTGAAAAACTCAAAGGTTGCCGCCCCAACGGTGGTGGCCGTCAGGGTCAGAATTAGTAATATAATGTTTCCGACACGCCACATGAAATCCGTATCCTCCGGGTAATATTTATTATTTGGCAACCGGGTCCGCCCCTCTTCTTTGGTGTGAGTGGGAAGGAAAAGCTCTTTCAAGCGATTTTCAGGACCGGACCCGGAACGACGCCTATATTATTTGACCAAAACCAT
The DNA here is from genome assembly GCA_024275485.1 of Candidatus Krumholzibacteriota bacterium. Classification (GTDB taxonomy): domain Bacteria; phylum Krumholzibacteriota; class Krumholzibacteriia; order LZORAL124-64-63; family LZORAL124-64-63; genus LZORAL124-64-63. The sequence continues at coordinate 23,332 of JAJRZA010000075.1, read as the reverse complement.
ACGCTGGTTGAGACTTTGACCCGAACTGTCGGAGATCCGTGAAAAATAAACTCCACTGGACACTTGGTTTCCCTGGCGATCCCGGCCGTTCCAGATGAACTCATGACGACCTTCGCTCAACATCCCACTGTGCAGGGTGCGCACCAGACGTCCGGCCGTATCGAAAACCTCAAGGCTGGCCTGGCCACTTCGAACCATGGACACCGGGATGGTTGTTTGGGGATTGAAGGGGTTGGGGTAATTGGAGCCGAGCTGGAAGGGAGCGGGGGTTTCCTGAACCGGAGACAGATCTATCAAGTGGATGATGAAGGATTCGTAGTTGAAGGGCCAGACAGTTTGCTGGGCGATGCCGGCGATGTGATTTCCATCCCCGGAAATGGCATTCAAGCCGACAATGGTTAGGGTATTGTCAATGGTGATGCCGTGGTCCGCCAGAAAATCCACGACGTTCATCAGGCCGTCTTCCATAGTCCAGATAATACCGGCAAAACTACCAGGATTCCAGGCGTTGAAGCCTACGATAATGCTGCCATCATCGCACACGTCTCTAGCAAGGGAGTTGCCGAAAGGTTGGGTGGTGCCGGGCAGGACCCCTAAAAGGTGTTCATCCCAACTGTCGCCGTTGCGGATCCAGACGGCTGCTTCGCGCAACCAATTGGTTTCGGCAACTGCTGAAGAACCGACAATCATGTTTCCGTCGGGTGTGATGCCGTCGGCCATACACCAGGCTTCGGGCTCGGCCAAATGGGTCAATACACCATTTTCCCATACTGTTGGCTGCCAAAAACCAAAAGGAGCTTCATCCCAACCAACAATGACGCTACCGTCGGAGTTGGCATCATTGGCTCGGCTGTTACCGCCGGTGGAGCCGAGGCCGGCCAACCCTGTCTCATCGTTCCAAGCTATCCCATTAGCACCTCCATCGGAAGCCCCGGGGCGCCAGTAAAGGCCAACCAGGGTGGATCCGTCGTCGGATATTCCCCAGCTTGAGCCATAGAAATCCGACATTATGCCGCCATCGGGTAGGGTGGGGGGCATGGCTTCTTCCCATCCCAAGGCCTCGGACCAGCGCCCGATGGTTCCGTAGGTCTCGTCTTCGCCCAGGATTGTTGCTGAAACGAACTGGCCGTCATCCGAAACATCCGGTCCCCCTGCTCCGGTACCGAAAACGGGAGTGGTTGCCCGGCCAAGATACTGGATTCCTGTTGCCCTGGTCCAACGGAATGTTTCGTAAACACCACTGGAATTGCCAACAACCACGGACCCATCGTGGGAGATCCCGGTGGCGGCACCTTCGCAGATGAATTCCAGGGAGACCTGTCCCTGGGCCGTCGTGCCAGCCAGTAGAAGGGCCAAAAGCATGACCAGGGTGATCTGTTTCTTGGTTTTCATTGTTTCGACTCCCGTCGTTAACAGAGATTGTTGGTTTGGGTTCTTAGTGCCGGCCGACACTTTTATGGTCGGCCGGCTCTGATTGAAACTAGCGGTAGAGGGATTTCACTGCATCCAAGGTCATGTCTTCGGTAGCGACAACGTCGTCCAGACCGATGATGAGTATGGAAGCATCAACACCCGGGTTCCAGACTGTCCACATGGGAGAGGGGAAACCATTGGGGTCGAAACTGGGAGTGGCTGCACCGAACAGGGTGGCGGATGCCATGTGGATTCCATCGTAAAGATCACCGGCAATGGGAGTCACACCAATCCAGTACTCACCGGGTTCCAGTTCGATGTTCAAACCACTGGCGGTAACTTCGTAGGTATCAGGGGCAACAAGAGTAAGTGTCAGGGCAACCAATACGTCGTTGTTGGGGTCTTCGGTGGGTAGGTCACCGGTCTTGGGGGAAATGTTCAAGTAACCTTCGGAAACTGACTCGAAGAAACCAGTACCATTGTAGTAGGTCGATATATCGGTAATGACCCATCCCGTACCATCAACGGTAATGTCATTGACAGAATAGCTGGTACCACCAAACGGAGGACCTCCGGCTACAGCATTCAGGAATCCTGGGACGCCGGCGTCGTAGTCGGACTGGTCCAACAGGACGATTGCACCGGCTGAAGTTGCCAGAAACATGGTCATGGCGAGAGCGATCAGGCTGAGCTTTGTCATTTGGGTTTTCATTTTCTTCTCCCTGGGCAATTTAGGGTTTGCGGCCTTAATCCGGGAATTCGGGTAGGGCGGCGTATCAACAGGGAAATAATACTATAATGCCCCATCTCTTCGCTAACGACCCTACCCCTTAGTTTTGTGCTGATGTTCCATGGCGTGTTCCATCTGGTCCAAAATCGTCAAAAGGACAAAAAAGCTCATTTGGAACACCTGAGACAGTAATGGTAACGGGTACGTTAGCGGCAAAAATTTGTATCCTTTATCATTCCTCCATCATCCTGATTCGGCTTTTCGAAACAGGTTCCAATCCCTAGGAGGATTAGCAAATGAAGTCAGTCGGCCTGTTTATCCTGATTATCCTGTTGGTTCCGGCCTTGGCGCAGGCAGGTGAAATTTCCCATGTTCTGGAACGGGCCATGTCCCAATCCGATGCGCCCACCCTGGGCGTTTGGGTGAAATTTCATGATAAAGGTATTGCTGAAAAGGATATGGCGGCTGCCTTGGCCGCCCAGGAGGCCATTTTGCCTCAAAAAACACTGACTCGGCGCTTGCGGGTTCTGGATGCCGGTCAACCGGTGATCGATGGCCGCGATTTGCCTCTCTCGACCCTATACCTGTCAGGCGTAGAGGCCACCGGGGCCCAACCCCGACGTATTTCCCGCTGGTTCAACGCCGGCAGCTTCAACGCAACGAATGAACAGATCAGGGAAATATCCAACCTTCCCTACGTCAAAAGTGTTGATTTGGTGGCTCAATTCCTTCGCTCCATCCCTCCGGTTTTCCCGGAAAGTGAAATCGAATTGCCTGAAAACGACAAAAATGCTGAAGAAGAACGCTGGAATCTCAATTATGGGGCCAGTTTGATAGCTGCGGAGCTGATCAATCTGCCACCAGTCCACGATTTGGGCCTGACCGGTGATGGTGTCGTGGTGGCAGTTCTTGACGCGGGATTCACGCTTTCCCACGAAAGCCTGCAAAATATACCTATCCTTGCCCAATGGGATTTCGTGCACGATGATGACAACGTCGAATGGGAACCAGGAGATCATGAATGGCAAAACCGCCATGGTTCCCAAGTCCTTTCCACCATCATGGGCTTCAGTCAAGGCAACCTTATTGGGACCGCCTACGGTGCGTCGACGATTTTGGCCATGACCGAAGACACTGGCGATGAAACTCCCATTGAGGAAGACAACTGGGTGGCGGCGGTGGAATGGGTGGAGTCTCTGGGTGCCGATTTGGTTACCTCAAGTCTTGGTTACTATTACTGGTACGACTACAGCGATCTGGATGGAAATACGGCTTTGATCACCCGAGCCGCCGATATGGCTGTTGGTTGGGGGATGTCTGTTTTCACCAGCGCGGGCAACGAACGCAACAATCCCGAATGGGGTTACCTCACCGCCCCTGCCGACGGCGACAGCGTCGTGGCGGTGGGTGCTGTTGATTTCTCCGGAACAGTTGCCAGTTTCAGTTCCCCCGGACCAACTTATGATGGCCGGATCAAACCAGATGTTTGCGCCCTTGGGGTGGGCAACCGCGTGGCGGCCTATTTCGACGACCACTCTTTCATGAGTGTCAGCGGAACCAGCTTTGCCGCTCCCCAGGTGGCTGGAGTGGCCACCCTGATGCTGGAGCGAATTCCAACCCTCACCCCCATGCAGATTCGCGACGCCTTGAGGGAAGGCGCCAGCCAGAACAGGGACCCGGACAATGATATGGGCTGGGGAATCATCGATGCAGTGGCAGCCATGAGTTACTGGGGTCCCACAATTACCCACGAACCGTTGCCCAATACCGAGAACACCGTAGGCCCCTATGAGATTGTGTCCACTATTACCGACCGCGCCCTGCTGGATAACAGTACCCTGTTTCTTTACTGGCGCCTTGATGGCGGCAATTGGTAGCGGGAGTCCCTGACCTCCCAGGGCGGGAACCAATTCATGGGTCTCATTCCGGGTGCCAATATGGGAGGACAGATTGAATATTACCTGGAGGCGGGCGATGAAAACGAATATGTGATCACCACCCCACACAATGGATCAAGCAATCCATGGTCCTTTGAAGTCGGTGTCGATACAACCGATCCCTATCTCTTCCACATGGCCCTGATCGACCAAACCCTCGGGAATTGGCCTCCTGTTCTGATGGCCGAAGCTGCCGATGAGCATGGCATTGACAGGGTTGAATTGGAATTCTCCGTAAATGGCGGAATGGTCCAGGGTCCGGTACTTTTTATTCAAGTCGGCCAGGCCTGGCAACTGCAATTCCCCTTGGAATTATCGCAGATTGCCGTGGGCGATATCATCTCCTATGAAGTGCGGGCCATTGATATTGCCGGCACTCCCAATACCACCACCAGCGGGCCCCATGAGGTCAGAATCCTGGAAAATCTGGGTCTGGTCTTGATTATCGATGACCTGGAATCAGGCAAGGATAAGGATGGCTCCAGGAACCTGACGGCAGATTTCGATCTATGGCTCACCGATGCGGGATACGTCATCGAAGTCATAGATTCGAATGCGGTCACTGGGGCTCATCTTGAAGCGGCCGATGCCGTTTTCCTGACCTGTGGCAACAATTATTACCCTGTCGGGAGTTCGCTTCTGCGAGCCAATTTGATCAATTTTGCCGACAACGGCGGAAAAATTCTCGTTGAAGGAGGCGAACTGGCGGCAACCTGTTTTTATGAATCCCAATACATTGAGTTTGCCACATCAGTGCTTCGTTCGTCGGAGTTTTTTGGCGACTTTGTCGGGCCCATGATTGCCAGCGCAGGGAACGAAAGGCATTCATTCAGAACCCGACCCAATCCCCTTCCCGATGTGATGGAACTGGACATGTCACCCAACCCAAATGATTACGGAGCAAGCGATGTTGTAACACCGGACCAGGACAGCATGCTGATCATGTCGTCCCTTTACTTCAGCAGTCGTGGCGGGGTGGTCCTGCATGATAACAACACCGGTGTGGAAGCCGGGCAAATCGTTTTCATGAGCATCGATCTGGGGTACCTGCCCGAAAACCAAGCCCGGCCCCTTCTTGAAAACAGCCTGGCTTATCTGCTGAGCCGCGAAGCTCCGGGCAATTCTTCACTCAGCGGAACGATCACGCTGGCTGATTCGCTCGATGCTTCCGGCGTTGTGGTCCAAGTTGATGACGACCACAGCATGGTTACGGGTTCCGGCGGCCATTTCCTGCTTGATGGTCTTCACGGCAGCACCTACACCCTCACCGCTTCCCTTGAGGGTTATGGAACTGAAAGCCTGACCGTTGTATTGGCCGCGGACCAGGATTTGTCCGGCCTGCAGTTGACATTGTCGCCCACCGTGCTGGTGCAGTTAACGGATTCTCCCGAAATGCCCATTCCGGACAACGACGGCGCCGGTATTGTTCGTGAAATCCAGGTGCTGGAGCCGGGACTGGTGCAGGCTATCAACATCGATATCAATATTACTCATCCATCCATCGGCCATCTTGAGGTCAGTTTGACCAGTCCTTCGGGAACCACAGTTCGCTTGCATGACAACACCGGCGATTTGTCGGATGACCTGATTGGCAACTGGCCCCAAAACCTCATCGTCGATGGCCCTGGCGAACTGGCTGATTTCCTTGGTGAGTCGGCCCTGGGCATTTGGCAGATGAAGGTGGCGGACACGGGTTGGGGAGCCATGGGCACCTGGCATACCTGGGGAATCAATATGCAGGTTGGGGCAGGATTGTCAGCAGCCGATGACAATATTCCGGCCGTGACTCGGATTCTTGGCAATATGCCCAACCCTTTCAATCCGCGCACCACCGTAAAGTTTGAACTGGCCCAAGAAGGCATGGCGGAAATTGCCATCTTCAATGTGAGGGGGCAGAAGGTGCGGTCATTCGGTATGGATGTGCTGCCGGCTGGTCGTCATGAAATTGTATGGGACGGCAAGGATTCGTTTGGTCGAAGTGCAAGTAGTGGCGTGTATTTCTTCCGATTGAAAACCAAGGGAGAATCTTTGGTCAGCAAAATGACACTGGTTCGTTAGGGGACGAGAAAAACGTCGTTCAGCTTGGTCACAGCCTGGATCGCCTGATCTTCATGGGTCACAAATGAGACCGTGGCAAAAGAGGTGCTGATCATCAGGATTTCCACTTCGGCATCCCCCATGGAGTCGAACACCCTGCCGGCAATGGCGGGCCGTTCGGCAAAATGGGGACCGTAAATGGAAACGGCGCTGCAACGGCGCTCGTATTCGATGCTGCGGGCCTGGATATGGTCTTCGAGGCTTTGCAAAAGGCCCAGGGTCTGATCGAGATCATCTAAACCCACGGCAAAGCAGATGTTGTTGAGACCGTCCTTGTCCATGAACGAAGTGACGCAGGCAACGTTGATGCCTTTGTTCCCCAGTGCGCTCAGAGCCCGGCCTGAAAGACTGTGCCCGGCCGAAGCCCCCAGAATGCGGATCAAAACCAGATTGTCGGTTCTGGTGATTCCACCCACTGCGATCTTTCCCGTCATGGTGCCTCTCCCTGTTGGATTCCATTCCCTTGATTTTGGCGCCCGTTCCCCTCAGGCGTTAAACTTAAAAGGGTTGGGCGAGGAAATAAAGGAATCCAGTGCAAATTGCTGGACCATTGCTGGACCATTGCTGGACCATGGTTGACATTTTTCTCCCCAGGCGATACAAGCAAAGGGTCAGAACTACCTCCCAAAAGAGGTGACTCGTCGGTACTCCCCCATGGAAAGGAAATGAAAGATGAAGAAGGTTGCCTTCATACTCAGCGGGTGCGGTGTTTACGACGGGTCGGAAATCCACGAAGTTTGCGCGGCCCTGTTGGCCTTGCATCGTGCCGATGCCCAGATTACCGCCTGCGCCCCCAGTGGCCCACAGATGCACGTCATCAACCACCTGGCGGGCGAACCTGCGGCCGGAGAGAGCCGCGACATCCTGACCGAATCAGCCCGCCTCATGCGTGGCGAAATCAAACCCCTGGCCGACCTCGATCCCCTTGAATTCGATGCCATCGTTCTGCCGGGCGGTTTTGGCGCCGCCAAAAACCTTTGCAACTTCGCCACCGAAGGCGACCAGTGCACGGTGCATCCGGAAGTGGAAGCATTTTTGCGGGAAGCCAACACCATAGGCAAACCCATTGGCGCCATGTGCATCGCCCCGGTCATCCTGGCCAGGATTTTCGGTTCCGACCTGCACCCGGAATTGACCATAGGCAACGACCCGGCCACCGCCACCCTGGTGCAGAACATGGGTGCCAATCACAAAAATTGCCAAGTAGCTGAAACGGTGGTGGACCAAACCAACCTCATGGTCACCACTCCGGCCTACATGCTGGCCGACAACATTGGAGATGTCTTTACCGGCGCCATTGGTTTTGTGGAAAAACTGCTGCGGCTATGCCCAAAATGACTTGATCAAAACAACAAATTCAGGGCAAATGAACCTGAATGGGTGGTTTTTTCCTTGATCAGCTCCCCTTGGGTAGGGTATTTTTTCCTCACTTCATTGTATTGTTGCGACAGACATCAAGGAGAAACATCATGGACGATACTCTAGTCCCGGGGGCTGAACCCCAGGCCGCCCCCAAACGACGCACTCCCTGGAACACCGTGGAAGGCCGGGTCATCAGCCTGGTCAGCCGCAAGGGTGGTGTGGGGAAAACCACATCGGCTGTTAATCTGGGTGCGGCCTTGGCCCTGTCCGGTCACAACGTGCTGATCGTGGGCACCGACCCCCATTGTGGAATATGCCGTACCCTGGCTGAAGGATCCGATGACCTCGTATCGGGACTCAATCAGGTTTTTGCAGGTCATGGTTCCCTGACGGATCTGGCCCAGCCATCGTCTCTCGATGGACTCTTCTTCCTCTCCCCCAACATATCCTCCCTGGAAGAAGAAGAACTCTATCTGGAAAACATGACCCTGAAAGCGGATCTGTTCGCTGCTGAAATCGACCGCGCTCGCAACCTTTACGATACCATCCTCATCGATTGCCCGCCCAGTCTGGGGGCAGCGACCCAGGCCGCCCTGCTGGCTTCCGACAGTTATCTGGTTCCCGTGCAGGCAGAAGAACTTTGCCGCGGATCAGTGGAATCCTTGCTGGAGTTTGTTGATACCTTCCGAAATAGATTTTTTCCGAATACTCCCAATCAGGATGAAGACCAGAGCCCCACCACCACCCTGGTCATGCCCCTGGCCCTGGAAGGCCTCTTCCTGACCATGTCCAGCAGCCAAACCCGCATGGGCCGTCACGTGGCAGCCCGTGTTGACGAAGATTTCGGCCAGTGGATGTTCAAGGTAGGGATCCCCCGCAACACCCGCCTCAGTGAAATGGCCCTGAAGGCTAAACCCACCGTGATCTACGACCGCCGCAGCAAAGGCAGCCGCGCCTATTTCGACCTGGCGGATGAACTGGTGCAACGTTTTCTGGATGGCAACAACTTTCCTGAGGATCATTCCTTCAGACCCTTGAAAACTACCCAGGAAATTGTTTCCGATTCATCGTTCAGCAAGGAAAGTCGTGCTTCGACTGAAAGTTTGGATGGTTTGGGCGATTTAACCCGCTTCCTTGCCGAGTTGGGAGGGGCCCCGGCAACTGCTCCTGATATCCCTGACTACGAAGAGCCCCACGAACCCGAAATGGTTTCCCTGGATGATCTTCTTGCCGAGGAAGAGAATCAGTCACATTCTTCAAGGAAGACGTGGGACGAATGGGATACGGACTTCCATTCGGGCGATCCGGATTCGAACCACCGACCAAATTGATACGTCGGCCATCACCATGGTTCCGTCCGGGACCGCCCGATGGCGGCTGGTCCTTTTTCTTCGTCCAGAATTTCCGGACGCGGAGGTTGCATCGTGGCCGCGCAGATGATGAAATGCCTTGTCTACGACAAGTCGAGCATGCCCTGGGACAAAACCCGCGGCTTCCAAATGCGGGAAATGCCCACCCCTGTCCTGGATGAGCAGAAGGATCCTCAGGACTCGGAAAATGTCCTGGTCAAGGTTGTCTACGCCGGTTTTTGCGGCAGCGACCGGGGCATATGGAATCGCACCGCTTTCAAGGGCATGATCTTCGACAGCCTCAAGAAGCAAAAGAGCACCACCCGCATCATCGGCCATGAAATGGTCGGGGAGATTGTCGGGGTTGGTTCCAAGGTCACCTCCCGATATGGGTACCTACCCAAGAACATCGTCTCCACTGAAAGTCATATCATTTGTGGCAACTGCTACCAGTGCCGCATTGGTCAGACCCACATCTGCAGTCAGGATGTGATCATCGGCATCGGTCGAGACGGCTGTTTTGCCGAATACCTCAAGCTGCCGGCCAATGTTTTGTGGCCCACCGATCCCCGCAAAATCAAAATGAGGGTGGCCGCTCTTCAGGAACCATTCGGCAACGCAGTTCATGCCTGCACCACTGCCGATCTGCGTGGAAAATCCGTGGCCGTGTTCGGCTGCGGCACCATCGGCCTTTTTGTGATCATGGTTGCCCGGGCCCTCGGCGCCACCAGAGTCATCGGCATTGAACCGAATCCAGCCAACGTGCAGATGGCCAAACAGCTGGGTGCCGACGATGTCATCCAGCTCGACCTCACCAGATCGGCCCCCCACGCCTGGAGCGCCGACAAAGCCCTGGTCGCGGAGGTTCGCCAGGCCTTTGGCGGCATCGGAGCGGATGTTTCCATGGAAATGGCCGGCTTCAACAGCAGCGTGAACAACGCAATCCAATCCACTCGTCGCGGTGGCGAAGTCATCCTGTTCGGTTTGAAACAGGGCAACTTCCACATCCAGGCCTTCGATCGGCTGATCGTCAACGGCATCACCCTGCACAGCGTGATTGGTCGCAGAATATTCGAAACCTGGTATATTGGGAGAAATCTCCTGGAAGACCAATCCAACGGCATCCAGGATAAAATCAGCAACATCATTCTCGGTGGCGGCGAAAGCTCCGTGGTGCACATCAATGAATTCGATCCCGAGTCCTTTGAAGACACCCTGAAAGCCTGGCCGAAGCCCCTGATAAAGTTTTAGGAGCGACATGCGCATCAGCATCGAATACTGCCAGGTTTGAAACTATAAACCAACGGCCATCAGTCTGGCGGCCGCCATCAAAAAACATTGTGGCCAGGAAAGTGAACTCATCGCTTCGGGTGGCGGAGTTTTTGAAGTGGAAATCGATGGAGATCTGGTCTTTTCCAAGAAAGCCGAAGATCGTTTTCCCGAGACGGATGAAATCCTTGGGTTGATTGACACCCGGCGGTAAATTCTCAAAAAAAAACCCCTCGCGACACCTAAGGCCAAGGGGGAGGCCGTATGTGTGGTGCCTCAGGGGGATAGCCTGGTTTGTGGCGGGGAGTTCTAGAGCTCCTTCAGGGCTTCCATTTCCTTTTGGAGTTTTCGCAATTCGTCTTTCAGACGATCCAATTCCTCAACCAGGTCTTCATCGCTGAAATCGTCGTCGGTGGTATCAATTTCCCAACGTTCATGGGCAGTCCAGCCGTCCGTATCAATTTCCTCGAAGGCCGTTTCCAGAGCCGTGCCGATTTCCCTGAAGATCAGGTCCAGATTCATTTCCCACATTTGATTATCGGTTTCAACGCTCAGCTGGTTGTCTTCACCCAGGCGAATTTCCAGCTGCATATCGTCCAACTCGGCCATGACATCGTTCATGTCATCCATGGCTTCGTGAAGGATTTCCGAAATCATGTCTTGCATGCCATCGGTGTTCAGAACGATCAGCTTTTCGTTGTCCTGGCTTTCTATGGTCACCTGGCCGTTTTTAAAGGTTATTTTGTCATCGGCAAGGACCCCGGTAGCTGCCAAGGTCAACAGGACCAGGGCCAACATGGTGGAAAAAGTCGGTTTGGTTGGATTTTTCATGAGGGCCTCCGGTCCAAAATAGAGGGGACGGATAATTTCCGTCCCCTTTCTACGAGGAAACACAGAATAAGGTTTCCACTTATTTACGAGGCCCCTGCTCCATCGGATTGGTCCGGCAACTGGAGGTCGCGCCACCAGCTGTCGCCTGTTTTTATGCTCAGGCTTCCACCCGGGACAGATCTGGGCCTGATCAGGGCACCGGGCCCAACACCGTCACCCAACGAGGGGTAATCCACCGTCAACAATTTGCGACCACCATTCACCATACGCACTGAACCCTGAAATCCTGCCCAGCAAGCCAGATTGGATTTTCTATCCAAAACAACGGTTCCAACCCAGCCACTGCCTGCGGGTGCAGCCGGGCCGATGGTAAATGGTTGACTGCGCTGGATCCTGCCCTGGGGAAGAATTCGGAATTCAAAAAATACTTCGACGGGGTTTTTCAAACGATCCTGATCCAAACGAACAGTCACCGCCCCCAGGTCCAATGGACGGGATTTATCCAATGAACCCCGGAGGTTTTGCAGATCTTCGATTCGCCGGGAAACAAAGGCCCCCTGGCCCGCCAAAGCCTTGCCTGCGGCCAACCCTGCATTCAGTTCCTTGTCCAGCGACACCCATTTCGCCGACCAGTCCTCGCCTTGTGATGCCAAGACCCTTAGCTGCTCCACCTGAGTCCACACAACTTGCCAAATGCCATCAAATTCATACATCTTGGCCTGAAGGATCTGTTGGACCCTGCCAGTTTCATAATGGGCCCATCTTTTCAGGAAAGGATCATTCTGCTGATCGGACCAGGCGGCCCACTCATCCCCGTTCAGGCCTTGGGATTTGATCTGGGCAAATGATTCCAGATTGGCCAAGGCATCTTCATCACCAAGGGCCGAACACGACTTCCCCATCCGAACACATTCCTGCAGGGCCTGATATCGCAATCGTTGCAGATAATTTTCATATGCGGCGGGATCAAACCGCACTGCGGCGTTATCATGCATTTGCTCCATGGCAATATTCCCCACTGCCAGATCACCCACGGTGGGCTCCGGGTCCTCCAGAATCTTGTACAGAGCCAGAGTGCCTGCCAACAGAGGTGGCGCGTCGTTGTGGCCAAATTTACCCACCTGTTTGCGCAATCCAGGCAAAATGTCTGCCACTTCCGGACAGAGCCAAATTCCTTTTTTCACCTGGTCAGCAAACGCCCCGGCTTCAAAAGCAGGCAGATGTTCGGCATTTTTCAGACGGACCAGGGAAAAAGCGCTGTTCCGGTAGGCCCTGGTCATTGGACTTGCCGAAGGCGATACGGCCTCCGCAGCCCCATACAATTGCTTGCCCCACTGATCTGACCATTGGTTGGCCTGGAAAAGTGAAAGCAACTGCCTCATGCCTTTGGTCTGCTCCAGGGAATAGAGCAATCTTTTCCGCCGATGCCCAAATTTCATGTCACCGGCGGCAACACGCAGGGAAGCAGCCGATACTTTTTGCAGGGAGTCCCGGCGAGCAAATACGGCGGAGTCGGACAAACTTCCCAAATCCCGCCAGTTCACTGCCAGGGACAAGCTGTGCCAAGCCAGTTCAAGGCGATCCAATTCCACAGCCAGACCCTGCCCTTGAACCGTCAGAGAGCGCAAACGTTCACTTTCCCGGTCCGGCCGTTTCCCCTGCCTGATTCCACCAGCAGCCAATTCCAGGAACAAATCCACCTGCTGCAACAAGGGAACTGCGGCTTCACTTTTCAACTGAACCAAACCGCGGCGCTGGTCCGTTTCCGAGTTCAAACCCAGGATCATTCCCCCCAGATGAATTCTCGTGACTTGCTTGTTGTAAACAGCCCCAACATTGGGCACCTCCAGAAGAGAAGCCACCCGGGTTTCGGTCTGGTCACCAGCAAACCAATGCCAGGAAATCAAATTCTGCCAGAGGATGCCGCCGCCATGGAAAAATTCCAAATAGGTCCACCCACCACCTACTGTCAGGACCAGGACAAGCAAAGCCACAACCGCTCCGGAAAGTTGACGGCGTCCACCTCGCAAGTGCGCCAGTTGAGGAACTTCCCTGGGTGATTTTTCCCTGATAGTTGACCTGGGCGACGAAAGTCCGACCTGGGGATGGCTCTTTGGACCGGAGCTTGCAACGGTTGTCGCCGCCGCAGGAATCACTTGGTTCACCGATGCCGTCCGGGAACGGGGAATGGCCGTGTTTCCTGGATCTTTTGGTTTTGCCCCGAGGGTTAACTGCCTGTTCTCTGCCCACAATACTCCGACGTCGCCAAAAGCCAGACAATCCCTGACTTTTTTGACATATTTCTCCAGATTCTCAGACAAGGCTCCACCCACCAATGTCATCATCAGGCGTTTCCATCCGGAAAATTCACACCCCTCGGTGGTGGTGGCAGCCAGATGGTAGTTGTTGGCCGGACTCGGTGCGAAGGAGGCAAAACGCAACTGTTTCTTCAGTGCTTCCGGGATCACTTCCAACAGCAGAGCCAAACAACGATCGCTATCGTCGGAGGCTTGTTCAATGGGCAGATACAATTTATGGGAGGCCAGGATCTGGTGAAGGGCCTCGTCGATCAGTCCCACATCTTCAGATGATGGCGGAGGGTTAACAAGAAGTGGACCCGAGTTGGGATTCAGGGTTCGGCGGCCGGTAATGGCCATCGGATCCCAGGCAGGAAACGCTCCCGCTTCGGCAAGGGCAAAGGGATTGTAGCCAAAGGCTGCATAGTCTGATCCGGCAATTACCACCGCCTGGAAACTGAGATGGGTTCCCGCTTCCACCTTGATCACGACATTGGCGCCACTGGATGCCCTGCTGCTTCTTGACTTCAAGGGAAACGACATGAAAACCGGCCGTGGATTCTCCCCCGACGGTGGTTGTCCCCATCCCGTGCACAACCGGACAATTTCTTCTGCCAGATCCTGGTTGATCCCGTTTGAACGCCCGAGAATTTCCGGGGCTGAACCGGGGCTGCCGACAGGGGTTCCAAAAATAAGTGTTTCAACGAAGGCCATGGTCTTCTCCAAAGGACAAGGATACTTTATCTCATCCTTTGGTTCGGCCGACTTGCTGAAATATTGACTGATTTCCGGGTTTCTCGATACGCTCCCAGGCTCCAACAAACAAAAAACCTGCCCCCGGAAGGGAGCAGGTTGGATACTCGACCGGCCAGAAGGCTAGACGTCTCTCTCCAGACCCAATCGTTTGGCTTTATCCACGTTGCCTGGCGACTTCGCCGCAGGATGCTCGGTCTCGAACATTTCCCGCGGCATCTTGCCAGTCAGCCACGAGGGGTTCATGGGATACAGGTGAGGGTTGAAGATCACCCCGTACATGTGCCAGACCAGAATGGCCAGGAAGGCCAGCCATGCCTCGTAATAGTGAATCACCAGGAAGACCTCAAGGACTCCCTTGCCAAGGTTTTCCACAATGTAGGGTTCAAACCACATGGCAAATCCCGTGATTGCCATCACGATGGTGCCCCAGATCAAGGCCCAGTACTCTGCTTTTTCCACGAAGGAGAAGCGACGCATTTGCGGATGACGATCACTGCGACCCAGATTGTACAGCATCATGCCGTAGAATTGTTTCGCATCGAGAATCCCGAGGGACATGTCCTTGAAGAAGATCCGGCCCTTGAGAGTGAACAGGTAGAAGAGATGCCACACGGACCCCAGGGTCATGACAACAGCGGCGCCACGGTGAATGAGCCCACGCACTGCCGCGCCACCTTCGTGCCCGAAGATCATCTTGGCCCACCAGGCATCGTAGAAGCGTAGGCTGAACCCGGTCACAACGAGTACGGAGAAACTGATGGCCAGAACGGTGTGTTGCACCACTTCGTCGGCTTCCATGCGCCGGACCTGTTCTTTGCGCAAGAGGTTGCGCACCTGTCGCAAATAATCCAACAGGCAGTAACCGGCCATGCCACCGATGACTCCAAAGATCAGGATTTGGTAAATGATTTTTATATAATAAGGCCAACCAGTTTCATGGCCGGCAAGGGAAGCATGGATCTTGGTTTTGGACGCTGTTTCGGCCGACATTCCCACATGGCAGCCACCACAGGTTTTCAACAGGTTGTTTGGATTGACAGACGACTTGGGGTTATCCGACGGCAATACCAAGTGAGGCATATGGCAGGAAGAGCAATTGGCAACGGTTTTATCCCCGGTCCGGCTCTTCAACCCATGGTAGGAATCCACATACGATTGCAGACGACCCGAAGGCAGATCGTATTTCTCATTCAGCTTGGCCGAATCGTGACAAGGCGTGCAGGTGGCTTCGGCCACCCGGAAGGGACTGACCGGCGACCGGGGATCATCGGTGGCCAGGATTCCGTGTTCACCGTGACATTGGGTGCAGGTGGGAGCATCCACTTCACCACGAGAAACAAGTTCACCGTGAATTCCCTCTTCGTATTCACTCTGAATGGTGCTGTGACAGGTGCCGCAGGTCTTGGAAATGTTGAAGTAGTTGATGGTCGATTCAATATTTCCTGGAGGCAATATGCGATGGGCATTACCGCTGGTGGAGTGGCAATCGTTGCAGGATGCCGCCGTGTCCTTGCCCCCGGCCGTAGCCTGGCCATGAACGCCCTTCTGGTATACCTCAATGGGGTGCTTGAACTTGATCCCCATCTCCTTCAACAAATCCTGATCCTCATGGCAAACACCACAGGTAACCGGCAGGTTGGAAGGATGGACAAGGGAGTTCACATCAGTGGTGGGAAGAATCTGGTGCGTTCCGTGGCAATTTTTGCAAGAGGGAACGTGCACGCTGATACCAACAACTCCCCGACCATGCTGCACATATTCGGCGGACACTTCTTCGTGACATTCCGAGCAATCCACAACGGCCAGGGAATCTTTGTGAGGCAGTTGGGTGATGTCGCTGTGGCAGTCGGTGCAGTCCAGATCCTCATGCATGCTGCCCCCCAAATGGGAGTGATCCACCTCGGTGGGTTCGCCTCCCGTATTGGAGTGACAATCAGCACAGATCCAATCGGGAAAATCGTCGGCGAGCACCAGATCGGGTGATCCAAACACAAGAAGCAGAGCCATGTAGAAAAACAGCCGACGGAACATTTCCTGGTACCTCTCTCCGATGAGCCACAGCACAATGATGCAACCGGATGGAATGTACATGCATGGCATCAATCCTCTCGGAGAAAAGTCATGCATTTGTCACAACATTAATCAACAGATCTGTGAAGTCCAAATATTATCTTCTTAACCCCTTATCAATTAAGGAGTTATTTCCTATTAATTTTGTATGATATTATTGAAACAGATCACGCAGAAAAACCCTTGGCAGGGTCTCCTGAAAACCGCCCAGGGCTTGAACCTGCAATCCGGCCAAGGCGCTTTCCACATCCCCTAGAGTCCAGCAGTTGTCGGATGCAACACCAACCAGGTCTACTTCCTGTTTCGCTAACTCAATGAGGTTCAAGGGACAAATATCGCGCACCTCAATTTCCGCTCCGCCATCGTCCCGCTCCAGCCATTGCAACGGCAACCCCTGGGTTCGGCACACATAAGGCCGCCAGGGATAAATCCTGCAAGCCCCGCCGGTATCCAGGAAGGCACACTTTCCCTTGGGATGGGGTTGGTCGAATGTCAACAGGGAGTGGCAGTGGTGACGAATAACTTCCGCCTCCACCGGGAAAACCGAGATGTTGTCCACGCAGCAATCGTGGCAACCACGGCGGCAAACCAGGAGAGGGTCCAGCCTATCCGAAATTTTTTCGGCCCGACGGCTGACTTCTTCCTGCAAGCGGCTAACCAGGGTCAGGATTTTCGGGGAAATCTCAGGGGGAAAATTCACGATGGTCCCCTCAGCGAGTGAAAACGGTGTCGCCCACCTTCAGCTCATTGGACCCCGCCTCATCGAGAATCCATTTGATGCGGCGAACGCCCTCACGCACATCTTCAATATCTCCGCAATAGCTCAACCGCAAAAATCCTTCCATTCCGAATTCAATGCCGGGTACGGTGACCACCTGAACTTTTTCCAAAAGAAAAGCTGCCAGGCGAGTGGAATTTTCATCAAATGCGCTGAAATTACAGAAGCAATAAAAGGTGCCTTCGGGACTGTTCACATTAAGGCCGGGGATTTCCCGTAAGAGGCTCACCAGTTCATCACGATTATTTTCCAGTTCCTGGCCCAGTCGACTCACCGATCCCTGAGCGCCTTCAAGGGCGGCAACGGCTGCCTGCTGGGACAAGCTGCAGGGATTTCCCGATTGGTGCGACTGGATGTTGCTCATGACTTTGATCAGATCCCGGGGCCCCACCGCCCAACCAATGCGGAAGCCGGTCATGGCGTATTGTTTGGAGACTCCGTTGAGCACCAACAGGTTGGCATCGTCCACAGACAAATCCGTGCAATCGTAACAGGGCACCGGTATGCGACCATCGAAAACAAGACGGTGATAGATGTCATCCATCAACAAAAAGACACCCTGCTGCTGGCAATGCTCCATGAGACCCGTCAGGAAATCACGGTCAAAAACCCGTCCGCTGGGGTTGTTTGGACTGTTGAGCAACACCGCTTTGGTGCGTGGGCCGAAGGCGTCGATCATCTCCTGGACCGTGGGTTGGAAAGACCCATCGGCAGCGTACACTGCCACTGGATTGCCCCCCGCCAGGCGCACCATCTCCGGGTAGCTCACCCAATAGGGAACCGGATAAACCACTTCATCGCCGGGATCAACCAGTGCCATCAAGGCCACCATGATGGCTTGTTTGGCTCCAGCGGAGGCAATGACATTGGCCCGCTCCACCTGGCGGCCATAGTAATTGGCGGTGTAGTTGATGATGGCGTCCTTCATGGCCAACGTGCCGGACGCGGGAGTATAGCGAATTTCACCACTGCGCAGCATCTCAATGCCGGCCTCAATGGCCGATTGCGGCGCTTTGCTCTTGGGCTCCCCACCACCGAGATGAATGACCGGTTGCCCGGCGGCGCGCATGCGTCCTGCCTCGGCGTTAAGTTTCAAGGTAGCGGAAGCGCCTATGGAATTGGCAATTTTGCTGAAAGACATTGGCTCAGTCCTTTGGCGGAAATCCCGGATGGTATCTTCCTCCAAATCTAACCGCCACTGCGAGCTGATGCCATGGGAAATTACTGTGTTTTGCCGGGATTCTGATTTTGTTCCAGGATTTGTCGTTCTGAAACCATGGATCCCATCAGGGCTGCCGGTTTGAGGGAGACCGGTGGAGTTTTCAATGAAATTGGTTCCCCGCCTTTTGCCACCAATACCGGGTTGACAGGTAAAACAGGATCCATAGGTTGGGTGGGGCACAGTTCCGGCAGGATTGCCAGGGCCACGCTGTAGCGACACCCTGGGTTCCACAAACACCAACCATCGCCACCGGCTTTGCGGGCTGCGGTGATTTGGGTAGCGACATATTGGCCGTTGTAATTGCTCACTCGATAAGGGAAAGCCTGCAGCCAAGGGCGAATTTCGGCCTCTCCAGCCGCCAACTCAACAAAACGCCGGGTGCCTTCGCCGATGAAATACTCGGGATCGTCGCCGGGGCGTTTGCGACCTTCGAAACCAGGACCGAAGTGTGATGGATAAATCATGGGACAAATGATATCCACATACTGGGCAAAAGTAGGAACGTGCTGACCGGTAAGGGCCAGATCTTCCACTCGCCCCCAGGCCATGATTCCAAAAAGGTCTGCCGAGATGCGCACATCATACGCCGACAGGGTATCGCTGGCTTCGGACAGGAACGAGGCAATGACCGACCTGCGACGCTGGGCTACCAAACCCAAGTCCACTTCGGCACTGTCGCCCCAGTCTTCCTGCCAGCCGTTGGTGGGGAAACGCACATAGTCGAACTGGATTTCATCGACCCCGGCCCGGGCCAGCTCCGCCGCCAATGTCAGATTGTATTGCCGCACCTCGGGATTGGCGGGGTCCATCCAAAAGCATCCCCGCTCGTTCCAGGGATTTCCAGCGGCATCATGCAGGGCGAGATCCGGCCGCTGCCGGCCCAGCTCTCCATCCAGGAACAAGGCGATGCGGGCCACCACATACAGTTCCCGGCGATCGAAGCGGGACATCATGTCGCTCAGCGATGAAATCACCGGGGCCGCCCGGCCTTTGCCCCAATCGGCAAGCACGTGGGCGCTGGCAAAAGAAACGCCCCCGTCGATATCCTTGGCGTCAAAAACTACGGCGTTGCCGCCCGCTTCGATGAATCCATCGACCCGGCGCAGCACCGATGCAACACCACAGGCGGGTCCCGTCAAATAGATTCCCCGCATTTCGGCTCCATCGAAAACGTTGGTTTGAACCGTGGGACAGTCCAGCACCGGCAGGACGGGAATTCTCAGTTTTTGGCCAATGCGCAGCAGATTGGTTTGCAAATTGTTGGTTTGTCGAATATCGGTCAACAAATCAGTGATGGCATAGTGGTTGGTCTGATCTCGGTACAGGCCGCAAATTTTGATGAGGGAATCACCCTTTTGGACCGTGTAGTCCAGAGTATCGGCAGTGGAGATGGCAGTCTGGGCGGTGGCGAAAGAAACAATAACCATAGGCGTCAGCAAACAAGCAAGGATACTCCACAACCATCGATTTTGTTTTCCGAACTTTGCATTCTGCATGATCTTCCCTGCCCAATCTTGCGTAACCCAATGAAAAACAGTGATTTGTTCCCCTTATCAGGAATTCAGCAAAGGCCGGGCCCAGGAGTGCGATGGAAAATGTCTACCTCAGCACACCCGGAGCCCCCCTTGGTATTTACACATTCTCTGTGGCGTGGCAGAATGGGGTGTCACCAACCCAACCTAGGAGCCGACGTGCGGTACCAAAAACTGATTTCCATTATGATCCTGACAGTCATTTTTTTGACACAAGGCTGCGGCAAGCAGCAGGACAAGCAAAAGGAAAACGTTCCTGGAAACACAATGGAACACCGAGCCAAAGGTGAACTCTTCCGTGTGTTCTCTTTTGATGGAGCTAGAGGGAACCGATACCTGGTTCATTTTGACGGCCCCGACCTGGGAGCAACCATCTTCACCCACGACGAGGTCCGGCCCCTGGCTCTGGTGCCTGTCGCATCAGGAACCAAATATGCTGATGACCGCCTCATGATTTGGCTCAAAGGCGAAGACATCATCATGGAAGTAGATGGCAAAAGAGTGGGCCCCTGCCAGGTGTCGGGCTTGCAGCCCATTCTGGCCAAAGCCTGGCTCAGTGGAGCCGACTTTTGGGCGGTCGGCAACGAACCGTCCTGGAATCTGGTCATGGGCCGGGAGCGAGTGATTTTTATCTCGGATATGGGACAAGAAAGTCGGGAATTCCCAGGACTGAAGACTGGGCAACTGGATCCGGAATCTCCCATGGGCACCTATACTTTTGCCAACGGAGAGAACCAACTGAAGATTGAGATTGTTGAAGGGCTGTGCACCAACCTGATGAGCGGGGAACCATTTGCGGTCTCGGTTAGAATTACTTTGGACAACAAGTAAATGACCGGCTGCGGTACCGGGCTGTTTTGATTGGAGCCGCCAAGAACGAGGCTGCCACGATTTTCATGGACATCGGATTTTCACCTGGAAAGAACCATCCCTCTCTGGCATTCTAGACTGATCTGAATAAAACTTCACGCCTTGGGTATGAAAGTCACTACTCCCGACTTTCCCCCGCGTTTAGGAACAGCGACAGGATACAATATGACCATCAGATATTCCGAACCTCTGTCCCGCGCCTGGTTGCGCATGAAAATTCTGCTGTTCAGACCCTTCGACATCGGAGCCTGGTTTGTTTTGGGGTTTTCCGCATTTTTGATATCCCTGGCCGAAGGCAGCAGTGGCGGTGGCAGTAGCGGAAGCAATTGGCACAATAGTATTAATTTTGACCTTGAAGACCCGGGTCTCGGTGATTTGTCTTCCAGTCTCAAAGAGGCCTTCGGCAGTATCATGGATTCTGCTAACGGGCCCTGGCTGGGGTTGGGCATGGGCCTGGTCTTGCTCCTCCTGTTTGTCGGGCTTTTCCTGCTGCTGCTGTTTTTGTGGTTGAGCTGCCGGGGTAAATTCATGTTTCTGGACAATCTGGTGCACAATCGAACCAAAGTCAGCCAACCCTGGAGTGAGTTTGCACCCCAGGCCGACTCACTTTTTCTTTGGCAATTGGTGTACACTCTGGCGACCATAACCATTCTGGGACTTCTCGCCCTGCTTGGCTTTGCTGTTTTTGTCCCCTTGGCGGCCGGAGACGTGGGCTGGATAATTACTGCCCCACTGGCTATTCTCGCAGGGACCATCGCCTTCATGTTCTTTGTGGCCCTAATGTATGTGGAGTATTTTCTGACTGCTTTTGTTGTCCCAATCATGCACAAGAATCGATGCGGCACCATGCAGGGCTGGTCACATTTCCTGGGGCTCTTTCGGGAGCATCCCGGCAGCTTTGTGCTGAGCGGTATGTTTTATCTGTTGATCAGTATCCTGGGTGGCCTTGCCCTGCTCATTGGCGGAGCGGTGACCTGTTGCCTGGGATTGTTGTTGATGGTGATTCCGTATATCGGCAGCGTTGTCACCCTGCCCTATTCGGTGACACTGAGGTATTTTACCCTGGATTTCCTGGGCCAGTTTGGCGACGACTACCGCTTGCTCGCACCCGTTCATGATGGCCCTGGTGGCCCACCGCATGAAGAACTAATCAAGTTCCACGACGATGGGACAGTGGTCGGACCCGAGGACGTCGGCCAGGATGGAAGCGCCGATGAGCCGCGGACGCAGGACTGACGAAATCAGGAAGTAGTCCAGACGCCAGCCCACGTTCCGTTCGCGAACTCCCGGTCGGTTGCTCCACCAGGTGTAATGACCGGGCCCGGTTTCGAACTCGCGAAAGGTATCGATGAAGCCGGCTTTGACCATGCGGTCGAAGCCGGCTCTTTCTTCGTCGGTGAAACCGGCATTACCCCGGTTCGATTTCGGATTGGCCAAATCGATTTCCCGGTGCGAAACATTCAAATCGCCACAGAACACCACCGGCTTTTTCTTCTCAAGTTTGCGCACGAATTTCAGGAAAGTCCTATCCCATTCATTCTCCCGGTAGTCCAGCCGGGTCAACTCGCGCTTGGCGTTGGGTGTGTAGACCGTTACCAGAAAATATTCCTCGAATTCGGCGGTCAAGACCCGGCCTTCAGTATCGTGTTCCGCATACCCCATGCCTGGATAAACGGCCAGGGGCATGCGGCGGGTCAAAAACGCCGTCCCGCTGTATCCCCGTTTGAGGGCGGGATTCCAGATCATGGTGTAACCGGGGATTTCCATATCAACCTGGTCGGGCAAGGCACGCACTTCCTGCAAACAAATGACATCCGCATCGCCAACCGCGACAAAATCGGCGAATCCTTTTTTAAGACAGGCACGCAGGCCGTTGACGTTCCAAGATATCAATTTCACGGTCTGGGGTTCCAATCGTTTGTGGTTTAACTCAAGCGGTTTTTCCAATAATCGGGATGGCGATGCAAAGGCATAACGGCCAAAATTAGAATCTGGTCTGACTCAATTGAATACAGAATGCCATAGGGGAAACGCCTTGTCAGACACCGTCTGATTGGTTCATCCAGAATTGGCCAAGCATCTGGGAAATCACAAATATTTTGAATAGATGAACGAACTTCCAAAGAGAAGTCATAACCTAAGAAAGGTTCACAAGTCTCATAATACTCGATGGCGTGGATGAATTCATTTCGGGCATCTGGATGGAAAACAAACTTCATTTAGAAAAACGATCCTTGATCTCTGCAAAGACCTCATCTCCGGAAATTGTTTCTACTTGCCCCGACCGGAGTTCTTCAAGACGCTCTTTGGCAACAACAAGCCATTGCTGGTCTACACCAGGATCAGGTTTGTTTAGGGTTTTCAAAATAGAATCAACGATGAAAGCCCTCTCCCGAACCGGCAAAGACTCTGCTGCGCTGATAATGTCATTCATTCCGTGCATTGGGCACTCCGTCTTGATGAAAATTTTAAAATCGTCTCATTAGCATTATACCCGATCGTCCGCAAAAAGCAATATCATTGGACCCAAATGCCTTCCGGTCCCAATTGTTGAAAAACGCATAACGTTCCAGGAAACCAGTTTCATAAAGCCATCCTGAGGTTGAGGGTGATTCAAGGTGATGTCCGGACCTCTTCGATCAGTGCCCGGTTTTTCTAGCCATTTGCACATTGAAACACGAATATTGTACCCCAACTATGCAAAACCACGTTGAGGCGAAAGCTGTCAGGGTGCGCCAGCAGTGGAAAAAGTCAGGATTTTCTGGACCGTGGTGTATCCGTGATACATGAGGTCCAGAAAATCCTGACTTTTTCCGCTG
>JAJRZA010000074.1 GCA_024275485.1 Candidatus Krumholzibacteriota bacterium | reverse complement strand
TCGGTGATCTTGGCCACTACACCGGCGCCAACGGTTCGGCCACCTTCGCGAATGGCGAAGCGCAGGCCCTCTTCCATGGCGATCGGTGTGATCAATTCCACGGTCATCTTGATGTTGTCACCAGGCATGACCATTTCCACGCCTTCAGGCAGATGGGCATCGCCTGTCACATCGGTGGTGCGGAAGTAGAACTGGGGACGATACCCGGTAAAGAACGGGGTATGGCGACCACCCTCTTCCTTGGTCAAAATGTAGACTTCACACTCGAACTTGGTGTGAGGGTTCACGCTGCCAGGCTTGCAAAGAACCATGCCGCGCTCCACATCTTCTTTCTTCATGCCGCGAAGCAACAGACCAACGTTGTCGCCGGCCTGGCCTTCATCCAGAATCTTGCGGAACATTTCCACACCGGTGCAAACCGTGTTCTGGGTGTCCCGAATACCAACCAGTTCAATCTTGTCGCCGGTGTGAACGATGCCGCGCTCGATACGACCGCTGGCCACCGTGCCACGGCCACTGATGGAGAAGACATCCTCCACAGGCATCAGGAAAGCTTTGTCCAAATCACGCTCGGGCAAAGGAATGTAGTTGTCAAGAGCATCCAAAAGCTCAAAAACACACTTGGCTTCGTCAGCATCGGGATCGCCACTCTCAAGAGCCTTCAGAGCCGAACCACGGATGACCGGAGTATCATCTCCGGGGAATTCGTACTGGTCCAGCAGCTCACGGATTTCCATGTCCACCAGGTCCAGCAACTCCTCATCATCAACCATGTCAACCTTGTTCATGAAGACGATGATGTAAGGCACGCCAACCTGACGAGCAAGCAGGATGTGCTCACGGGTCTGGGGCATGGGACCATCGTTGGCCGAAACAACCAGAATAGCGCCGTCCATCTGGGCAGCACCGGTGATCATGTTCTTCACATAATCGGCGTGACCGGGGCAATCCACGTGGGCATAGTGACGGGTCTCGCTGTTGTACTCCACGTGAGCGGTCGCAATGGTGATGCCGCGTTCGCGCTCTTCGGGAGCCTTGTCGATCTGATCGAAGGGTGTGTACTCGGCAAGACCCTTCTTGGCCAGGATCTCGGTGATGGCAGCAGTCAGAGTGGTCTTGCCGTGATCGACGTGACCAATGGTACCGACGTTCACATGATCTTTTACTCGTTCAAACTTTTCGCGAGCCATTACGGCTACCTCCTGAAAAGTGGCGTCTTCTTCTAGCCGCCTGCGTTCAACCGCGTCATTTCCGCGGCTATTTTTTCCGGCACTCTATCGTACCGAGCCAACTGCATTGTGTATGCACCCCGACCCTGGGTCAGCGAGCGCAGTGATGTGGCGTAACCAAACATGCTGTCCAGTGGAACCTCCGCTCGAATAACCTGGTCATTCTTGCGTTGCTCCATGCCGAGAACTTTTCCCCGCCTGGAATTCAAGTGGCCAGTCACATCGCCGAGGAAGTCTACCGGTGCAGATACTTCCACAGCCATAACCGGTTCAAGTATGACAGGGTCCGCATCCTTGGCGCCGTCCCAGAGGGCGTTGACCGCCGCGTTCCGGAATCCCATCTCACTCGATTCCCCCTCCTCAAACTTCCCGCCCGTCAACCGGATGGAAATGTTGGTCAGGGGATACCCGGCCAGGACTCCTGTTTCACAGGCTCCGCAGGCCGAGTCCTCTATATAGGGGACAAATTCGTCGGGAATCACTTCAGGTCCAACTTCGTTGGTGAAGATCACCCCTGTCCCACTCTGTCCCGGGGCTAGCGTCAACTCAACCCGGGCAAAATTCGTTTTGCCAGCCGCATCGCGACTGTACTCCGCAACGTGCACCATCTCCTTGGTGATGGTCTCGCGGTAGGCAACCTTGGTCCGGCCGACATTGCAGGCAACTTTGTGCTCGCGCTGTAATCTGTCGATCAAAATCTCCAGATGCAGCTCTCCCATACCCCAGATCACCGTTTGCCCACTTTCCGGATCCTTCCGCACATGGAAGGAGGGATCTTCGTCGGCCAGGGCCGTCAGTGCTCCACCGAGTTTATCCTGATCAGCCTTGGTCTTGGGCTCGATGGCCAGATAAATCACCGGTTCGGCGAAAGCCATCTTGTCCAGGACCAGCGGGGAATCAAACACGGTCAGCGTATCCCCGGTACGAATCTGCTTGAAACCAACGGCGGCGATAATATCGCCGGTGCGCGTCTCCTTCAAATCTTCCCGCTTGTCTGCGTGCATCAGCAGAAGGCGGTTGATTCGCTCCCGTTTGCCAGTATTGACGTTGAGCACCGTACTGCCAGCTTTCAGTGTTCCGCTGTAAACCCTCAGGAATGCCAACCTTCCCGCAAACGGGTCAGCCAGGATTTTGAAGGCCAGGGCACTGAACGGCTCATCGTCGTCAGGACGCCGGGTTTCTCCCTCTTTGCCGTCCACGGTCAGCCCGGAAATTTCCGGACGATCCAGCGGCGACGGAAGAAAATCCACAATCGCATCGAGCAACTTCTGCACACCCTTGTTCTTCAAGGACGATCCGCAAAAAACCGGAACCAACTGTCCAGCCAGAGTCACCCGCCTGATGGCGGCGATCAGCTGCTCGATTGAGATCTCCTCTTCTTCCAGGAAGAGTTCCATGATCTCTTCATCCGCATCAGCCAGCGTTTCGAGCATTTCAGCCCGGGCAACATCGGCATCATCAGCCATTTCAGCCGGAATACCGGTGGTCTCGAAGGTGGCGCCCAGATCGTCTTCGTTTTCGATCCTGGCTTCCATCTTCAGCAGATCCACAGCCCCGCGGAAAGTATCTTCCACGCCAATCGGCATCTGCAGTGGCAAAGGTCTTGCCCCCAGGCGATCCTCCATGCTGGTGACCGCCCGGTCGAAGTCGGCCCCGAGACGATCCATCTTGTTGATGAACGCGATCCGGGGAACTCCATAGTTGTCGGCCTGCTTCCAGACGGTTTCGGACTGGGGTTCAACCCCACCCACACCGCAAAAGACCGCCACCGCTCCATCCAAAACCCGCAGACTTCGTTCCACCTCGGCGGTGAAATCCACATGACCCGGAGTATCGATGATGTTGATCCGGCAACCCCGCCAGAGGCATGTCGTGGCGGCGGACGTGATGGTTATTCCACGTTCCCGCTCCTGCTCCATGTAATCCATCTGAGTAGCGCCATCATCCACATCACCAGGCCGATGAACTCGACCGGTGTAGTAGAGTATTCGCTCAGTCGTCGTCGTTTTGCCGGCGTCGATGTGAGCCATGATCCCGATATTTCGGATCAGTTGCAAAGCGACTTCGCGAGCCACCACTACTCCCAGATTCTGCGGGGGCACGCACTCCCGGTTTCCCGCAAGATGCAAACCCAACCAAACAACGCGCACATAGCCCATTTCTGAATTTCAGAATTCGGGGCAGTACGTCTCCATTGCCGATGACCCTTGGAGTTTCCATTCTGCGGGCCATTGCAGGTTAACCTGCAGGCTATTCGTGATTTCTTGTCCAATCGCTTTGTTACAGCGCTTGTCGGCGAACGAGAGGGACCATTACCAACGGCAGTGGGCGAACGCACGGTTCGCTTCAGCCATACGGTGAGTGTCTTCGCGCTTTTTGATAGACGGTCCTTCGTTTTTGCTCGCCATCAGGAGCTCGGCAGCCAGTCGCTCAGCAAAGGTGTTTTCTGGGCGGCTGCGTGCGAATCCGATCAGCCAACGCATGGCCAACTGGGTCCGTCGCTCGGCCCGGACTTCGACGGGCACCTGGTAGGTGGCACCACCGATACGTCGGGACTTAACTTCAACGGCCGGCTTCACATTGTTCAAGGCCGTGCGGAAGATTTCAATACCTTCCTGACCACTACGATCCTTGACCATTTCGAGAGCCGAATAAAAGGCCTTTTCAGCGACGCTGCGCTTACCATGCTTCATGGTGTAATTGATGAACTTGGTCACCATCACATCACCAAAGCGAGGATCTGCGTGGATTTCACGTTTTTCTGGAGCCCTGCGTCGTGACATTTTTTTCTCCTGCGGCTTTCCGCTATTTTCCGTCGGCCCATTTGCCGACTAATTCCAAATTTGAGATGGATGGTCGGCTTGTCCGACACCCGGGAGCAAAACTGCTCAATTACTTCTTGGGCCGTTTGGCTCCGTACTTGGAGCGGCCCTGGCGACGATCGTCCACCCCACTGGCATCCTGGGTACCACGAATGATATGGTAGCGGACACCGGGAAGATCCTTAACACGACCCCCACGAACCAGCACGATGCTGTGTTCCTGGAGGTTATGGCCTTCGCCGGGAATATAAGCCGTCACCTCAATGCCGTTGGTCAGCCGGACACGGGCAATCTTGCGCAGAGCCGAATTCGGCTTCTTGGGCGTCTGGGTATAGACGCGGGTGCAAACACCCTTACGCTGGGGGCAAGACTGCAGAGCAGGACAATTGCTCTTTTTGGTCTGGATTTTACGGCCCTTGCGGACCAGCTGATTCAGTGTAGGCAACTTCAGTTCTCCCAATCTGTGCCCAAGGCCGTGAAGGGTCGGTTGACCCCAGAGGGAATTGGACAGATAAAACTCATTCGATTGTGCAGGCACCAAAAAGGTTAATCGCACAATAAAGACACAAGCAACCCGTTTGGTTGCTTCTGTGTTGGGGCGGAACAATAGTCAGTTGGGAGGGCCGTGTCAAGAGGATGCGGTGTTTTTTTTGGGATTTTGTTGTTGGGTTGGCGATCGGGTCGCTGATGGTGGCTTGATGGAATTTGGGAATCCAACACCGGGGTGCACCAACCATCAAAAAACCGGGTCATCTTCACCTCCATAGGGGCAAAAATAACCCAGCCCACCGGAACCGTTCTAGTCGAGTAGACCCGGCGGTCTCCCGACCGGGCCCCTCTCCAGATCCGGACTAGGAGATTTCCACCATCCGGCTCTTCCGTTGTCGTGGCTCATGATTTCTAACCCCAGATCTGAACTGTTACCCGAGGTTCCGGGAG
>JAJRZA010000073.1 GCA_024275485.1 Candidatus Krumholzibacteriota bacterium | reverse complement strand
TCAGTTGGACAAATTGTGGCAAACGGTGCAGAATGTGGCCAATCCTGGTCGTATGGCGGGAAAAGTGCAGGGAGGAGGCCACTTCAACGCCATAGCGTTTGCTCTCGGGACTCAGAAATGGGCTGCATCGCAAAATCCTCCACTGGAGTTGAGGTTGCCTACTGAGGAATCATCCGGTATAGTACTTGGACTTAACAAATCCGAATTGAGGATTCCCCAATTTCCTTCCTGTTTAGGCTAATTCTCCATGCAACCACCTGAAAACACCCACGGCCAAAGTGATTGGGACGAGCAGCGCCTCGTCCAAGGTATTGCAGCCCGGCAACCCGATGCCCGCGCTGCCTTGATCACCGCCAGTCATGATGCCGTCTTCAGTTTTGCCTGCCGTCTAGCCCCGGATCAGGATCTGCGCCGTGATTGGACCCACGATTGTCTTCTGCGCATTATTAGTGATATCGAGTCTGGAGTTTTTCAGTTCCGGCACCCTGGAGGATTTTGGTCCTGGTTCCGCAAGCGATCCTGGTTTTTGCTGCTGGAAGCTCGCCGGACCCATTGCCGGCGCAGAGATCGGGAAATCCAGACTGGCGGGTTTCCTGCCGACCAGCCCAACGACGGTCCCGGTGCCTCTTGCCCCCATCAAGATCTGGAAAGATCTGAAATTGTCGCCGCGGTGGAAAGCTGTTTAGATGGAATTGAACACGAGGGACAACGTCACGCTTTGCGATTGCTTTTGTTGCGTGACTATACATACCAGGAGACTGCCGAAACCCTGGATACTCCCTTTAACACGGTACGGGCCTGGATCAGGCGAGGACGATTGGCTCTGCGCCGTTGTCTGGCGCGTCGTTTGGGCCTTCAGGCCGGGCAGGAGGGGTCGTGAAAATATTACTGCAACTTTGGCTGGACCCCATTCCGTCCTTTCTCATGACACCAAGGAGGTGATCTCGTGCGACACGGTGAATTGATGGATCTGATCCTTCAGTACGAGGATCTCAATGAAGATGAGTTGGGGATTGCCAAGGCCCACTTGCAGGAGTGTCGAGAATGCAAGGGCCTACTGGACAAGATCCAGAGTGCCGAAAAGAAGGCTCTGGATCCGGGAGACATTCCGCTTCTGCCGCCCAATCCCGATAACAACCCCGCAGCCGGATTGGTGGGAGAAGATCTGCGCCAGGCTGATGCCAGCCGCCGGCAACTTTTGAAGATTGTGGGAAAGAATAGAAACCGCGGACTGCTGAACCCCCTGGGTTGGAGCGGTTTGGGTTTAGCCTTGGCTGCCTGCCTGGTGATATTTCTATGGATTCCCTGGCAGGGTGTTGAACCCAGTTTGATTCTGGAGCTTCGCTTGACCTCACCCCAGGTGCATCGCGGAGCCGAAGGCGCGCCGCTGCAAGCGGGGGATGCTTTTGTTGTGCGCTTTACGCCCACCGAGGCTGGGTGGCCCGTTGTGGTGGCCCGGAAATCGGATGGCAGCCTGAAAGTTCTGCATCCCCTGCAGACCAACGCTAGGCCAGTAGTTGCCGGACAGCCGATGGTCTTGCCTCCTACCGGTGCCCCATACACCTGGCGACTTGATGACTTGTCCACCACCGTTTGGGTGGCTCTCAGCAGGGATGAGGCCCCTGATCCTGCCGCGGTGATAAATGCCCTGAGTGGCATTGCTGACCCTGACCTGGTCCAGTCATACCTGTCGGACCGTTTTGGATCGTCGGCTGTGTCCGTGATCCAGCCCTCTCTTCCCTGATTTTCAAATTTCGACCTATCAGGTGCAACTTTTTTTGATGATTCATCCGTGTTTGTTGGTGTGCGGGGAAATCAATCCCCTTCGTGGACTCCGGCGAATCAAGGAAAGGTGTGACATCATGCGTTCATGGGTACTGGCGAGTTTTCTTCTTTCTCTACTGATCGGCCCCGCCTTGGGTGCTACTTATTACGTCGCCCCGGACGGCAGTGGAGATTTTCCCACCATCCAGCTTGCCTTGTACGCATCAAATGACGGCGATGTGGTCCAACTCGGTGACGGTATTTTTACCGGACCGGGCAATCGCGATCTCGATACCAACGAAACCATGGTCACACTGGAGTCCCAAAGCGGCGATCCTTCCCTGTGCGTGATCGATTGCCAGGGGTCCGAAGCCGACCCTCATTTTGGCATTGAATATTCTGTATTGGATGCCGGCACCATTCTGCGAGGGATAACAATTGTCAATGGCTACGGCCCACAACATGGCGGGGCCTTGCGCCTTCTTGAAGGTTCCATCACGGTGGAAAATTGTATTTTTGCCGACAATTCGGCCCTGAATTTTGGCGGTGCCGTTTATGCGGTTGAGGGGTCGCTGCCCTCATTCCTGAATTGTGAGTTTCGAAACAACAGTGCCATTTATTATGGGCAAGGTGGCGCCGTTTTCGCTCAACAGGAGAGCTCTGCGACCTTTGAAGGATGCACTTTTTCGGGAAACCAGGCCGACCGTGGTGGGGCCCTGTATGCGGAAGACAGTGGTCCGGTGGTCTTCACTTTTTGCATTTTCACCGAGAACTCCGCCGGTCACGGTGGTGTCGTATCCGCCACTGGAAATTCAGAGGTCAGGCTTTACAACAGCACCCTTTTCAGAAACGCGGCTGGCATTGGAAGCGGCGTCTATCTGCAACAAGGGGCTTTGTGCCGCCTGAATAACTCCATCATCGCCTACGGAAGAGGCGGTTCCGCCTGCAGTGATAACAGTGGTGGCCCCTATATCATCGGTTGCACCGATATTTTCGGCAACGAAGGCGGAGATTGGGTTGGTTCATTGTCGGGACAGGAAGCTATCAACAACAACGCGAATGTTGATCCGCAATTCTGCGACCCCATGGGCAGCCCTGCCAACTTTGGGCTCATGCCGGCCAGTCCTGCAGGAGACTCGCACCCTTGTGGGCGGCTGGGGGCCAAGGCCACCGATTCAACCTGGCCCGCCCCGGTCTACGTTTTGTTTGCCGATGGCAGCGGGATGCACCCGACCATTCAGGCCGCAGTGGATGCCGTGCCCTATGAGGCGGTCATTGCCCTGGAAGACGGGACTTACACCGGAGCAGGAAATCGGGATATTGAACTGCGAGGCAAATCATTGTCGGTGGGGGGGAGAAATGGGGATCCGGCCACGGTCATTTTGGATGTTGAAGGAAGTTTTGACGATGAACATCGCGCTTTCCGGATCCATGAAGGTGAGCCGGCAACGGCAACCTTGAGATACTTGACCATGCGAAACGGAGTCAGTAATGCCAATCAGGATCCCCCGGAAGATTATTTTGGTGGAGCCATTCGGGTGACCAATGGATCCAGCCTGAGGGTATTGTCCTGCAATTTCGAATACAATACCGTCCACCAATGGTTGCCATTCGATATTCCTCCTTATGGTCGAGGTGGGGCTATCTATCATTCCAGCACTGGTACACTTTTGATTGATGGGTGCCTCTTTTCCAATAACCTGGGCTCTTCATCTCTGGGTTTCGATTCCGGATCATTGCAGGTACTTAACAGCACTTTCAGCGATCACCGAAGTGAGATCGCGGCTTTTTCGTTTGAAAACGTGGAGATTTCCGGATGCGTGTTTGAAAACTATTCGACGTCTGGCATTCATATTCTTGATGCGCTGGGGTCGGTCCAGATTCGGTTGAGCGAATTCCGTTCGGAAAGACGCTATTACGGTGGCGCGTTTTTCAATAATTGCGAGTCGATACTCGTGGATCAATGCCTTTTCGA
This sequence comes from Candidatus Krumholzibacteriota bacterium, assembly GCA_024275485.1. GTDB lineage: Bacteria > Krumholzibacteriota > Krumholzibacteriia > LZORAL124-64-63 > LZORAL124-64-63 > LZORAL124-64-63. Next base: position 46,004 of record JAJRZA010000073.1, on the reverse strand, counting down.
GGAACTCGACACTGGGGACTCTGTTGGCATGCCCATGCTTGGAATTAATGATTCACAGGCCACCATTCAGCAATCCACCTTTTCCGGGTACGGAATAGAAGGCCGGGGTGCAGTAAAGTGCTTCAATTCGAACACCCAGTTTTTTGATTGTGGGTTCACGGCAAACACCGGCCAGTGGTATGACGGTGCCGTAGAAATCGACGGTGGTATTGCAGATTTTTTCAGCTGTACATTTTCGGACAACTCATTCAAGGGAGGAGGTGGGGTGAATGCCTCTGGAGCCGAGGTTTCCTTTGACCAGTGCGGTTTTACCGGAAACCAGGCTGAGGAACTAGGCGGGGGCGCGCAATTTGGGTCCTGCACCGTCTCCATCAATGGGACCGATTTTTCCAACAACAGCGCCACCGAGGGGGGCGGCTTTTACGCTGAAAGCTGCAATCTGACGGTGGATAATTGCACCTTCGATGCCAACAGCGACGGCTTGCGTCATCACGGTTCCTCGCTTGGCGGGGTGACCATCACCGGAACGACCTTCACCAACCATACAGCAGGCTGGGCTGCTGAAATAGACAGTATGCTCACCAGGCCGGTGGTTATTGATCACTGCGCATTTCGTACCGGCAGCCAGGGGTTGCGATTGTTTGGAGTGCCTGATTTCCGGGTGGCAAACACCGAATTCAGCGACAATGTCGTCCACAGAACCCTTACCATAAGCAACGCCACCGGCGTGGTGGACACCTGCACCTTCGACCGCAACGCCAACCAATCCGAGGGAGGTGCCCTGTACATGCTTGGCTCGGACGTCAACCTGCAGGATTGTTCTTTCGCCGACAACTCTTCACTTGTCGATGGTGGTGCGGTTCACATCCTGTCGGGCTCGGTGTCTTTTGCCCGTTGCAATTTCGACCGCAACCATTCGGCGAACAATGGCGGGGCTTTGGCCAGTTTCATGTCCACCGCAGACCTGGCTGATTGCTCTTTCAATGAGAACGTGGCCGAAACCTCAGGTGGTGCCATGTATGTTTTTGAGGCGAATACAACTTTGACCTCCTGCTCCATCACCAACGGAGTTGCCGCAATTCACGGCGGGGGAGTTTCCCAATTTGACGGTACTGCATCGTATTCAGGAGGTCGAATTGAGGGAAACCAGGCTCAATACGGCGGGGGTATTTCCATTTCGGTTGCGACGGTTGATCTCACCGATATCGAGATCGTTGGCAACACCGCCGAACAGTGCGGTGGTCTATCAGCATACAGCAGCAATCTGACTGTGACCGATTGCCGAATCACAGACAACAATTCAGCTCTTTTTGGGGGACTCTTCCTCTATTACGACAGCACGGGCTCGGTGACCGGAACCATCATCGCGGACAATACCAGCAGCTCCTGGGGAAGCGGAGTAACCCTATACCACGGCGCCAACTTCGTTTTCCAACAATCTACGATTACCGGCAACGGCGGGACGGGTTCCCATGCGCAGATATTATGTGATTTGAATGGTTCCCTGGCACTGAATTCCTGCATTGTGGCCTTTGGAACCGACGGTCCGGCGGTGTTGGCCACCGATCCCGAAAGCTTTGCCCAGGCCAACGGCAGCAACGTTTATGGCAATGCCGGTGGGGATTGGACCGAAGCCTTGGACGGATTGCTGGGTGTGGCTTGCAACTTTAGCCTTGATCCACTGTTCTGCAATGCCGGAGAGGGGGATTTCCATCTTGCGGAATCTTCGCCCTGTGCTGCGGAAAACAATGCCTGTGGATTGGATGTGGGGGCCTTTGCCATAGGTTGCACCGGTGTCAGCGCTACGCCGGAAACGGAACTTCCGACCCATTTTTCCTTGCTGGGCAATTCACCCAACCCTTTCAACCCTCGCACCGACATCTCTTTCGAGTTGCCGGCACCCGGTCCGGTAATACTGGAAATTTTCGATGTCACCGGCCGGCGGGTTCGTCGGTTGATCAGCGGGGATCGGTATGCGGCGGGAAGCCACCAGGTGGCCTGGGATGGCAATGATGATTCGGGGAAGGCTCAATCATCGGGAATTTATCTGTATCGAGTGCACGCCACAGGGCAATCCCTGAAAGGGAAGATGGCCATGATTCGTTAGCATTTGTTACCGGGGGGCAATGAGATTTGCCCCCCTCATTGGAACACAATTCAATAACCCATTTTCCACTCCGGGAACTTATGCTACGTTCCACAGGTTAACTGGTGCTCAGCCGGGGGAAGCTGTTTTCTTCCAGCCAACGGTGGGCAGGCATCATTTCACCGTGGTGGACGATGCTGGGCGGTCCGGTTCACTTGGTATTCGAGTGCATGGGGTTGAATGACTGCTGTTTTGTTTTCTACCCCCAATTTTTCGACCCCCTTGCGGCCACCCCATCACCCATCATATTATATTGAAAAGAAAACAGCTTTTTTGAACTCCAGTTCTGATAAAGCCTCTCAATGATCCGGACACCCGAATCATTCTATGGTTTTTCAATAAGGGACCAAACATGAACAACCATCGCCCAGCATCAATGGTCAAGGCCCGCCTGACTCGGGACCAAAAAAGTAAAACATCGCGCAAATGGCTATACTTCACGGTTGCAGTTGCTTCGCTACTTTTTCTTGTGCTGGGCGTGACGTCAGCCAGGGCCCAGGCACCGCGTCTCGGCCTGAGCGCCTCCCCGGATCACTACATAGAATCCATTGATGTGGCCCTTGGTGAGGAATTCGAGATCTACATCTGTGTTTTTGGTGTCGATGATGACACTCTCTTGGAACAGGATTTCGCTTCCTTGGCCTGGGTGTTGCATCAGGTTTGTTGTGGGGCTGCCATCCTGGTCGATTCAATAGATTTCAACCCCAACTTTCAGCACGAGGGACTTCCTTCTTTGGGTGTCATCAGCTCCTCAGAGGTTTGCGTTACCGAACCTTCAATTTTGCTTGCCACTCTTCATGTGACCATGATTGCCGACGCGGATGGCGCCTATCTGTTGGCGGCCGGCCCCTATCAGCCGGCTGTTGATTGTGAAGGCAACAATCCGGTCATGATGGGAATGGCCATGGTGATCAATCTCAGTGGAGCAACTACTCTCGCCGAAACCGAGACCTGGGATTCGGTGAAGGCTGAGTTTCGCTGATTTGATGGTCCGCCAAAATAATGAAAGGCCCGGTATTGCACCGGGCCTTGATTTTTCCCTGTTCGAATTTCAACCAATCACTTCACCAACGTCAATAATCTGGCCTGGGGCTCCAGCCCTTGAATCCTGAGGCGTGACATGTAGGTTCCGCTCGGCATCTTGCGACCGGTTTGGTCGGTTCCGTCCCAGGTGCTGACGTATCGTTGCCCACCGGAGCGGAATCCATCCACCAGTGTGCGGACCACGCGACCGCGAATATCCAGAATATCCAATTGCACGGCCACCTGGCCCTGGCTGTCGGCCAACTCGAATGGAATGTTGGTCATGGGATTGAAGGGATTGGGATACCCTTGCAAAAGTTTATGACGGGCCACAACACCTTCAGGTGCCGCACTTGTGGCCAACTCGCCGATAGCATCGCTTACGGCTCCGGCCAGAGTGCTGTTGGTGGGAACACCACGCCACTTGATGATACCGTCGCCACCGATGACGAAGACATAGTCGTAGCCACAATTGTAGTCACTCAGGATACCGGCCTGGCCACCGAGCATGAGCACTGGATGGGTCCAGCCGCTGTTGATGGTGAAAATCGAAACCTGGGCGGGGTTGCCGTCCCAAACATCAATGGCGATCAATTCAATTTCATCGGCAGGGTAAGAATCGGCGATGGCCTCCAGACCGGGGGCCGCAGCAATACAACCGCCTCAGCCAAAGCCGATCACGAACATGATCACAACTTGTCCGCTTTGTTCGCTTAATGTGTAATTGCCGCCACCGAATGTCTCCAGCGAGTAGTCGAGGGCGGGAGTGCCAACATCCCCACTGGCGGCCTGGGCGCTGCCCGCCAGCATTGTTGCCATCATCAGCGCCAACATCAGGGTATTGTTTCGTGTATTGCGCATGATTGACCTTCCTTTGAGACCCTTGTATCAAAAAAGACATAGTTTATCCTGTATACTTAGGATACTAAGAAAACATAGGGCCGCAATGTCTGCTGCAAGTTTGGATTGGCCAGAAACCTGGATTCCGGGTTATGATCCACTCATGAAAACCCTGATCATCAATCCTGATGTGCATTTCTCAGTCGAGGGAGACGATGCCTGGCTGATGATCACCTTTTATTTCCGGGACCAGATTTGAGCAAAGGACCAACATGATCAACGACCACAGCACCAATTCTTTGGCCTTTCTTCAGATACACCTGGGTGGCGACCGCAACTTCTGCTACCTGCTGGGGGACCGGGTCACGGGTGAAGCAGTGGCAGTCGATCCCGGTTTTGATGCGCCGGGATTTGCCACCATTGCTTCGAATCACGGCCTGTCCATTGGGAAGATTCTGATCACCCACGGCCACAGCGATCATATGGAGCAAGCCGATGCCCTGGCTGAACTCACGGGTGCGGAAATTTATGCCGGAGGCGGCGCCAACGTTCCGGGTGCCACTGCCTTGTCGGATAGCCGGCAGTTCTCCCTGGGAGCCCATACTTTGACGGCGCTGGCCACGCCGGGACATGCACCAGACCATTATTGCTTCCTTTGCGAAGGTTTTCTGGTCACCGGAGACCTGCTTTTTTGCGGAAAAATCGGCGGGACCGGATCCTATTTCAAAGGCTCGTCCCCGCAGCAGCAATTCGAAAGCCTGGAAAAAATCATGCAGCTTCCCGAAGATGTTCTCGTCTTTCCGGGCCATGATTATTACGGTGGCGAGGGCAGCATGCCCCATTCAACCATTGGGTATGAAAGAGCCAACAACCCTTTCCTGTTGACCAGGGATTTTGCAGCTTTCTGCCACTTGAAAGACAACTGGGCCGTCTACAAGAAGGAGCACGGAATCCAGTGAAAAAAACCTCCCCGCCCCAATCGGCCAGGGCTTGGCGTTGCATCTGGATCAGCCTTTTGCTACTGGCTCTGGTGGCGGTGCTTTCCAGTCTGAAATTGGGGGGAGGTGATCAACCCTCGGGTGTGGTCCGTATTTTGACCTCTGTTTTTATGCTGGTGAGTTGGTTGCTGGCACTCAGGTTCCTGATGCTCAAAACCTGGGGCAAAGTCGTCTGGCTGGTGATAATGATCCTGGCCCTGGTCAGCACCCAACTCTGGGGTAATGGGGGATTGATTCTTGGTATCGTATTGTCCCAGATATTCCTGTTCAGCAGGCCATTCCGGGCCTGGAGACTGGTTTCGGCCCGGCGCCGTGCCATAGGGTTTGGCCTGGGGATTATGGCCCTGGTGGTTCTTTTCATGTCCACAGGTGTGTGGAGCACCGAGGCCGATGAACGGGTTCTCAACAGTTTGGACAAATTGGGTATCTGGTCTCTGGGCTCCCTGCTGTCTTTCTGGTTCCTGTCCCTGTTCCATTTGGCCGTTCGCATGAGGTTGCACTTTTTAAGACTGCGGGCCAAACTTGCCGTCAGCGCATTTTTGATCGGGTTTGTACCGTTGGCCCTGGTGGTGGTCCTGGGCTTGCTGGTCTTCTACGAAGGACTGGGTGGCAGCCGGGCCGTGCGCGCAACCAATGTTCTGGAATCATGGCGTCAGATGGCGGCGGCAGGCACCGACCTCGCCGGCGCCCCCTTCGATACAACCTTCACCTGGCCCGGTGAATCGGTGGCCTGGTCGGACTCGGCGGTTCATTCAATCTCATCACCGGACTGGACTCGCCGGTTGTCCCAAATGCTGGCCGCTGAACCGGATATTGTGGCCCAGGGAGATACCACTGCCTGGTTCCTGATGGAACAGGAAATCTGGTTGATGCGTTGGAACAATATCGGGCAGGATGATGAACACGCAACAGCCTGGATGTTGAATGACCGTCCATTGCGGAATCTTTCCGGGCTCCTCAAAACCGGGGTTGAAATCACAGGCCTCGACGCCATGGTTGGTGGCAAGGGAATCCAGATCGGCTCCGGAGATGCCGAGGAAAACCCAAACTATCCCTCTCGCAAGGTGTGTTACAGGGACGTGGGCAATGAGGCATCCTTCTGGAATCGCTGGCGTTCTTTTGGTATTGCCCTTTTCCCGATTCATCAGGAGAATGACGGCGAAATCGAAAATGGTCATCTTCTGGTCAACCTGGCCGTGGGCTGGCCCGATTTGAAGACTGAATTCCTCGACGGTGAGAACAACCTCAATCTTGTCGCGGTGGTCCTGCTGGGAATCGTGGCCTTTTTGTTCCTGACCATCGAGGTGTTTGCCTTCTTCTTCGGAGTGCGCATCAGCGAAGGTTTTGTCACCGCCGTGCATGCTCTTCACAAGGGAACCCGGTCCCTCGCCCGAGGCGAACTCGATACGACCATCGAAATCCCCAACGAAGATGAATTTGGTGATCTGGCCGAGAGTTTCAATGAGATGACGGTAGCCATTCGCCAGGGCCGCGAGGATGCCCTGGCCAAGGAACGACTGACAAGGGAAATGGAAACGGCCCGGGGAATTCAGGATCGGCTTTTACCCAGCGAAGAACCGGCCCTGACCGGATTCGAAGTCACCGGTGCCAGCATTCCCAGCCGGGAAGTGGGGGGCGATTATTTTGATTTCCTCATGCAGGATACTGATCGCATCGGGGTTGCCATCGGTGATGTCTCGGGCAAGGGTATGCCCGCAGCCTTGTTGATGAGCAACCTGCAGGCCAGCCTGCACGGCCAGGTGATTCATCCGAGCAGCGTGGCCCAGGTTGTCGGCTTGGTGAACGACCTTATCGTCGCATCAACGGATCCGCACATGTTCGCCACCTTCTTTTACGGATTGCTCGACACCACGAAAGGCACTTTCACCAGCACCAACGCCGGTCACAACCCACCCATGGTTTTTAGGGCGGATGGGACCCTGGAAACACTCAACGCCGGAGGATTGCTGCTGGGCATGTTGGCCGGACAATCCTACAAACAGGAAACGGTGAACCTGGGCCCGGGCGATGTGGTGGTCCTCTACACCGACGGTATCACCGAGGCGGTGGGACCAGCCGCCGACGAGGATGATATCGATGCCATGTTTGGCGAAGAAGCCCTGGAGGAAGTGGTCAGGCGCAGCAGCCATTTGCCTGCCACGGGGATCAAAGAGGCCATTCTCGATGCTGTCTCCAGTCACACCGAGGGTGTGGACCAATCGGACGACATCACCTTGGTTGTGATCCGGCGGCAGGGATAATTCAACGGGGATCAACCCCCCCAGTTGTCTCCCGTCAAGACAATGATGTCCTCATCCGCTGATGCTGGAGCACCATTGGTTAGCGGGGCCACCTTTGGAACAGGCACTGTAGCTGGTTTGCCACGGGTGTTAGCTGAATCGTAGCCGCAGCCACCGTAGCAGCCGGCCTGGTCGGCGCTTGCGAGCCTCCCACCGTAGCGGGGGTCTGGGTGAACTGTTCTTCAAGGTGAACGATCCCAGCATGCTTTCCATTTCACCAGCCTGACTGGAGAGCTCGACAGCCGCGGCTGCGCTCTGCTCCGCAGTGGCGGTATTCTGCTGGGTCACATTGTCTATCATGTCCAACCCGGCAGTGACTTCGGTAATTCCCCGGGCCTGGTCCTGGCTAGCCCGATCGATCTCCGAGACCAGATCCGACACCTTGGCGATGCTGGTCACAATACTATCGAGAGCTTGCACGGCTTTGTTGGCGATATCGGACCCGTTTTCGGTCTTGTCTACTGACACCACAATGAGTTCCGCCGTCTCCCGGGCAGCCTTGGCGCTGCGTCCGGCAAGGTTGCGTACTTCTTCGGCCACTACTGCAAAACCCTTGCCCGCCCTGCCGGCACGCGCTGCTTCCACAGCTGCGTTCAGGGCCAAAAGGTTGGTCTGGAAGGCGATGTCGTCTATCACCTTTATGATTTTGGAGATGCTCTCGCTCGAATTCCTGGGTTCAAATTTTGGAACCCGGAAAGTGTAGTTGCTCTCGGCCGCCTTCTCCATGGCCGTGTTCCAGGCGCTGAAAACCGGCACTGTCAGTAAAAGCTTGTCGTGCTCCCCGTTTTCGGCCATCTTCCTCAACATTTCGGTGTTGAAAATTCCTTCGTCCTATTGGACCTCGGCATTGATGCGGGCAGATTCTGCGCTGTGGGTGACCAAACGGGACCGCTCAACATATTCACCAACCACGCTTTCTTTCTCGTGAACGTAGAAGACACTAAAAAGAACACCGAGGATGACAGCGGGAATCATGATTCCGCCGAACATCAGTTTAAAGCGCAGGGACATGTTTTTCATGGTCCAACTCCCTACTAAATGGATTTTGGTTGTTTCTTAACCCTCCATATCGGGTGTTTGAAGCAGATCTTGAACCAAATCCTTTGGCAATTCCTCTGGAATTGGTTTACCCGAACAGGTATCTTTCACCTTCGACCATGGCACCCCCGTATCCACAGGAGATCTATCATGCCAGAGTGGTTCCTGCGATTTTATCCCGTACTCATTCTCCTGGTTGTTGTTGGGCTTATTCTCTACCGCCTGCCCTCGGTGGATGTGGGCCACAACAAGGCCTATTTGCGCCGCCGGATCATCAACTGGTTGCCCCTGGGGTTGACCTACGCTTTCCTCTACATGGGACGCTACAACCTCAAGGTCAGCAAATACGCCTTTGGCGAGATGGCCGGCAGCGATGGTACCCCCCTGATGGGGAACGCCGATTTCAGCTACATCTTCATGGTCGGAACCATCGTTTACGGGATTTCATTTCTCATCAACGGGCCCTTGACCGACCGCCTGGGGGGCAGGTTTTCCATTTTGACGGGAGCCCTGGGGTCGCTGGTCATGAACGCGGTCATGGGTCTGGCTTCCCTTTCCCTGTTGCACCATGGACCGTTTCACCAAATCCTGGCTTCGCATTTCGTGGTGATCTTTTCCGTCCTCTATGCAATCAATATGTATTTCCAGAGTTTTGGCGCCGTGGCTATCGTCAAGGTCAACGCACCCTGGTTCCATGTGCGGGAACGTGGGGTTTTTGGTGCGATTTTCGGCATCCTCATTTCCCTTGGCATCTATTTCGCGTTCGATGTGGGCGGGATGATTCTCGAGTTCATGGGGCTCGAATGGGTGTTCTTCATGCCGGCCATTCTGCTGGCGGTTTTCTGGGTCATTGATTTCAAGGTGGTGCGCAATTCCCCGAATGATGCCGGTTTGTCAGATTTCAACACCGGCGACGCCACCAGTGCTGACGAGGGTCCAAGGCTCGGTGCGGTCGTCGTCTTCAAGAAGATGCTGACCAACCCCATCATTCTGACCATAGCCGGTGTGGAGTTCTGCAGCGGGTTTTTGCGGCAGGCCATCATGCAGTGGTACGGTTCCTTCGCCAAACAAACCGATGCGGCTCTGCACCTCAAACACAGCTTTGTGAATGACCACTGGGGATTGCTGCTTTGCGTTGCCGGCATCACCGGCGGCGTGTTCGCCGGCACCATCAGCGATCACCTTTTTCAGTCTCGACGCGGGCCGGTGGCCGGGGTTCTCTATGGGATGATGCTGATCAGTTCCATCGTTCTGGCATTCACCTATACCACGCCCATTGTGGGCTGGCTGGTGATTTTCATGTCCATGGCCGTCATCGGCGTGCACGGCATGCTTTCGGGCACCGCGAGCATGGATTTTGGGGGGACCAAAAACGTGGGAATCGCTGTTGGAATCATCGATGGATTTGTCTACCTTGGCACCGGTTTCATGTCCCTGGTTTATGCGCTGGTTTTGCCCAAAATGCAGTTGGGTGAAGGCGGTGAGCTGATTGGCCCGGCCACTGATCCGGCCAACTGGAAAGCCTGGCCCCTGGCCATGATTCCCATGGCGGCCATTGGCCTGATACTGGCCGTGCGGTTGTGGAATGCCAAACCTAAGCCCAAACAGAAAACAGCCAGCTAGGGTCGTCTGATCCTCAAACCGGCCATCACCTGGTTAATTTGCCGGATTGTTGATTTCGGCGACCATGGGGATGTATTTCCAGGCCTCCGGGTGACGGTGAAGTGCGGTGATTGGTCTTGAGAAGACCTCGTTACCGAAATATCTCCACCTTCTTCCACTTGCCGCTCTCAAACCGCCGCCACATGGCCAGTCCCATCAGGAAATAACAAACCGAAGCACCCATCCAGGCCGTAATGACATTCCCTTCCTGCACCACCACGAGGTAATATGTCAGTGGGATAAAACCGGCCCACATGATGATCATGGTCACCACCATGGAGTATACGGTATCGCCGGCTCCTTGCAGAATACCACTGCCGAGCATGCGTAGCCCGTCAAAATACTGGAACACGGCCGCCGCTACAGCCAGCCCCCCACCGAGCAGCAGCACCTCTGGATCGTTGGTAAAAACCCTGAATATCCAATCCCTCCCCAGCACAATGACCAACGCCAGCAGCAACGAGTAATATGACCCCAATTTGAAGGCTTGCCGACCATACACAGCCGCCAGTTCTGGCTTTCCTTCACCAATCCAGTTGCCGGTCAACACACTGGCTGCGGTGGTCAATCCCCACAGCGGCATGAAGGAAAAACTCAACAGTTGGATGGTGATCTGAGTGGCGGCCAATTGCACCGTGCCGGCCGTACCCACAAAAATGGTGAACATCAAAAATCCGGTCATGTCCATAAAGCCTTCGGCGGCTGCGGGCATCCCCACCCGCACCATGTTGCCGATAGCCCGCAGTGAAGGCAACCGCAGCCGATGGATGCCGTATTTATCCCGAAGCCGGGGTTCCAGAGCCCAAGCGATCAGGGCCACGGCGTTGACCATGGTGCCGATGCTGGTGCCTATGGCAGCCCCTTTGATACCCATGGCCGGCATGTCCAGCCAAACCCGTCCGCCCACTTCGAAACCGCTCCAACCAAAAATCAGCCATACATCCAAAACCAGATTCAACACGTTGCCGATGATGCCCGCGTACATGGGCACGCGCACGTCGCGCCGGCCCTGAAAGAAACCCATCAGGGCGAAAATCAATTGGGTAAAGATGGCGCTCAGGCTGCGCCATTTGATGTAGGTATAGGTCATGCCCTGCACTTCGAGGGGGTTGTGTGTCCAGGGCAAGACCAAATAGCTGTACCAACCCAGAACCGACAACAACGATCCGGTGAACAGGGCGAGGTAAATACCCTGCCAGGTGTAGTGTCCGACGGCGTCGTCGTCGCCTCGCCCATGAGCCTGGCTGACAAAGGTCCCGGTGATGCGACTCAGGTTGTTGAACAGGCTGTAGGTGGCCCAGGTGAGCATGCCGCCCAAACCAGCTGCGGCCAGAGCCACGCTGCTGACCCGGCCGAGCAGGGCCGTATCCACCGTCCACATGAGGGTTTGCGAGAGCATGGTCAGGATGGTGGGAGTGGCCAGGGCCATGATTTCGCGGCCATGGTGCACGGTGAACAGGGATCTGAGCCCGGGTTTGGTTTTTTTTGAAATGTTGCTCATCCAGACTTTCCCATTGCTCGTCTTTTTTATAAATTAAGAAGTGACTCCGCATCCATGGCTATTCATCTTCAGAAAAGTATCAATATGATGTTATCCTTCATGGGCGATCCAGACACTCTTGACTAATCCTTTTCGTCCCTGCCAGGAGGCCCCATCCTGAAACGGATTTTGCAGGCTGCACAGGCCCCGCTTTGCGGGCAGGTTTCCATCCCTGGCGACAAATCCATCTCCCATCGAGCAGCGCTCTTTGTGCTGTTGGCCGAGGGCCCCTGTCGGGCATCGGGCTGGCTGGAGAGCCAGGATACTTTGCGCAGTCTCGGAGCGGTGGCAAGTCTGGGTGCAAAAGTATCCCATGAAAATGGGGTTTTGCAGTTGAAGCCGCCAGCACCAACTGATCTTCCTGCCGGTTGCCTGACCATCGATTGCGGCAACAGCGGCACCACCACCCGTCTTCTCTGTGGTTTGTTGGCCGGTTGGTTGCCCCACTGGTCGTCCGCCAATGGGTGCGAGATCATTCTCAAAGGCGACGCTTCCCTTTCACAGCGACCCATGGGCCGTGTGGTTAATCCACTGCGCAGGATGGGCGCCGATATCCAATACCTGAAGGATGATGGCTGTCTCCCCTTGCGCATTCGTGGAGCCAACCTGACGGGAGCTGTCTGCAGTCTGGATGTTCCCTCGGCACAGGTGAAGTCCGCCTTGTTGTTGGCGGCCATGAATGCCATTGGAAAAACGGCGGTCCAGGGCGCGGGTTCTTCCAGGGATCATACCGAGCGCTTGTTTGCCACCATGGGAATTTCGGTTGGCGGCTTTCCGGGAACGGGTGACCTCAGTCTTGAAGGACGATTGTCTGCAGGAAACTACAACATCCAGGTGCCGGCCGATCCGTCCAGCGCCGCCTTCTTCCAGGTGGCGGCGGCCTTGGTCCCGAAGTCGGTTTTGAGGGTGGATAACCAGTCCCTGAACGAGGGTCGTAGCGGCGCCCTCGCAGTGCTGAAACGTGTTGGTGCGGCGGTGAAAATAAGCAATCGTCAGGGCGCGCCGGGTGAGGTGTTGGGCCATGTTGAAGTGGGTGCCGCCGACTTGTTCGCCTTCAGTATTGAAGCAGGCGAAATCCCCTCTCTCATTGATGAACTGCCGGTCCTGGCGGTGCTGGCAACCCAGGCCAACGGGGAAACACTGATCACCGGAGCGGCGGAATTGCGGGTCAAGGAAAGCGATCGCATTGCGGCCATGACCATCGCCCTGAACAAACTTGGTGCCGATATCGAAGAGCTTCCCGACGGATGGCGCATCAACGGTCCGACTTCCCTGCACGGTGGTTCAAAAGACGATCCGGTCATCATCGAAACAATGGATGATCATCGCATCGCCATGGCGCTGGCCGTGGCTGCTTTGGTTTCAACCGGCACAACGGTGCTGGACGACGACACCTGTGTGGGAGTATCCTACCCGAACTTCTTTCAAACCTGGAACAAACTTCTGAACCGATCATGAACCCGGAGTGAATAGTCCAGGTTCGTATTCTGCGGGAAAAAAATGCTGCGATATCTGCTGGCGGGCGAAAGCCACGGTCCGGCCCTGGTGGGAATTCTGGGAGGATTTCCTGCGGGGTTGATCATCAAAAACAAATTTGTCGACACCGAACTCGCCCTGCGTCAACAGGGTTATGGTCGTGGTCCACGCATGCAGAGCATTGAAAAGGATCAGGTGGAGTTTCTGTCCGGATTCTGGAACGGACGCACGCTTGGTTCGCCCATTGCCTTCAAAATTCCCAATCTGGACTACGAACTGCGACGCCGCACGGGACAAAAAGCCCAGCGCTGGCAGGTGCCGCGGCCGGGCCATGCCGATCTGGCCGGAGTCATCAGGCACCGCTACACCGACTGCGCACCGGTTGCCGAACGGGCCAGCGCCCGCAGCACGGCAGCCACGGTGGCGGCCGGTGCCTGCGCCAAGGCCTTGCTGGCCAGGTTTGGCATTGTCGTTCTTTCGCATGTCAGATCCGTGGGGCAGATTGTTGCCGATGGCGCCGAACCCACACCCGAGCGCCTGCGCAGGATTCGATCCAAACGTCCAATGCGTTGTCTCGATGCCAAGGCTGAAAAAAAAATGGTGACTCTAATCGACGAAGCCATGGCTGAAGGCGTAACTCTCGGCGGTGAGTTTGAAGTCCTGGCTTTTGGAGTGCCTGTGGGCCTGGGCACCTATTGCCAACCCGATCGCCGTCTCGACGCCATGTTGTCCCAGGATGTCATGGCTATCCCGGCGGTGAAGGCCGTTTCCATCGGGGCGGGCCTGGAAGTATCCTTCGAGGATGGCCAAAACGCGCACGATGAAATTTTTCCGGCAGGACGCTCTTCAGGCCGTCCGTCCGTTGGTGGGAAACCGACCTTCGGGTCTGGTTTTGTCAGAACCACTAATCGGGCGGGCGGCCTCGAGGGCGGCATCACCAATGGTGAACCGGTGATTGTGCGCGGCTTTGTCAAACCCATCAGCAGCCAACGCAAGCGTCTGCGCAGCATCAATCTCAAAACCGGCCAACCGGGCCTGGCTGCCTGGGTGCGCAGCGACACCTGTGTGGTGCCGGCTGCTGGCATTGTCGGCGAAGCGGTTGTGGCTTGGCGGCTGGCCGAGCAATTGACCACATTTCTGGGGTCGGCAGACTTGAAAACCATGTTAGGCCGCTTTAAAGACTTATTTTAATGGAAGAGTATTTGTTTGGTTCATGGGTTTTCTGGAAATCGTTGCCCCCGCAACAATTTTTGGGGTCTAATTTGGCAAAAAGGACATGACGAAATTGTTGTGGGGGCAACGATTTTGCGAATTGTATCTACCGACCCAAACCAGAACACCATTCAACGCCGCCCAACAACGCCGCCCAACAACACATCCCGCCCAAAAGCCCGGTGTTTTGGCGATTTGAAGACCTGTTTCCAATTGACATTAAACTTCACATAATCATAGTGAGCAATTACTTTGAAGCAGTGGGTTTTGGCCCTCGGCAGTAGAATAAGTGGCCTGGAATTGCAGTAACAAGGACAATTAAGATGAGTTCCCACGGGAAAAATCTGGATTTCGACAACTTCGTGGACGAGATGCAATGGCGGGGTTTCTTTGAGCAATGCACAAACGAAGTTGGTTTGCGCAAGCTCTTGACCGAAGAATCAGTCACTGCCTACATCGGTTTTGATCCCACTGCGGACAGTTTGCATGTTGGGAGCCTGTTGCCCATCATGGGCCTGGTTCACCTGCAGAAACACGGCCATCGCCCCATCGGAATTGTTGGTGGAGGCACCGCCATGGTGGGTGATCCCAGCGGCAAAACCGAACTGCGCCAAATGCTCACCCTGGAAAAAATCGAAGAGAACCTGGCGGGTATTCGTGAGCAGCTTTCCCATTTTATCAAGTTTGACGAAGGAGGTCATGAACCTGGCGCGGGCCTCCTGCTGAACAACGCCGACTGGCTCAAGGACTACGGCTATATTGAATTTTTGCGCGATGTGGGCCGCTACTTCAGCGTCAACCAGATGTTGGCACGCGACTCGGTGAAGAGCCGCATGGAAAAAGGTCTCAGTTTCATCGAGTTCAACTACATGATTTTACAGGCCTACGACTTTATGGTCCTGAACAGGGATCATGGTTGCCGTCTGCAAATGGGGGGCAACGACCAGTGGGGAAATATCTGCTCGGGAATCGATTTGTGCCGACGCTTCAATCAGAGTGAAGTCTTCGGGCTGACCTTCCCCCTGCTGGCCACCGCAACTGGAGCCAAGATGGGCAAAACTGCTGACGGCGCGGTCTGGTTGGACCCCAAACGCACCACACCCTACGATTTCTACCAGTACTGGGTTAACGTGGATGATCGGGATGTTTCCCGCTTTCTGCGCCTGTACACTCTGCTGAGTCGAAAGGACATTGAAGAGCTGGAAAAACTGGAGGGTGCCGATATCCGCCAGGCGAAGAAGGTTTTGGCCAGGGAGGTCACCGCCCAGGTTCACGGGCGCGAGGAAGCCAACCGGTCGGTGAAGGCAGCAGAAGCCCTTTTCAGTGGCAAGGCCGATACCAGCAGCGTGCCCTCGAGTGATCGTCCGGCTGTCGATTTTGAGGGCAACGGGCTACTGCTTCTGGAGGCCCTTGTGGACTGCGGCCTGATGAAAAGCAAAGGCGAAGCCAGGCGCATGATTCGACAGAATGCCGTTCGTGTGGAGGGCGAAGTGGTCAGCGATGAGATGCTCAGTCTCACCACCAGTCACATCGTCGAAGGCAAAGTTGCCCTTCAGGTGGGCAAGAAACGTCATCACCATATCAAGGTAAAATGAGTTATATGACTGGGGCGCATGGTCTTTTCCGCCCCTGATAACTGTTTTGAGGGCCTCTTTTCAAATCTTTGAAGATATCCCTAATTTAGAATTTTCCTATCGAGTCGATATGGTTTCTTTGGCGTAAGCCGCCCATGTTTGCCATCTCCGGCAAATCATGGAGTGAAACACGATTAGAGGAGACTCGTCCTATGTCCTCATTGCAGACTCTTATCACCTCGGTACCCAGCCTCAGTGCCCGGCCGGATTCGGTAATATCCCTGCTTGAAATCATTGAAGACCCGGTTGTTGATGTCGAGAAATTGTTGCCTATCGTGGATCACGATCCGGGTTTGACGGCGGGCCTACTCAAGCTGTGCAACTCGCCCCTGTACAATTTCAAGCGCAGAATTGGCAGCTCGCGCGATGCCTTGGTTCTGGTGGGAAACCTCACCTTTGCCCGCCTCTGCTTTACCCTCAGCCTGGAGCCCGTATTGCACAGCGACCTGCCGGGCTACGAACTGGATCTCGACAAACTCTGGAAGCACAGCCTGGCCACTGCCTATGGGGCGGCATTTCTGGTCAAGTCCATCGGTCTTGGAGATCTGCGCGACCGTGCTTTCACCGCCGGATTGTTGCACGACATTGGTAAACTTGTTTTGGACCATGACCTGGCCAAATACAAACCCGAATCCTGTCCCAAGATCACTCGGGAGATCGAACGCCAGTGCTCGGGCTTTGACCATGCCGAAGCCGGGGCGGCGTTGCTGGAAAGTTGGAATGTTCCCATGCAAGTCGTTTCGGCAGTGAGATGGCACCATTCTCCTTTGCAGGCTTCGGAGAACAAACGGCTGGCCATGGCCGTCAGCGTTGCCAACGAGGTAGGGAATTTTGCCACCCGTCTTGGACCTTGTTCTGCAATTGTCGACAAATGGGTGGAAAGAACCTTCGAATCTTCGGCGTTCCCCCTGGAAATAATCAGCAACCTGGCTGCGACCCTTGCCGCCAAAAACAAGAACATCATGGCTCTGGCCCTGGGACCCGAATTGTGACCACTTCTTGACTCACACCCCACCGCTGTGCGAGTTTTCCGCATGGAACCAACCTGCTGAACCCGGGTTGACGGTTCTGACTTCCCCATTGTGGGGAGATGAAACCCCTGAAAGGAAAACCGCCATGCGGCTTGAAATTACCATAAAGGCTACCATTTCTCTGCTTTGGGCCACCATATCCCTGGCCGGAATGGCCTTTGCCGACGCCCCTTCAGAATATGCTGACGCCCTGGCCAAGGGGCTTGAATTGGCCGAGACCGTGCAATCCTACGAAATCTATTCCAGCCTGCTGATGGAAAACAACGCGAAGGGTCAAACCGAAGGCATGAAACTGGAGGCTACCCAAACGGCCCGGGGCCAAATGCCGGATCGTCTCTTCGTGGCCATCGAAAGTCCCATGTTTCAACAGCAAATGGGAACCGGTCCCAATGAAAGTTGGTTTTCCCTGCCTGCTGCCGGTGTCTGCTATTTGGGGGAACCTTTGAAGTTGAGCCGCACCCTCGAAGACGATGGGAAAATGGAACTGACCAATGAAAGAATCTTCAACTTCTACGCAGGTTTTGGCGATTTTCTTTTTACCGATAAACGTGAACCGATTGGCGATGTTACCGATGATGTCCTGAATGTTGACGGCAAAGAAATCAAATGCCGGATTTTCAGTTTCCAGGACAAAGATGGAACCAGCCAGTTTTGGTATCACCCGAAATCAGGCATGGTCATGAAAGTTCGACTGGTCACGACCATCACTGACCAGGGCGTGGAGATGGAGCGTGTCCTGACCACCCAGATAACGGCTTACAGCCTCAATAACAAACTGTCGGACGACAAGTTCACTTTTGAAACCCCGGTCGGTCTGCGGGTGGTGAATTCCCTCGAGAGAGTGATGAATCCCGATTCCATGGTGGGTATGCCGGCTCCGGATATAACCTTCACTGGTCTTGACGGCGAAGAAATCTTTCTCCAGGATTTCCGAGGCAAGGTCGTTTTTATTGATTTCTGGGCCACCTGGTGTGGCCCTTGTCGCATAGAAATGCCCCACATCGAAAAATTGTACCAGGAGTTGAAAGGCAACGATGGGATCGCCTTTTTTGGTGCCAGCAATGAAGAAAAAAGCAAAGTGACCAAATTCCTGACCAAGAATGAATACAATTTCCCCATCGTTCTGGTGGCTGCCGCCGACGCGCGAAACAAATATAAAGTTACCAGCATTCCCGCGGGTTTTGTGATCGACGCCGAGGGCATTATTCGCGCCCACATGATCGGCACCCAGAACGAAGCTCAATTGCGGGCTGCTTTTGCCAAAGCGGGGTTTGGCGAGTAGTCTCAGCAGTCCTACTGAAGAACGTGAACCTCAACCCGCCTGTTCTCGGCTCGACCTTTGGAGGTTCCGTTGTCGGCGATGGGGAAGTCCTGTCCGTAACCCACGGCGGTGATACGTGACGGGGCGATGCCCATCTGGATCAACGAATCACGCACACTCATGGCCCGTCGTTGAGATAAATCCCGGTTGCTTTCGGGGTTGCCGGTGTTGTCGGTATGGCCCCGGATTTCAATTTTCTTGTCTGGCCAGCTTCGCAACGAAGCAGCCACTTCGGCCAGGACCCCGATGCTTCCGGGAGTCAACTGGGCGCTGCCGGTGCGGAAAGAAACACCTTCGAGGATCAGAGTCTGGGGCAATTCTTCTTCCACAGGACAACCGTTTTCGTCCACGACTATGCCGGCAGGAGTATCGGGGCAATTGTCCGCATCATCGAGCACACCGTCGCCGTCGTTGTCGGCTTCGGGGCAACCGTCATCATCTTGAAAACCGTCCATGTCCTCGGCTTCATCGGGGCAATTGTCCCGGGCGTCGACGATGCCGTCGCCATCGTTGTCGGGGTCAGGGCAGCCGTCTTCATCCTGAAAGCCATCCATGTCTTCAGGCTTGTTGGGGCAGGAGTCCTGAGTATCGGGCACTCCGTCATGGTCGTTGTCCAGGTCGGGGCAGCCGTCGTTGTCGTTGAAGCCGTCCAGGTCTTCCGGGTCATCAGGGCAGTGGTCCCTGTTGTTGGGGATACCGTCGTGGTCCCGATCCGAGGCGCCGAACCACCAGGTCAACCCAACCATTACTTCAACCATGGCCGTATTGGCGTCCACGTGATCGGCACCCCAAATGGAGCTCATGCCAACATTGTCTTTTTCATTGCCAGGCAGTAGATAGTATCGGCCCCCAAATTTGAAAGCCAGGTTTTCGGTGATGAAAAGATCAGCTCCAACTTGCACGCCGAAAGTGTAATCGGAGCCCTTCAAATCCACATTCTCGCCATTGGTATCATAACCTCTGACGATGTCGCCGGAGGGGAACCAGCCCACATCCTGGCCCGCCTGGTCAATCACTTTCCAACTGGTCAGTCCCATGCCCATGCCCGCCCAAGGGCTGATGCGGGAGTCGGGGGCAAAGCGGTATTGAATATGGGCCATGGGCTGGAAGATGACATTGTAGAGCGGGGCACCGCTTTGGCCGTCCCAGCCCACATCCTCACCACGATATTCCGCGCCCGGGCGCACATAACCGTACTTCAGGGCAAGCATCAGGTTCCAGCGACTGGATATTCCCCGTTCGATGACCAGGGAACCAAATTGGTCCACGTTTGAATAGTCCCAGTACCCTTCGGTCAGTTTCATGACGCCGCCTTCAAGGCCCAGGCCCCAGCGCCCCTTCAATTCACTGGCCGGACTGCTTGCGGCCAGGCCAAGGACCAAGCCTGCCAGCAGGACCATGGCCATGAACTTTTGCGAGACGATTGTGCCGGGCATTCCGGTAATTCTGGACGTCATTTTGGCGGGTCCTTCGGAGGGCGCCACGGAGGCGCGGATTTAGAGCTCGAGAACAGACAAAAGCAATGGAATCCAACGGGAGACTTCCACATGGAATCCTATACTTTTCCAGCAAATTTTGCAAGGGTGGTTGCATTGGGATGAGATTTATAGTTTAATAAAGAAAGTACTTATTTTGAGTTTTGCTTTCACAACTCTCGCCAGGAAGTGACGGGTAGCTTGAAAACTTGGCAAAATCTAGTTGATGCCATTCTTGAAGAGGATCGGCTTTTGAGGGGTAGGTTGACCGAATGCCCTGTCAAGTTGCGCGGTAAGCGCGGTCCCGAGGGAGCTCTCAGTTTTAAGGAAACCCTGGCCCATATTTCATTTTGGGATAATTTCACGGTTGATTTTTTTTCCAACAAATTGGATCTGGATTCTCTGGACCCCAAACTGTTGGTCAATTTCGAAGAACGCAGCAAAGAAGCCATGGATGCTGCATCCAAGTTGCCTTTCGGTGAGGTTCTGGCGCAGTATCTCGAAGCCACAGGTGCTTTGACTCAGTTTCTGGGAAAGCACTGGGCAGATCTCAACCCCCGGGAACAGCACGAGTTTGGGGTGCCCCTGAAACACCGGCGTCACCACCGCATTGCTTTGTTCCAGGCTTTGGATGATATGTGTTCGGAAAAGGATTTGGTCGCTGAGGCCTGATTTTCGTCCAAATTCCATGGGTATAAAGAAACCGGACCATCTAAATAGACGGTCCGGTTTCAATCATTACCTTGAACAGGGAATATTCTCGCTGGTCAGAAAACCAGTGCACTACTCCATGTGCAGGTCGAGGTCTCCGATAACATTCACAGGGGAAGGATTAATATTTCCACCGTTGCGGCCGTATTCACCGAAGACACCCAGCTCAATTTTTCGAGTCTTGAGCTCAGGCTTACGATAAGTCTTCTTCATGGGTTTCCCCTTCAATCCTCAAAAGGATTATTCCGTTAAGACTGCTGACATTATTCCCCCGACGATTACAGAACTATACTACAAAAACATTCAGGCGTCAACCATTAATTCATCAAAAACGCTATTTTTTTTCACCCTGCTGAAGATTATATAGGGTTTCATAGAGCCCTGAATGATTTATAAGTTCTTTATGCGTGCCACTTTCGACAATTTTCCCTTCAGCCAGCACCAAAATGAGGTCCAGATCGCGAACCAAAGAAAGTCGGTGGGCGATAACGATAGCGGTTCGACCGGCCATCAATTCCATCATGGCCAACCTGATGGAATCTTCAGATTCAGCATCCAAAGCACTGGTAGGCTCGTCTAAAACCAAGAGGCCTGGGTTGCGAAGGAATGCCCGAGCCAGCGAAACTCTTTGGCGTTGACCACCACTTAGACGGGTGCCACGTTCTCCACAGCGAGTCTCCATTCCTTCCGGGAAGTTTTCGGCAAATCCGGAGACGCCAGCCATTCGCGCAGCTTTCTGAAAATCCTCCTTGGCAACATTTCCCAAGCCAAAGAGAATGTTTTCGCGGAGGCTGTCGTCGTACAACAACGGATCCTGGGCAACCCAGGCCATGCGTGCGCGCAGTTGGGATATGTCATACTGGTCGTACGGTTTCTGATCCAGTTTGATGGTGCCAGCAGTGGGAGGCAAAAGCCCAAGCAGGATACCGGCCAGGGTGGTTTTTCCGGCGCCGCTGGGCCCAACTACACCAACCCACTGGCCCGGCAGGATTTGCAGAGAGAGGTTGTCAAGCACTACCGGACTGTCGTCACCACCAGGATATCGGAATGAAATATTTTGAAGATCCAAAGTTGCCGGTCGGGAATCCGGAGCCGGGGTTGGGGTTCCGGGTTGACGCTCGGGTTTGAGGGAAAAAATATCGTCCAGACGGCCGGCGGCCGCCACGGCGCCCTGGGCGGAAGAGAAAAGAGTGGTGAGCGATGAAAGAGGCATGGCCACCCGGAAGGCCAGCAGCAGAAAGGCCACCAACTGTCCACCGGTAGTTTCGCCGCGGGCACTCAGGGTGAAGCCATAGACTACGACCACCAGCAAACAAATCCACAGGCTGATTTGAATTCCCGACTCAAGGGCAGCCTGCACCCAGGCTCGCTGCAGCCCGGCCTCCAGGTATTTGTTGCTCATTTCGTCAAAGCGACGTCCTTGATGGTTCTGGGCGTTGTAAACCTTGAGGGTGCGGATCCCGCCCACGGTTTCCTGCACCTGACTGCTGATTTTTCCCAGTTCGTCATACATCCTGCGATACAGTTTTCGCAGACGCCACCCGAACAACCGCACCAGTCCGATGGTGGCCGGAATCAACAATAGAACAACGGTGGTCAGACGAGGGTTCAGGTTGAACATCAGGATCATGGCACCCAGCAGGGTCAGGACAGCCCGTAGAGAAGTGACAAATCCACTGGTGAGAATATACTGGATGCTGCCCACATCGCTGGTGGCGCGGCTGGAGAGGTCGCCCGCTTTTTGGTTGGAAAAAAAGAGCGAAGGCAATTCCATCATATGGGCAAAGAGTTGGCCGCGCAGCAGGGTGACAGTGCGCAAGCCCAGTCGAGCGCTGGTGATCTTGAAAAAGAAGGTGCCCAAAAGCTGGGCCACCAACAACCCGCCCAGGATGATCAGTTGCTTGTGTGACGGAATGCCCACAACAATTCCGCTGATGGCGTCAACAAATCGTCCGGCAAAAATTGGAATAGCCAGGCTGATGCTTGTGGAAAAAAGCATCAGGACAAGGACCAATACAAAATCCGCCCGCTGATTTTTCAGCAGACGGAAATAGGGGGTCAGGATTCCAAAACCAAGGAGTCCTTGTTTCCGATTTTTGTCTTGCACCCTGTTCCCTCATGGGTGGAATTATTTGACCAGAATGCCTTTGGCCCGGGCAATTCCGGCATTGGTTTCCAACTGAAAAAGATAAACTCCGCCGGGCTGGGTTCGGCCGGCGTCGTCGGTGCCGTTCCAGTCCACAGCCAGCGCACCGGTTGTAGCCAGGCCGTCATAAAGAACAGCCACCTGGCGTCCCCGCATGTCGAAGACCGACAAACGAGCGAACGAATCCCGCGCCAAATCGAAGCTGATGCGTGCGCGAGGGTTGAACGGGTTGGGGGCCACCTGTAAAAAACCGTTGGCTGCCGGCGTGTCCATGGTCGCGCTGAGGGGATCGTGAACGATAACGGTGGCATTGTCCAGCATGACATCCGGAATCTGCACCGGAGGGGAGACTTCGTCGTAAAGGACAACTTGAACGGAGGTGATTGGGCTCTGGCCTTCGGCTAGGCCCTTGAAGTCCCAATAAAGCAGTTCTCCCGGGCCGGTGAGGTATTCTCCGGCACCCATGATAACGGCGTAGGCGTGCCAGCTGCCTGGTTCTTCTTCGAAGCCGTCGAAAACGAAATACCCGCTGTTGGCGTAGAGCGCGCCGCTGTCGCCGCCCAGGCTGGTGATTACGGTGGTGTCGTATTGAACGGTTACCTCGATGGTGCGAAAATTGATGACATCGTCAATGTGGATGGACAGTCGGCTGGTGTCGCCCGGAGCCAGGGTGATGGTATCGCCTGGACTCCAGCGTAGGTTGACCTCGGCCAGGGCTGATCCTGCCACCATCATTGCGATGGTGGCAGCCAGCAAAACAAGTTTGATGTTAAAGTTGCGGTTCATTCCAATCCCCTACTTCATCAGTGTCATTTTTTGAACATCGCTGAATTCACCAGCGGTGATGCGGTAGAAATATACACCAGATGCGACCTGTTGTCCTGTTTCGTCGCGACCGGTCCAGGTGATCTGGTGATGACCTGCATCCATGCTCTCGTTGACCAGAACGGCGATCCGACGTCCGTCGACTCCGTAGATGGCCAACTGGACATTCTCAGCCCGAGGCAAGCTGAAGCTAATGGAAGTCATGGGGTTGAAGGGGTTCGGGTAGTTCTGTCCCATGGCAAAGCTGACCGGGATTTCCACGGAACTGGCCATCTCGAAACTGAACTCCAGATCCTGATTGTCGGCGTCCCGGAGAGTGAATTCCAGGTTGTCCAGGGCCAGGATATCCAGATCGGGGGAATCCGGCAGAGTGACGATCAGAAGATCGCCTTCACCTTCGATGGAAATTCCGCTGCCCAACAGGGCGCAACCGGTGTCTAGACCGTGGGCGGCGATGTTCCGCAGGAAGATGGGTTGGCCCTGGTTACCCAGGAGGTCACCGGCGGTGACGCTGATGTTGGTGCCTTCAGGCAAATCGGCGCTGATGTTCAGGCCTTTCAGTGCGGAATCACCTGAGAGCAGACGCAGGGTGTAGCTGTTGGTCGAAGACTGGGACCAGCTCAAAAGCACAGGGTCATTGCTTTTGCTCTGACTATCATCACTGCTTTTGCCGCTGAGGCCATAGTTAAGAGTGGTGATCATCAGATCTTCAAAGCCGATGAA
This sequence comes from Candidatus Krumholzibacteriota bacterium, assembly GCA_024275485.1. GTDB lineage: Bacteria > Krumholzibacteriota > Krumholzibacteriia > LZORAL124-64-63 > LZORAL124-64-63 > LZORAL124-64-63. Next base: position 21,903 of record JAJRZA010000073.1, on the reverse strand, counting down.
GTCGTCCGGCAGGGGAATACCCGAACCGCTGACGTCGTCGGTTGGGCCAATGTCGGCGTGGTTGTTGTAGCCAACTTCGCCGTCGTTCAGGCCGTAGGTGGCGCCCAGAACAGATATATCAGCGACGTTGACCAGGCCGTCAAAGGCTACGGCCATGTCGCCGAGGATGTAGTTGGTAGCTTCCGGCATCTGGCCATGGGGAGCGCTGAAGTTGCCGGCGGTGTCTACGGCAAAGGCTTCATAGTAGTAGACCCCACGGGTGACCACGGCATCGATGAAGATTTCGACTCCGCCACCAACAGTGCCGGCCAGTCCCCATTCGGTGCTGGCCAGGGCAGCAGCGCGGTCGGCCGGACTGGTTGGTATGATACCCCCAACGTAGTCGGGGTACACAGTGGCCGAGGCACCATCGTGCAGCAGACCACGCCAGATCTCGATATGATCGAAGTCGCTGTCATTAGGATTGTTCCAGCTGAGGTTGATGCTTTCGTGGGCAGGGCTAACTGCCAGCATGGTCACCACAGCGGTGGCCGTCAGATCCAGATTGATGGTGTCGGTGATTTGAATCGTGTTGTTGGCGACATCGCGGAATTCACCATAAACCGTCTGGGCTCCTTCACCGGAGTCGATGACCCAGGGGTGGCTGGCATTGTAGGCAACCCAGCCTTCGCTGAAAGTGATGTTGTCGTTGCTGAAGCGCATCTCAAGGGCACCACTGATAGCCTGATCCAGGGTCACGCTGGTATTGTTGGTATTACTTGCACCAGCGTTGATGGCGAAGGTGCCGGTGGGCCCGGTGGTATCCACGATGGTGGTGGCGTCGGCGCCGGCGGGGGCAGCTTCGGTGTTGCCCACGTTGTCGATGGCAATGCTGTAGAAGCCGAAGTTGCCATCACCAGGAGAGGTGAAGCTGAAGTTGCCGTCGACGGTGGTACCGGCGCTGGTCCAGGGACCGGCGTTCATGCTGTAGAAGAGCTCAAAGGCGGCGATGCCCACCAGGTTGTCCGTACCGGTGGCGATGACGGTGAAAACGCCGGTGGTCTGGTAAGCGGAGAGCGCGCTCACGCTGGATGCGGGAGCGGTCAAATCGAGCACACAGCTGGCCTGAGCAGCTGCGGGTGTGACTTCGATGTTGCCCAGGCCGTCGGTGGCCACGGTGAAGAAACCGTAGGTGCCTTCCCCGTTGATGGCGGTGAAGGAAATTGGGCTGGTGCCGAAGCTGCCCTGACTGACAAAGGCTCCGCCTTCGAAGTTGGCAAACAATTCAACCGTGATGGAGCCAACACCGGCATCGCTGGCGGTGTAAGCCACATCGAAGGTGGTGGAACCTTGATCTGCAACAGGATCGACCGATGAGACAGGCGCGGTGGCGTCCTGGGTGCTGCTGACGATGGGGGAGAAACCGGAGACATTGCCCAGATTGTCGATGGCGGCCACACGGTAGAAGTAGATGACGCCATCTGTGAGACCAGTGAATTCATAGCTCAGACCGGGAATGTTTCCGCTCTCGGAATCGACCACTGAAAAGTCGCCCAGCTGGCTGATTTGGAAATTGTATGACACGGCTCCGGAGGAGGATTCGTCGCTGCTGAAGACTGTGTTGACCGCACCTGCGGTGAACAGGGGCTCGGCAGTGAGAGTGGGAATGTTTGGCGGTGTGGTGTCCACTACGGTGGAGGCATCAGCTACGCCGGGGGCAACTTCGATGTTGCCAACATTGTCAGTGGCCACGGTATAGAATCCGTAGGTTCCATCACCATCGGTAGCGGTGAAGGAGATGGGGCTGGAGGTGAAGGAACCCACCGGTGCAAAGGTCCCTCCGTTGAAGTTGTAGAAAAGTTCCACATCAAAAATGCCACTGAGGGCATCCGAAGCGGTGTAGGCCACATTGAAGGTGATAGGAACGAGTGCTGGAAGGGCATCCACGCTGCTGACGGGGCCGTCGGCATCCTGGGTGCTGAATACGCTGGGCGAAGGAACGCTTTCCTGATTATTGGCGTCACGGCTAATGACGCGGAAATAGTAGGTTGTAGCATTGGTCAATCCGGTGAACTGGTAGGTGAGACCGGCCATGAAGGTGCTTTCGAAACTGATGACCGAGAAATCGGACTGGTCGCTGGCCTGCACATTGTAGGTTGCGGCACCAGTAGCGGATTCATCACTCCAGCCAAGGGTGTTGCTTGTGCCGAAGGTGAACAGGGGTTCGGCGTCCAGGGTGGGCACGTTGGGTGGGGTGCAGTCCACGGCGATGTCGATGGTGTTCAGGAGGTCTACATCGAAGGGGTGGTTGTCCAGGTCACGGAAATCGCCGGAGGCGACGCCAATGGTGACCAAGCCATCCGCAGTGCCGTGCATATCGATGATAAAGAGGTCGGCGATCGTGGATAGACCAGCTCCCTGGTCCAGGAAGCTGAAGTCGATGGTACAGTCGCCGGCAGCAGTTTCGATGATCTGGAAGGTATCGTTGACACCGCCCAAAGGGGACAGAACACTGATGTCACTGGGCGAAAAGGTCAGGCCAAGGGGAGCCTGGATACGGACCGAATAGCCGCGCATGGGAGGGCTGTGGGGGAGGTCGGGATTGTAGGTGAAGGTGACGGCAGTGCTGGAGCCGCAGGCGGTTTGATTGGAGGCGGCGGAGATGGAAAGGTTGGCGTCGCCGGTGTCGAAGCGGGCCAGGATGGCATCGGTGCCGCCGTTGTGGGTTTGGTCGTAGGCCCAGCTGGAGACAGGGAAGGAGGTGCTGGTGGTTCTGCCGGTTATTATTGGATTGTCGTCGGCGTCCAGTGTCACTTCCAGGGCTCGTTCGTCGCCGGTGTCGCCCAGGAAGGTACCCCAGAGAAGGGCGGTGCCGTCGGGTGAAAGGCGGCTGACGAAGATGTCTTCGCCGCCGTTGTGGGTGTTGTCGTAGCCGAGGTTGTTGACTGGGAAGTTGGAGCTGTTGGTCCAACCGGTGAAGAGAGGGTTGTCGTTGGCGTCTACAACAAGGGAAAGTATGTCCTCGTCACTACTACCTTGGACATAGGTGGACCAGTCGCGGGTGCCATCGGCACTGTTGAACTTTGCCACGAAGCAGTCATTTCCCGAATTGGAATTTTCCTGCAACACGCCAGGGCTGGTGGGAAAATCGGTTGAAGCTGTATAGCCAGCAATTACTGGGTCACCGCTCGCATCCAGATCGATACAATGGGCTCGCTCGCTGTTGTTTCCGCCAATAAAAGTGGCCCAATACAGAGTGGTAAGGTCCCCACTAATTTTGGCCAGAGCAGCATCATCAATGGTGCCTTTTGTGGTTTGGAAGGTTCCTGCCGTAACAGGAAAATCAGCAGAAAAGGTAAAGCCGGATAAAAAGAAATCCCCATTGGAATCGATGGCTAAACCACGACAGGCGTCGCGGTCACTGCCACCGATGTAGGTGCTGGCGTTGAGGGTTGTGCCGTCGCTGGAAAGAATGGAAACAGTAAAATCATAGGGGGGGCCTGCGAAGGTGTTCTGGATTACACCAGCGGTTGTTGGAAAGTCGGTCGAACCAGTATAGCCAGCGCAGACCAAATCGCCATTTGAATTTTGAAGCAGGTCAAAAGTGGCCTCATCCGCGTTGCCTCCAATGTAAGTGCTAAAGATAAGGCTTGATCCGTCATTGGTGAGCTTAGTTACAATGGCATCTAATGCACCACCGTTGAAGGTCTCATCGAAGGCGCCTGATGTGGTTGGGTAGGAACTACCGCTGCGGCCGCCGATGATCGGGTTATCGTTGTTGTCCAGGATAATGGCATTGACGTAGTCGTTGGATGAGGAGCCAAGGAAGGAACTCCACACAAGTTGGCTGCCTTCGTTGGAGAATCGGCTGATGAAAATATCCAACAAATTGTCAAACGCCTCATCATATGCTCCAGGGGTGCCAGGAAAATCAGGACTTAGGGTTTCCCCAGCAACAAAAATGTCACCATTGGAGGCAGCTACAATGGTGGTTCCGCTGTCATTGTTGCTTCCTCCCATAAGAGTGCTCCAAAGCAGGGCTCCGGCACCACGAGTGGCAAATACCAAATTGTCGTTGCCAATTTCGTGGGAACGAAAAATATTTGCCCCATTGTCGATCAGGGTGCCGTATGATGTGAGCAATTCCATACCGCCAGCAGTTGCTAGAGTTTGGTCGGCACCGGACCACTCCAAGGTAACGAGGCTTGCGTCACCAACGATTTCGTATGAAAGGTCACCATGGTCCAAAGTGAAAACCAAGTCTACGCCAGGCCACAGATTGCGATAGGTCAAAGTGCTGAAGCTAGCTTGATCGCTAATCCAATTGCTGGTTTTATTTCCCATAAAAAAGTTATAGCGAGGTGTGTTTTCATTTGCAGGGATTAGTTCAACATCTGCTAGAGCACCTGGAAAAGTGAGATACAGGGCCTGGCCACGGCGGTTTGGCAGAGGAAGGGTGTTATCATAGTCGTCCAGAGCTTCACGAAGCTCAGCTAGGGCTTCTGGATCCTTAAGGTCAAAAACGACTCTGTCTGAAGTGAAGAATACATCGACCAGGGAACTGGTCCCATAAAATTGGACGATGGAGTCCATTTGGCCGGCGTTGGGCACAAAACCATCGGTTGCAGCATTGGCAAAGGTGGCTTGGGTAAGAAGACAAAGCCCCAGAAAGGCAACAGCAATTAGGCGGTGGGTGAGATTACTCACTCTTAAGGTTTGGTGAATCATGGAAGTTCCCTCCAGACTGATTTAATAACCAGCGAGTTTATTGATTGATAACCGATTCAAGTTTGTCACAATGGAATATTGGAAGATTATAACAGAACTCCCTGGGAAAAGTAAAATGTTTTTTTGTTTTTGTCTTTAAAGTTGCACAAATAGCATGTCCAGCTATTTTTTTGTGGCTATGGGGTTTAAAGCTTGGTAGATTTGAAATTAAGACTAGAAACCATGTTTTTTGGTATGGTTGTTCACAGAATTGGATAGATATTGAGTTTTTGGGGTTGTCTAAAATGGTCGATAGATTTCCGGAAGGGACCAAGCTGCTGTAAAATGATCATTTGATCCGAGTTTCCAATTCCTCCGAAAGGGCAGAAAATGCTGGATTTTTTACCTCTGCTGATAAGAAGACTTTGCTCAAGGTGCGCATTTATAGTTGGGTTGTTAATTTTGAATTCGGTGCTTGGTCCTTCCTTATTAAATGCTCAACCCGAAATAGGAAAGTCGAATATGGAATCAAATACCAACCTTTTGTTTATTCACCATAGCTGTGGGGGAATGTTGTTGGCGGATCCGGGTTCTCAGGTCGGTGGGGAAAAAGGATCTGGGAATCGTTGTATTTATGATTCCCACCCTAACGGAGGGGGGCTGCGGACTCTGCTTGAGGCAGAGGGTTACCAGGTTAACGAGTTATCTTATGAATCTCGTTTGGGTGAGGATACGGATATTCAACATTGGCGAGTCAAATTCACTGATCACATGGAAGACTTGCTGCAAACCGGAAATCAGGATAGTTATCTTCCCGAGAACCAAGGCAATCAAATTGTAGTGTTCAAGAGTTGCTTTCCCAACAATGATTATGTTGGTGAGGGGGTGGAGCCAGGGGATCCTGATTCACCTGTCCGGACTGTGGCCAATAGTAAGGCTGCTTATAACTCTCTGTTACCGATTTTCAAGAAGTATCCAGACGTGCTGTTTGTTGCTTTCACAGCCCCGCCTCGGGCTGAACCTAAGCCAATTGGATGGAGAGAGAAGATCACCTCAATTTTTAAGGGCAAACCCAAGGATGCCGAATTTGCCCGCCAATTTAATTCCTGGCTTGTGGACAAAAAGGTTGGGTGGCTTATGGGTTACGAGTTGTCCAATGTGGTTGTTTTCGACTTCTATAATATTCTTACTGGGGACGGTGTGTCAAATTGGTCTCGTTTTCCAACTCAAGATGGGTTAGATAGCCATCCGAGCATTGAAGGCAACCAGAAAGCCGCATTGTCCTTTGTTCCGTTTCTTGCCGAAGCCAGAGGAAAAATGCCGAAACCAAGGAAAAATAGTAGTTAATTAATGATATTGCGATTTTACTGAATTGGCGGTAGAAATAGCCAAGAATAATTGGACTGATACAGTTACTGATAACCCCATGAATGATGGTGCAAAGAGGATGTAGGTCTATGGTTGGGGATCAATCGAGAACCGAAGTAGGAGCAAAAGGATTTGTACCAAACTCATGGTCTGGTAGAATGCCATCATATCCACCTACCAATTACGTGTTCTTTCTCACTTTTCTGGCTTTTGTCGTTTTTCGGTATGTGGATGGCAGCCATCGTATGGATATTTTGGCCACCATCCGACTTGAGTTTTTACTCGGCGGTGCGGCAGTTGGAATGTCTATTTTTAAAATATCTGGGCAACCCCTTGAGGTTGGGAGGGCAAAAAATATAATTATTTTTATAGCATTGTTGTTCCTAGCGATGATATTGCAACTGCCCATGGCTGGTGATCCCGCTGAGGCCCAAAGAGTTTTTCAAGACCGTGTTTTCAAATTTGCATTGCTGGCTTTTCTAATTGCTGCCCTTGTTGAGTCTCCTCGTACTCTAAGGATTTTTATTGGTGCATTTCTCTTTTCAATTTTTTACATTACCCTTGAAACGACTCAAGGGCTGATAAACGGAAGTTTGGTTTGGCAGAACCAGGGGATTATGCGTCTTCACGGGGCCACTCCTATGTATGGGCACCCTAATAGCTTGTCGGGGGTTGCTCTTGGATCTTTGCCTTTTGTTATCTTTCTTTTTATTCCTATCAGAAAATTAATCCTTAGGCTTGGGTTATTGGCGATTGCCTTTACATCCCTTGCTTGTGTAATTTATGCAGGATCCCGTACAGCATATGTTGGATTGATCTCCCTCTCACTTTGGTGGTTCTTCCAATCACAAAGGAAAACACTGTTTTTGGTTTTTGCTGTTGTCATTGGAGTAATTTCTTTCTCTCTCCTGCCTGAACAATATATCGAACGCTTTCAAAGCATCGGAGGTAAGGAGGCCGAAGGCGATTCAAAGGGAACTCGGATTATTATCCTGCAAGACGCTATGACTATCCTCGGTGAAAATCCCTTGGGTATCGGAGTTGCCTCCTTTCCTGCGGTAAGGACCGCTCGTTTCGGTCGGGAGCAGGACACCCACAACCTATATCTAGAGGTTGCTACCAATCTCGGCCTTCAAGGTTTTGTGGTTTTTATTGGTCTTGTCTTTTCGATGATGGTCAGTTTTCGTCATTCGGCTTTGGCATTTCGTATCCAACGGAAACGATTGGCTAGCTATGCTCGTTGTAAGGAAATGCCCTTAGGGGTTTTTAAACAAATTCAAAAACACGACCGGGATTTATTGTTCTGTTACTCTACTGCCCAAGCAACGGCCGGATTTATTCTTTCCCGTCTTGTGTTGGGCTTGTTCGGAATGGATCTATACGAAATATATTGGTGGTTCGGTTCCGGGCTTGCCATATCTTTGGCGGGGCTTGTGATAACTACAAACCGGAAAACCAAGTTTTTTGAGAGTTTATTCTATCAATTTAACAGAAATACCGGTAGAAGCATGGTGGAACTGTGAAAGGCAAGAAATGGAAAATACTGCATTTTATTGACAGCGAGGGTCTATATGGGGCGGAAAGTGTACTGCTAAACCTATCCGGTTTGATGGCCAGGTCCGACCACTATGTTCCAATCGTTGGGTGCATTGTGTCTAGTTCGGGAGAACAAAGTGATCTATTTGAAAAAGCCTTGGAAATGGGCCTAGCTGCTGAAAAGGTAGTACTTCGGAACTCCCGGTTGTTTTTAGATTTGCCTAGGGCTGCGAATCAATTTAAGAGTTTGGATGTTCACTTGATCCACTCCCATGGGTATAAACCTTCGGTATTTGGTTATGCAATAAAATTGATGACAGGCATTCAGGTTATGGCAACATGTCATCTCTGGTTCAAAGGGGTCAAGGGCCCATTGAAAATGCGTTTGATGGTGGCTTTGGAATTGTATCTTTATCGATTTTTTCAGTTAGTTGTGGGTGTTTCCGAGCCGATAAAAGATGTGTTGATCGATTCTGGTGTGTCATCTGAGAGGATTCTGGTTATCAAGAACGGTGTAGAGGTTGGTGAGGGGAATATCTCTTCACCTGATATCTTGGCCCGGTTGCGAAAGGAAATCGGATTGGGGGATAGCGATTTTTGCATTCTTAACACCGGTCGTTTGACCAAACAGAAGGCCCAGAGGGATATTATCACTGCTGCTGGGATTTTGCGGGATCGGGGTATTAAAGGCCGATTCTTGATTGTTGGTGAAGGTGAGCTGATGGCTGATCTTCAACACCAGATTGTCGAGATGAATCTCGATGAATCGGTGCAAATGCTTGGGTTTCGTGATGATATATCGGATTTACTTCAAGTGGTGGATCTTTTTGTATTGCCGTCTTTGGATGAAGGGATGCCCATGAGTTTGTTGGAAGCTGCTGCCTTGGGGCTGCCTGTAGTTGCATCTCAAGTTGGAGATATCCCCAAACTGATCGAAGATAAGATTACCGGCTTCGTCGTCCCAGCTGAAGACCCCCAGGCTTTGGCTGATGCCATTGCTCGGCAGATGGAGGACCCGAGGTTGGGGTGCAGGCTAGGGGAAAAGGCTCAGAAACGGGTAAGGGAGGGGTATTCCACTGAGGCTATGTTCTTACAGTACGATCAATTATATTTGCAGCTTCTGGGCCAAGCTATCTGATGGGGAGCTTCAAAGCCGAAAAAGAAAACGAAATCTTTTCGCTTGGCGGTTTTGATGGCCGACTGAAGAACAAAGGAATGGTCTATGGGTTCGATTTTTCTGAAATCCCACATTTTATTTCATGGAATTTAAGGTCTTGATACACGTGAAAAGTGGTATTTTTTGAAAAAAAAGTTATTTCTATAGTGGGAGTAGGCTTTTTGCCATTGTTTGGGAAATTGCACTGTTAAATTGACTGCTTGAGTTGCGTTTTGTTTGAAGCTCTTTGCATCAAATTAGAGGAAACAATTTGGTTTGGATGGAGTTGGACAAATGGCATGGCAATTGCATCATTCTTCAGGGTGGGGAGTCTGTAACTAGGGTAATTCGAAATCCACCATAGAAATTAGTTTGGTGGATGCATTCTTTTTTTCTTGAGGTTGGGGCATTGACAACAAGTCGGAGGAAATGTTCAGTGGCTTTTCATGTTGGTTTGATTCTGAGTTTCGTCTTTTCTTTGGTGAGAATGTTGTCGTCCATTTGGATCGATTCTTATGCTCTTTTGCTTCGAGACCGCAGGGTTGACTTTGACCGCCATTCCTATTTTAGTACTTTTGCTATTTTTAACATCGAATGTTTGGAATTTTATGTGACAAGTGGTCATTCTGCCTCAGGGAGTAACTAATGCGAAAAATCTCAACCGTTTTTTTTATACTTTTGGTTGGGGTTGCCAATGCTCAGACTATATCTGGCATTTCGGGCCCTGTTACCAATGATTCAGTCGTAACCATTTCAGGTTCATCCTTTGGAACGAAATCAATCCCTGCACCAGTGGTTTGGGATAACCTAGAGGACGGAACTTGTAATACATTGGCGACGGTTGGTACATGGTCAACAGTTAATGATCTTTCAATTTCCTCTGTAAACAACAGACATTCGAACAGTTCCTATAATGCGGGGATCAATTTTACTTCTGAAGCATGGGGAAATTTTACAGGAGGTTCTGATTCACCGAAATGGTTTGTGCAGTATTGGTTTTATCTGGCGGATGACTTTGATTTTGGGTCTTCCATCAATGACCATCTCGGCAATATAAAGATTTTCAGATTATGGTCAACTGGTTCTTCAACCCTAAACAACTTGCGAATAGTATTACGTGGCTCGTATGATGCTGACCTAGTGGTTGAGTCAACTGATTTAGGGCATGATTGGTCACCAGTCATTACTGGGCACACTTGGATTAACTCAATATTTGGTCATGCCAACCCAAGCTATGTGGATCCCGGCAGTTTTGGTTGGCGAGAGTATGATATTGACATCTCAACAGGCTCATGGCATCTGTTTCAGTGGGAAGTTGAGGAAAGTACAATTAATGCCTATGATGGGGCAATTAAATGGTGGTTTGATGGTCAGTTGATTCTTGATGTTGACGATGTCAGGACTCGAACATCCTCGCAGTCTTCATCATTTCGCCCCCACACCGTTGGGTTTTATAATTCACATGGAAACAATGCTGATGGAAATGATCATTTCTACCTGGATGATGCCTACATCGACAACAGCTGGGCACGTGTAGAGTTAGGTAATTCCGCCACTTACAATTCATGTTCTCATCGAGAAATCCAGGTCCCAAGTGAATGGGATACAGATTCCATAACCATCAAGGTTAATACTGGGAGTTTCGAAAACCAAGAGGCTATTTACTTGTTCGTTATTGATGCGGATGGTAATGTGTCGGATGGATATCTTGTTTCGAATGAAGTAGAAGGGCCAGGATTACCAGGAACACCAATCCGAGGTTAACTATATCATAATGGTGGAGTTCAAAAAAATATTGCCTCAGGGTGATTTGGCTAGTTGGTGAAAAATAGGGGGCCAGTTGTCTATGCAGGATTTTATGTTCAAACTATACAACAAATCCATGCAAAGAGTATCCAATCATCTCTTTCGAGGAATTAAAAGTACCCCTCCGATACAATCCAAGCCAAACGCCGATACCGTCCTTTATTGTGCCTTGAACCAACCGAATTACCGGGCCTATATTTTGGCTGTAAAATCATTTCTGCGCTTTTTCCCTGATATCGCTGTAGTGGTGCAGGATGATGGGTCTTTGAAGCAAAAGGCCATTGATGAGATATCAGATCACTTGCCGGGAATCAGCATTTTCACTATTGATGAGATGTTTGAAGGGATAAAAGTGAATGCGAGCGAAGAGCTGATGGAACTTCTTCCTGGGCGAGAAGCCTATTTCAAGCATGTTCCAATTCGAATCCTCTATGTAAAATATTTCAACGTTGTCCTAAGGATATTGAAGAGAAAAAAGGTAATCATCATTGATTCGGATCTTTTATTCCTGCGCAGGCCCGATGAAATCATTGATTGGATCACTAAACCCTACCAATACGACTTCTTTGGGGACGGGTATAATGCTGAAGCAGACCGATATAGAAAGCTAGGCTTTTCTTTCGAGAATCTTGATATTGCGAATTTCAGCTCAGGCACAATTGGGGTTGGTGGTGAATTTTCTCAGGATGAAATTACAGATATCCTTCGTCGGATAAAGGCGCAGGATCCAGAGTTGTTCACAAAGTGGGAAATTGAACAAGCCCTCTGGGCAATTATTCTTTCCAAGCGTTTGAATCCAATAAATCTTGATCGATTGCGGGAAATCTATATCGGCAGTGGTTGGCGAAGTTACAAGGAACTTAGGGAAAAGGCGGTTATTGCCCATTTTGCAGGTGCTATCCGGTTTAAAAATTTCCGCTACCAGAGACTTGCCCGTGAAATCATCACCCACCTGAAATCAGGACCAAGGTAATAAATTCCGTGACTTGGTTTTTTGAAAATCAACCTCTGGGGTATTTAGTTAGCACTCTTTATTGGGTGGTTTGTAAATGATTTCTCTAAATCTGATCGTGTTTGGCTTCAACCCATGGTCCAGTATGTGGAAAAGGACCCAGACTTTGGTCTCCCTCCTCAAACAGGAGGATGGAATTGGCGATATCCTTTTTGTTAACCCGGAAATCCACTTTATGGATATTGTCCGTAAACCAGCAAGACTCCAATCATCAGCCTACCGAGAATTGATGAGCTATTTGATTCCGCGGCGAGTTTCTCCTGGTATTACCGTTTTTACACCCATAGTCCTGCCTCTTACGTACAAAGGCAAAGCATTGGAGCCTTTGCGTCATTGGTTGGAAATGAAAACTATTGGCCCCTATATCAAAAAGGGCTTCATCTTGTACCTAAATTCGTTGGTGCGTGAGGACAACCCTGTTTTCTGGAAGTTGTTTGAACACTCTCGGTATCGGATTTTTGACTGGTCTGACGACTTCTCCACTTTTGCAGAAAACGAGGAAGAAAAATCAATAGATGAAGATATTGCCCGCCGTTTCATAGAAAACAGCAATTTGGTAGTAGCGGTAAATGAAAATCTTGCAGCTCGGGCTAGAAAATTGAAGAAGAATTCCTTCTGCCTACGAAATGGAACCAATTTTAACCATATGCGGTTAGCGGATTCTGAAGAAACAGTTCCCCACCGCCAGTGCTCGAAATTAGAGAGGCCCATTATTGGTTACATGGGGTACATGAATCCCACACGGATTGACACCTGTCTTATTTATGATATTGCTAAGGAAAATCCAGGGTGGCAGTTTGTTTTCATTGGTCCCCAAGTTACAGAAAATCCTCTAGGCAAGGATCTTCCTAAATTGAAAAACATTCACATCTTTCCACCCGTTCCCTATTCTGAATTACCGGGGGTCCTCAAATGTTTCGATGTATGTATAATCCCGAATCAAATCAATAAACATACAGCAGGGAATGACCCAATTAAACTATTTGATTATCTTGCTTCAGGTAGGCCGATCGTATCAACCCCGACAGCAGGACTTGAGCAGTTTGATGGGATCGTGGATGTGGCTGATGGTCCTCAGGAATTTGCAATGCATATCCGAAGACGTCTGATTGACAAGGATAAATTGCAATCAAAAAATCGCCGAATCCGAGCTGCCCGAGACAATTCATGGGAGACAAGGGCTGAACGCTTTGGCAGGTTGATAAGGGAATGTGTTTTTGGAGATCAAAGGGAATGAGGTAAGAGTAAGTGTCCAATGGTGTTTGTTTTCTCTTTGATGACTTTCATCCGGTTTTTTCGGGTCATTCAATTTATATGCAACAAGTTATGCGCCATCTTCAGGCCCGTGACCGCCGAATTACGGTTATTTGCTGGAATCCTGGTCATTTGTTGGTGGAGGAATATTTTCAGGGGATTCAAATAATTAGAATAAACCGAAGCTCTTCCAGGATTGAATTTTATTTCTCGGTTTTGCAGGCGTTATTGAAGGTTAGAAATGATTTCAACTGTCTTCACGTCAATGGGTTTCCTGATCCTTACAGTTTATTGGTTGGATTTTGTCGAATTTTTGGCAAAAGGATTGTCCTCCAGTCTACTCTGTATGGAAGCGATGATGGCTACACTTATCTTCAGAATCATCGGGGAGGAAAACTAAGAGTTTTGCAATTGGCCTTTGTCGATGCGATCACAGCCATATCCCAGCCATTGATCAAATCTTTTGAGGATATCGGATTCCCTACCAGGAAACTGGAATACATCCCCCAGGGAGTCGATCTGGAACGGTTTAGACTTGTTGATTTAGAGGAAAAATCTAAAATCCGGCATCAGTTAGGAATAGTACGGAAGAAACCGACCGTCCTTTTTGTTGGGACAATACTGAAGCGAAAAGGTGTTGATTGGCTTTTGGATGCATGGATTAAAGTTCAAAGTGAGATTCCGTCTGCACAATTGGTTTTGGTTGGTATGTTCGATTTTGATGATTCGAACGAGAATCAAAAAGAACTTAATGATTTCTCAATGGCAATGAAAGCCAGAGTCATGTCTAAGGGCCTGAATGTTGTTTTTGTCGGACTTCAAAAAGAGATAGTCAAGTGGTACCAAGCTGCTGACGTCTTTGTTCTGCCCTCCAGGAAAGAGGGGTTTGGAAACGTCATCATTGAGGCAATGGCTTGTGGCTTACCTGTTGTTTTGACTCCAATGGATGGTGTGGCCAATGAAACGGTTGCGCCGAATGTAAATGGTTTTGTTGTTCAAGATGTTGATGATCTTGCAGATAAAATCTGTCTCCTCATAAATAATTCGGCTTTGGCGGAAAGCTTTGGAAGGGAAGGTGGAAGGATTGCTCGCGAGAAATTTGATCTCGAAGTAATTGTTGAAATGTATGATTCTCTATATTTTCCTGAATAGGTAGGACCGGCTCCACTCAGTGAATAGCAGGAAATCTTATTGGAGGTAGGGTTAATATTGGCGCAAACAAAAGGCCTATCCTCGGTGGTGCTTTTGGGTCTTTCGATCAAATATCACTGTAAAAAACGAGATTGCTCTTGCAGAAAAATAAACATAGTACATAAATGAATTTCCGAGGACATGGCCCAAACCCGACCTCCAGTATTTTATCGTTGCGGCGAAAGAACAGGTGCCCAAAATGGCCAATAGTGAGCCCACAGCAAGCCACTTAAATCCAGGTAGCAGAAAGAGCGAGGTGAGAAATATTAAGTGAAAAAGAATGAACAGAAGAGTCAGCATGGCAACTTTTGTAGTGAATACTGTTTGCCAACTCGTCCAATCTCCTCGGCCATGCCATGTCTCACGAGAAAAGAATTGGGTAATGGTATTGGGGAGACCATTGTGAATGGCTCGGAGTGAAGGAACTGCCACAAGAATTGCTCCTGCTTTTTTCGCATTAATGCAGAATCGAAAATCCTCCCCAGTCTCCATTTCTTCAGGGAAACCCTGGATGGTGTCGAATAAAATCCGTGTGGTAATAATATGGCCACCTCCCAGGTGGGTTGGATTGGGATCCTGGGCTTTTGGGGCAAACCAGTATTGGGCAAGGGTGCCGGCATCATCAGGGACGCCCCTTTTGGATCCGGTGAGTTGGAGTGGGTTCTTGTCAAGGCTCCTGATCACATCCGGTATTGTTTGTCCCCATGGATCCGCCAGGGTTGTATCTGAATCCAGAAAAACCAATATGCGGCCCTTGGAGTGTTTCACCCCACGATTTCGTAAAGCAGAGATTGTAGGTGCACCAGAGAAATCCAGGACACAAGCCCCGGCTGATTTCGCCAATTTTATTGTGTGGTCGGTAGAACCGTGGTCAACAACTATCACTTCATACTGGAAAACCAAAGGCATAATTTCTATGACACTCTTCACAGTTGCAGTTATGAAATCTTCCTCGTTGTAAGCAGGAATTATAACTGAAATATCCATTATTTTTTCTATCTTGGAAGGTGACATCATGTTTATCATCCCAGACGATTTTCTTGGGCTTGCCACTTTTGAAACACAAGCAATGAGAAAAGGATCTTATCATTTAAACTTGAAAATGCCATGTGATCGTCGACAAGTTTGCGCAAGGCCTCAGGCCGGAAAAGCCCCTTGCTCTGAGTGTCTTGCCCAAAAAGGTGCTGTTCTACGGTTTCCTTTAACGGCCCCCGCAGCCAGGCTGCCATGGGGGCGCAGAAACCCTGTTTTCGGTGATTGATCACCGACTTTGGCAGGAAATCGTTTGCAACGGATTTCAGGAGATATTTCTTTTCGCGGCGATTGATTTTTAGGCGATTGGGAATCCGCGCACAATATTCGACGAGTTTGTGGTCAACGAATGGTACTCGTAACTCAAGTGAGTGATGCATCCCCACACGATCCGATAACGCGAGGATGTCTTCCGGCAGATAGGTGTTCAGATCCTGGTACAATGCGCGGTCGAGGTTGTCGCCTTCTGGGAGTCGTTCGAAGTGTTCCCACCCTAGCTGTTCAACATACTCAAAGTCAATCATGTCAATTATTTCTGGAGAATAAAGGGCAAAACGTTGTTCTGGAGTCATTGTTCGCGTATAGCTCTGCCAACGCTGGGCGGCTGGTAAACTGCCCCCTGCGACAAATCGTTTTAAATGATTGATCCGATAATGACCGCCACGCTCTTCCCTCAGGCAATTGACGAAAGGTTTTACAATTTTTTCTCGGAGAAACAAAGGAACCTTTTCGTACAAGTGACTCATTTGGAAACCAAGATAGCGCTCATAGCCAGCAAAGTTCTCATCACCACCCAAACCAGTCAAGACAACTGTCACATGCTTGCGTGCCTCTTCGCAGATATGGAACGTTGGGATAATGCTATCGTCGGCAAATGGTTCGTCGAAAGCAGTTATGCCAGCATCGATGGCTTCTTCAACCCTAGGGAGAACTTCGAATTCATTGTGAGAACACTTATATTGTTCGGCAATTTCTCGGGCGTACGGTCGTTCATCAAGAAATGAACCCGTGTCACCACCAAAACCTATCGTGAAAGTATTAACTGGACTATTAGCAGCTCGACTCATCAAGGCGACGATGAGGCCCGAATCAAGCCCTCCGGAAAGAAAGGAGCCTAGGGGAACTTCACTCATCAAACGAATACGAACCGCATCCTCAAACAAATCCACGAACCCGTCCTGAATCTCTTCGTCTGAACAGGTGAATTTATTCGAAAAATCAATATCCCAATAGCGTTGGATACTAACTTTTCCATTTTCCGCAGTCATAAAATGCCCCGCTGGGAGTTTGTTGATTGAATCGTAAATTGTCAGGGGTGCGGGTATATAAGTGTAGGTAAAGTATGCATCAAATCCATTCCAATTGATTTTATTCTGAACATGCGGAAGTGTCAGTAATGATTTCATTTCAGAGCCGAAGGATAAAAAACCGCCACTAGTAGTCCAAAAAAGAGGCTTGATACCCAGGAAGTCACGTGCAATGAACAATCGGCCTCGTGGCCGGTCCCAGATGGCAAATGCGAACATACCACGGAGATCCTGAAGGCAATGGATGCCTTTTTGTTCGTAAAGATGAAGAATTACCTCTGTATCGGACTGGGTGCGGAACTTATGGCCAGCGTCGAGGAGTTTACTTCGTAAATTATCATGGTTGTAAATCTCTCCGTTGAAAACGATCCAGATGGAGTCATCCTCATTTGCAATAGGTTGGTGGCCGGAAGTGATGTCAATAATCGACAAGCGACGCATACCAAGCCCGACTTGGCCCTCAATATGTACTCCGGAATCATCTGGACCCCGGTGGATGATTGCATCGCACATGGATTCTATCTCAGAAGCAGAGACTCTGTTGCCTTGGCCGAGGTCCATTTTTCCCACAATTCCACACATAATCAATTTTCCTATCTTGTGTATTAACTTGAGGTATCAAGTGATTGTACGATGGCTGAGTTTGTTGATCTTCAACTAGTGCCATAAACATTGTCAATAAGAATCAATCTTCCCTGATTGAAAATCATTTGGAAATGATAGCAACGGCTGGGTGCTTGCATGAGCTGTGGTTGCAAAACTGTTTGCAAAACACGGTTCATTTTGAAAAAGAGCACGCAAGAATTGAGCCCTGCTACTAAGCCGTTTAGAGTTGGCACATACCCATATAAAAGCTATTTGGAACACAGGTGGAAGCGCTCATGGTCAAATAAGCCAAAACGCTTGGTGTCTGAATTGAGAATTCTGGGAGTTACTGTATTAATATTGAATCCAGCCTCCTGCAATCTATCCGCTACGTCAATACCATAATCTCTCCAGTGATGTGAGTTGGCCGGATTTTCAAAACCGTATTCGATGGTTGAATTATTGTTTGTTTCAGGCACACAAATAACTGCTGTTCCATTTGGCTTCAACACCCGACAAAGCTCACGCATTGCCTTCAAATCATCTTCAATATGTTCAAGAACATGTATGCAAATAAGGCTATCGAACGAATTGTCATTAAAAGGAAGATAGGTAATGTTGGAGAGGCAGCTAACTCCAGGTAAGGTAATGTCCGTAGTTGTCCTTTGGTCACCCATCTTGGCATTTAAAAAAGACCAGAGAGATATGACTCTGGTGCAAAATGAAGAATGTTTGCTGAGGAAATGTCGATCCACTCTGGAATATAAAGGGAAAGGACTCTGTGGCGTGGGTGTGAGTCACAGTTAGGGCAAGAAAAATTATTATAGCTTTCATGGGTCCCCCAGAAGATGCCAAATTTAAGGCCTTCCCAGCCACAGCAGCTACACTCAACTTTTTTTTGTGGAGATATTCTGGAAATAATAATGATTGCTTTGTTGTACAACTTTCCCCAGAAAAAAGTAGGTACCATTTTTATTGCCGATCCCAATCCTGATGTTTTTATCTGATAAGAAAAGAGGTCGTATGCTCGGCGAAAAAGAGAGTGCCTGCGCTTAGAAGAGCCACCAGAATAAATAACTTCAAATCGCTTCATATCCGCCTTTGGGTAAATCAAAACAGGTTGATTATCCCTACTCGGAAAAACCTCCTTGCAAGCCACGCATTCGTAGTTAACCGTGGTTGGGCCATCTGAAGAATGCTCGATTTTATTAAGATTGCCATGGCAGGACGGACATACAATAGCAGCCATCATTTAGTACCACCTTGCTTCATTTACACAACTAAGAACCAGCCTTATGCACTTCGAAAACAAGGAATACCCAGTTCGAAACAACCTTGCCCGGCATTATTTTTGGAGAATGACCTTAAGGCCTCTAGCGGATGCAATTATCAGGTTTCTGGTCCTATATTTCAACAAATTAATTCCTTGGAACCAAAGAAGCTGCCAATCCAAAATGGACTCTGAGATGGTCCCTATTGCAACCCATCAGATTATTCTTCCCAAAACCCCCTGAAATAATCCACAATATATCTGTCAAAAAGAACTGGCGGGTTAAACTGCGTGCATCGTTTCCGAACACGTAGAATGAATAAACCCGCCATAATCCGTGCAGTTTACCGGTGTTGTTTGGTGTAATCTGGCACTTTATTCTCACCACTTTTTCCAATTTTAAACATCCTGCAATTCTCTGATTTTGCCTCTGCTTTCTTCCCATCTGACGCCAATAGTTACTCGCAAAAGTGCGTGGATATTTCAGATTGATCATGATGCCGAACAAGTCAGTCTGGTAGCTGCGAGCTAGTCGGACAAAATAAGCGCCTCAGAGGGGTAGTTGTCAGATGAAGTCGCGGTTAGTACAATTTCTGGTTATCCGCTGCCGGCCTTCAGTGGTGCGAAGGTCCTTGTAATCCTCCAGGAATTCGGCTATCTCAAACTCCAGGGCTGTTCTCAAAATATCCTGGCAACCCTCACGCAAAATTTCGGTCAGTACGTCCTTTGGTTTATCTTCTGGACGAATCGACTCAATCTGGCATATCTTCTTTCCCATGGCGTATTCTCTCCTTTCAAAGAGATTTGAGTTAGTGCATGGGAGAGGATACGCCGCCTTTCTTTTTTAGGCCATCAACAACTTTCAACCATAACTCGGATGCTGTTTGAAATTATGAAGTGGAGCCAAGTCCAACCCGGGCTCTTGATCTCCTCGTTTGTACGGTCTAAAATGCATCTCATAAGTTCACCCATTAGGTCGGATGACTAGTAGACCTTAGCAATGGTTAACGTATTCAATGACAAGTGGTTGCCACAGCATTGAGGTGATTGTCTATTGGGTTTTTCACGAATCAAGGTGAATAATGACTATTCCAGAATTAAAAGGCAGAGAGTTGGAGATGGCTGAAGATGAGCCTATAAAAATTCTATTTTGCATTGATGCCCTTATACGTGGAGGAACTGAACTCCAACTCCTGGGCTTAATCGATCGGCTTGATAGGAGCCAATTCAGTCCTTATCTACTTACCATTCGACCATCGTCAACTGTCCTGTCACCTTCCGATTGTCCGCATCTGGCTTGGCATATTCCCCAGCTGTTTTCTCCTACAGGCCTCCATGAGATTTGGAGGCTCACCAAATTCCTTCGCAAGGAAAATTTTAGTGTGGTTCAAACTTACTTTCAAGATTCGACTATTTTTGGAGGGACCGCCGCTCGCTTGGCGGGTGTTCCAACAAGGCTAGCCTGTTTCCGGGATCTTGGGTTCTGGCTAACCCGCAAACAAACTTTTCTGCTCAAGGGCGTCTATTCCCTAATGACTGGTTTCCTGTGCAATGCCAATGTCGTAAAAGCAAATTACATCCTGCACGATAGTCTAAACCCAGAAAAAATAAAAGTCATCTACAACGGTATCGACTCTGAGGCTCTTAATTGGGTGGAACACTCAAATCCTACCACCAATATTGGCATCGTGGGAAACCTCACTCGCCGAGTCAAAAGAACCGATCTATTCATCAAGGCTGCCGCCATAGTCTCTCGCAGAGCGACCGCCTCTAAGTTAACTTGGCACATCATAGGTGATGGTGCGTTAAGGCCAAAATATGAAAACCTAGCCAGGGAAGAGGGAATAGCGAACAAAGTTATTTTCACTGGCCGAATCAGTAATGTGGCGGAATACCTGGATACTCTCCAAGTTGGAGTTCTCTGTTCTGATTCTGAAGGCTTCAGCAATGCACTACTTGAGTATATGCTAAAAGGTTGTACATGCGTAGCAACTGCCGTAGGCGGCAATGTAGAAGCAATCGATCATGGTCGAACGGGACTATTAGTCCCACCTGACGATGTTTTTGCTTTGGCAGACGCGATGGAGAAGGTAGTCGTGGATATTGACCTTCGCCGTTATCTCGCTGCCAATGCTCGCCTGTTGGTAGAGAATAAGTTCAACTGGGAGAAATGCCTCAAAGAGCATGAATCAGTATTCCGGAATGAGGAATAAACCAAACCCAATTGGTACCTGCCCCATTGACTGTTAAGCTGCCTTTGCCCTTAGGCTTGGGGCCATCTCATTGGGGTGAGGAGTGTGTCCTATTGTTAGTTGAAACTTGAAGCGGCCTCCGGCCTCTGGTAAAACTTTAGTGAACAAAACTTAAAGAACCAGAGACCAAAGGAGACCATAATGGGTAGAGTGCCACATATCGTTCGCAAACGCAAGAAGTCCAAGATCATGGGAACCCCTAACGTCATCAGCCGCCATGATATTGAAGCAATGCAGGTTGATGCTCGGATTGAGGTTATTCGCTCCCTGATCCCGTTGGGGCTGTCTTTCGTGCTGGAAGAGCTTGACCGTGAAGTCGTTTCCCTGGCTGGTGCGAAGCACAGCCGAAAACCAGGCGATGATGTTCCTCGTCGCCACGGGACCAACCCTGGGTCGGTAAAACTGGCCGGGCAATCGGTTCCGATTCGTGTGCCACGGTTACGCGCCGGCGGCAATGAAGTTTCATTGTCCAGCTACGAAAATCTACATCAAGGTGGAGACTTGAACGACCAGGTTTTTCGACAACTGTTGTATGGAATTTCCTGACGTAACTACGAGCAAGCTGCCGAACAAATACCCGGTGCGATTGGTCTTTCAAGCTCAACTGTATCGCGTAAATTTGTCGAAGGCAGTGCCGAAAAGTTGAAAGAGTTCCAGGAACGAGACCTTTCTGATCTGGACTTGGTTGCCCTTTTCCTTGACGGTAAAAGCTTTGCTGAGGACCAGATGGTAATTGCTGTTGGTGTCGACCTGGAGGGCCACAAGCACATTCTGGGCTTTGTTCAGACCAGCACCGAAAACAAGCGATCCATCTCTCAGTTTTTGAAGTCACTGGCCGGCCGTGGCCTTGATGTCAGTGATGGTTTGCTGGCCGTAATTGATGGAGCCAAGGGGCTTAAAGCAGCATTACTGGATGCTTTTCCTGGTCAAGTTTTGATCCAGCGATGCCAATGGCACAAACGAGAGAATGTTGTGTCGTACCTGCCCAAAGCTGATCAAAAATATTGGAGTGGTCGGTTACAAAAAGCCTACCAGCGACCGACCTACGCCGAAGCAAAGCGCGAGCTGAAGAAAATCCGTCAGGAGTTGAGCGACATTAACGAGTCGGCAGTCGCGAGCCTGGACGAAGGGTTCGAGGAGACGCTGACCTTGCACAAGCTGGGCCTGTTTGCCTTGCTTGGACGCTCACTGAAGACGACGAATATCATCGAGTCGATCAACGCCCAGGCTGAAGATCGTTGCGGACGGGTTGACTACTGGAAAAATTCCAACCAAAAGCAACGGTGGTTGGCGGCGGCTTTGTTGGATGGCCAGCGACATTCATACCTCCCCGGTGACGACAATTAGATTTCCCCACTTTTCAGGGGCGTTTGACATGAACAATAGGCATATTCCTTATCCAACAAGGAGGTTGCAAATTGTCAGTCACGGATGCCCAAGTGAGGAAG
>JAJRZA010000072.1 GCA_024275485.1 Candidatus Krumholzibacteriota bacterium | reverse complement strand
TACATCGATGGTTTTTATAACCGTGAAAGGAGACATTCAAGCTTGGGGTACGTTAGCCCCATAGAATGGGAAGGAATGGTCAGATTGGCCAAATGTGCTTAACCTGGTGTCCATTATTTTCGGGCAAGATCAGAGCTAGCTTTTGTAGCTGGGATAAGCGAACGGTTGGCTGGCGATTTTCTTGATCTTCGCCATCGTTACTCTACCGAGCGTCTGGCTGAGGCTGGGATCGAATCGTTAGTCGGCAGCAATGGTGACTCGTATGACAACGCCATGGCCGAGACAGTCATCGGCCTGTTCAAAACTGAAGTTATCCACCGGTTGAAAAAATCCGTTGCTAATTGTTCGCCGCCAAAATATCAGTGGACCAGGATTGCGAATATGTGTCCAGCCAGACGATGGTTTTTCATTTTCATATTCGGTAAAAAGTCCAGCACCGAGAATTTATCAGAAATGAAACATTATTATAAAGGTTATTGAGCTGCCCAATACCCTTAAACCGTTTCAATACAACTTATTAAGAAAATCTAAAAAAACACTTGCACCTATACCTAGGTATAGGGCGTATCTTATATACAGGAGGACTGAAATGGTTGAAAAAATCTTGCTGATAGGGAAGGTTGCAGCCCAAGCAGGCGTAAACGTGCAGACGCTACGCTACTACGAGCGGCGGGGGCTTCTTGCTGAGCCTGAGCGAACGCCGTTAGGCCAGCGCATGTATAAACAGGAAGCCGTGCAACGAGTGCGCTTTATAAAACGCTCCCAGGAACTGGGCTTCAGCCTGACTGAGATCGAGGAGTTGTTGCGATTACGCGACGACATGACCGCTACCTGCGGCGATGTTCTTGCTGCGACACAAGCCAAGATCGAGGATGTCGACAGTAAACTGAGGGACCTCAGGAGAATTAAACGGGCGCTGCTTGTGCTCGCCAACACCTGCACAAAGACGGGCTCGACTCGACAATGCCCAATTCTGGAGAGCCTTGATAGAAACGGGAGAAACCGATGAGGATTGAATTCATTTTTGATGCAGACTGCCCGAATGTCGAGGCAGCACGAAACTACCTCCGCCAGGCCCTCGCTCATGCGGGCTCGAAACCGGGCTGGAAGGAATGGGACCGTGCCTCTGCGGAGAGTCCGCCACACGCACGCTTATATGGTTCACCGACCATCCTGGTTAACGGCCGTGATGTGGGTGGCCTGCCGCCATCTGACGGCTCGGAATCATGCCGTATCTACACAGGTTCGGCGGGGGAGATAAGTGGTGTCCCCCCGGTGGAGATGATTGCCGCAGCCCTCAGGGCCGGCGGCCACAATCGTTCCGGTTGGCGCAATCTTTTTTCTGTTGTTCCAGGGGTAGGTGCTTCTCTTCTTCCGGTGGGCGTGTGTCCTGCGTGTTGGCCGGCGTATGCGGGACTCCTCAGCGCACTTGGTCTGGGGTTTCTTCTGGAAACCCGGTATCTCCTGCCGCTGATCTCCACTCTTTTTGGAATTGCCCTATTCAGCCTCGGCTATCGTGCCCGTTCGAGACGCGGATACAGGCCCTTTGCGCTTGGTGTTTTGGGTGTATCTGTAGCCCTCGGCGGGAAGTTTATTTTTCTCTCGGATACCGCGCTTTATGCAGGACTCGGTATTCTTGTTGCCGCATCCGCTTGGAACTCGTGGCCTCGAAACGCCACAGAGTCTGGATCGTGCCCCGCATGCGTTCACGGGGCCGAAACTGCAACGACACAGGACGCATGAATAGGAGAAATACCCATGACGACGAAACGAAAAATTGAAGTATTCACTGCGGGGTGTCCTGCATGTGATGAGACTGTTTTGCTTGTGAACCAGCTCGCCTGCCCGTCTTGCAACGTCAGCGTTCTCGACATGCATGACGCCGTGGTTGCGAACCGTGCCAAGGGGCTGGGCGTAAACTCGGTACCGGCTGTAGTCATCGACGGGAAACTTGCCGATTGTTGCTCTGGACGCGGTCCGGATGAGAGTACGCTTCGTGCGGCAGGTATCGGCCAGCCAACCTAGAAGCAAGTACAACCGAGTGCGGTCGGCCGTTCAATGAGGCCGACTGCGCTTCTCATTTAGGAGAAGAACTTGAGAAGGCATTCCAAACCCATAGTTTTCCCCTTTTGACTGAACATTGACCCCATTCTAGCCCATTGCCTTGGCCGGTTCGAATCCTTCTCTCCGTAAAGATTTGATTATTTCCCCAAAACAGGTCCCCTTGGCCATTGTGCACGGAATTCCAAGCACAACCCAGCCCCAACCGGTCTCAATACCAAATCCGGAAATCCCTGCTGACACTCTTCTGTTTTGTAGTTCTGTTCCAGGTCTCATCCGCTGACTCAGCAGTCTGGTCCATGTCAGGCCATTCCTTTGCCTGGAGGACCTGGTCAAAATCTATCTCCACCTGAGGTGGGGTCCTGGCTGAGAGAACCGCCGCAAAGCCGACTAGGCGGTGTTCGGAGCCATTACTCCACAATACCGGTGCTTGTGAATCGCCAGATCATCAAGATGGCTGGCGGGGAGATCAAATTGTCGCTGGACAACAACCTCCTTGGGACGGGAAACCCATGGTCCTGGGTGGGTCCAGGCCAATACGATTTGCGGGCGGGGCTTCGCGGTTTCAGAGGCGAGTTGGTCGAGGACACCGGCCTATCCACCTACAGTCAGATTAGAACCGTCCAAACGAAATATCCCCCTCCTTATCGCCGAATCTTGATCATATTCCATCCTTCTTCAATGGCAAGGTGCGAATCCAGACTAAATAGGGTAAATTTACTCCTTGTTCGACATTTGAAGAATTTTTCCAGGCAACTACCTCAGGAGCAGTATCCGCATGAACCTTCTGGTAAAAATCAATCTGATCCTGATTTGCGTTTTTGCCGTGGCCCTGGTGCCGGTAGCCATGATCTCAAGGAGCCTTCTGGACAGCAACGCCCAGACCCAGGTAATCCAGGAAGCCCGCATCATGATGGAAACGGCCATGGCCATGCGTGGTTATACCGTCAACCAGGTCAAACCCCTATTGGCCCCCATGCTTGAAAAAACTTTTTTGCCCCAATCGGTGCCGGCCTACTCGGCCACTGAAATTTTCAACACCCTGCGCGCATCCCATCCTGAATATACATACAAGGAAGCGACTCTGAACCCGACGAACCCTCGCAACCGGGCCACGGATTGGGAAGCGGATCTCGTGAACGAATTTCGGCGGGATTCCGAATGCAAGGAACTCGTAGGCCAGCGCGACACTCCCCTCGGTCCGGCCCTGTATCTTAGCCATCCGATCAAGATCAGCAACAAAGCTTGCCTGGCTTGCCACACCACTGCCGAAAGTGCGCCCCCGGCCATGCTTGCGGCCTACCCCTCCGGTGGTGGTTTTGGTTGGAAACTGGATGAAATTATCGGGGCTCAAATCGTGCAGGTACCCATGTCCACACCGGTAAAAATGGCCAGCGAAGTTTTCCAAACCCTGTTGCTCACCATGGTGGGGGTATTTGTTTTTATCCTGCTGGCTTTGAACCTGCTGCTTCACTTCGTGGTGCTGCAGCCAGTGCGCCGGCTGTCTGCCATGGCCGATCAAATCAGTCACGGCGATTTTGAGGTGGAAAACGTCCCGGTCAGGGGTAACGACGAAGTGGCGGCATTGACCGGCTCCTTTAACCGCATGCGCATCAGCCTGGTGACCGCCCTGAAAATGCTGGAGAACGATTGAGATGAAACCTGTTTGCGTGCCTGAAAAATACGAAATTCTCGGCGAGCTGGGTGTTGGTGGCATGGGTCAGGTTTACCATGCTCGGGACCGGGTTCTGGACCGGGAGGTGGCCCTGAAGGTTCTGGCGAACCAATATGCCCTCCATACGGAATTCGTGCAGAGGTTTCAGACCGAAGCCAGGGCGGCGGCCCGTCTGAATCATCCCAATATCGTACAGATCTACGATTTTGGTGAAACCGATCGGAGCCATTATCTGGCCATGGAACTTGTCCGGGGAAAAACTCTGAAAACCGAGTTGAAAAGAGTTGGGCGGTTTTCTGAACTCCAGACACTGGATCTGGCCCTTGTAATTTGCCGAACCCTGGAAGTGGCCCACCGGGCAGGCATTGTTCACCGTGACATCAAACCCGATAATTTGATGTTCACGGAACAGGGGGTATTCAAACTGGTGGACCTTGGGCTGGCCAAGTGTCTGCATGATGATTCCGGCAATACCATGACCGGTCAGTCCCTTGGCACGCCACATTTCATTTCTCCGGAACAGATCACCGGCGACCGCCCCATCGACCCGCGAGCGGACGTCTATTCCCTGGGCGCCACCATATTCAATCTGGCCACGGGCCGGGTGCCCTTTGACGGCTCTTCCGGACCGCACATCATGGCCCGTCATCTGAACGATCCTCTACCCGATCCTCGCAGTTATGAACCCCAACTCAGTGAGGGTTTTTGCCAGGTTGTGGGTAGGATGATGGCCAAGGATCCTGACCACCGCTATTCAAGCATGGTCGACCTGGAACAGGATCTTCTGGAACTTAAAAGAGGTGTTGACCAATCCTCCGGGGCCTCGGAGCCGATCGCCAGCCCAAACGCCGTTTTTACGGTACCCTCGCAAGGTCTCAAAGTTTCCCATACGATTATCAGTGATGATGAAAGCCTTAAAAAAGTGGCCCGCCGCCTGGCAGATTATATTGGTCCAATGGCCAAAATATTGGTTCGAAAGGCTTGGTCTAAGGCAGCCAACTGGGAGAACTTCACACGGAAATTGGCTGAACATATTCCCGATGCGGACGACCGCAAAGCCTTTCTCAGGATCTGTCAGAGAATCGATGAAGGCGGGGGGACCAGTGCCCTCGTATATCCGTCTTCCTTTATGTCAATCCTGACCCGGAGCAATGTTTCGGATTCAAGAACCATTTCGGTGGCGACGGGTGTGGACGCGGCCCTTTCATTGAACGAGGCCGAGATCTCCCGCATTGTCAATCTGCTGGCCAACAGGATCGGTCCTGTGGCGCGCACCCTGGTCCACAGGGAAATCGGGAAATCCCGTTGTCTGGAACAACTGGTTTCCTCGCTGGCCCTTTCCATTGCCGATGAAACCGAACGGGACGCTTTCACGGACGAAATTGCCTCAGACAGCAAAAATGTCTAGCCATCCGCCAACCCCCAAATCCGCACCCATTCTCCCATTTGCAGATTTTTTCTGGGGCCGGCACCAAGGCTTGATTAGGATTGAATAAGCCGTTCCATATCAGCGGACCAACATCACTTTTCTCGTATCCACACCTGTCTTCCTTCAATATCGAACACAGCAATGGTCACCCACTGCCCGGGATCCAACGAAAGCTAAATGGTGGCGGTGGGGCTTGTGTCTCTATGGTTCCAGGGGAAGTCCAGAAGTGGAGCCCAGAATGATATTGAAACAGCTGTGCGACTCTGATAATCTTTTCGCATATCGCCCACTTCTCGCCCAGCAGGTTACACATTGTTGGGCGAATTTCACATCCAGGGGGGACATGATGCGATTGTTTTATACGTTTTTGTTGATTAGTGTTCTGGTACACGGCTCAGCCTCTGCAGACACCTCCAAAGAAGGCGAAAATGTTTCCCGGGTTGCTCCATTTATCGGTTTTCGTGGTGCTTTTGGCCAAGCAGCTTTCACTTTGTTGGAAAACGGAAATTATCCAGGCGAGATAAAGGTTAAGGAAACCAGCTACTATTTAGCTGGTTGGCAGCTTACAAGCCATAAATCCAGCTCTGATTTCCGTACCACCGGGTCGACGGGTATTTTCTTTGGTCAGAATGGTGATCCCAGTAATAAGGGGGGGTGTACACTTCGGAATACGGTTGGTTTCTGGGCATCGGCATGTCGTGGAAGACCGTCCTTTTCGGGGTGCGTCTCTACCATGGTTCCGTGGATGTCAGCACTAACCTCTACGACACAACCAGCCCCGTATCCGTTCTCTCTTCAAATGCAACGCGAAGGACTATTGGATTGCGAGTTGGATTTACGGGTATGGGCGCGCTGCATTTGGCGGCGGAACTTGCTACCGAGTCATTGGAAATGGCTCACTCGACGTATTGGAAGGATCCGGATACCCCTGACTACATAAGGATCGGTACATCCGATGGCGGATGGCACTGGGCTATTATTCTGTCCCTGGATCTGAGACGCCTGGTGGGCCAATAGCATTATAAATGGCAGTGCTGGGTTCCACCACGTGGCCATTCTCCGGACATGGAATTGGTCCTGGAGCATGTAAAGAGAATGGGCTTGAAGCGCATCCACGACCACAACGGGATTGATTCAGCTCATAGACGTACCTCCCTTGCCCAGGTGCTCCTACCATCATCCAAGGAGTCACCTATCAGCCCTTGTTTGACACCCAAGTTTCAAAGATGCTAGACTCATGGTGCTCAGGATGGGGAAGCCGCCTGATTTCATAACCACGTGAATTGCAGTGTTTCCCCAAGCGAACTGCAATCGGTTCGAGTCGGACATCTTTCAGACAGGGGAGTAGGCATGGGTGCATTCAAGGAAGCGCATGGAGGAATTCTCAAGGACGGATATCTGGGGGAAAAGGCGGCCGAAGAGGAAAAGATCAAAGCAAGGGAATACGTTTCATGGGATCTGACGTCGCGTCAGCTGTGTGACATTGAGCTCATCTTGAATGGAGCGTTCTCACCGCTGGAAGGGTTTCTCGACAAAGTCGATTATGAGAGTGTGCTGACGGAGATGCGCCTAGCTTCCGGCCTGATCTGGCCCATCCCCATCACCCTTGATGTCACTCCGGCATTCGCCGAAGGACTCAGTGAGGGGCAGTCGATTGCCCTTCGCGATCCGGAGGGTGTTCTGATCGCTACCATGAAGATCGGGGACATCTGGACCCCGGACAAGAATACCGAAGCTGTTTCCGTATTCGGAACTGAAAACCAGGCCCATCCGGGTGTGGACTACCTCATGAACCAGGCCAACGAGGTCTATCTTGGCGGAAACCTGAATGGGGTGGACCCGCCCCAGCATTACGATTTCAGGCTACTGAGGGATACACCTTCGGAGCTGCGCGGTCATTTCCGGAAAATGGGCTGGCGGAAGGTGGTTGCCTTCCAGACCCGCAACCCCATGCATCGCGCCCACCAGGAATTGACCTTCAAGGCGGCCATTGAGCAGGAGGCCAACCTTCTGATCCATCCGGTGGTCGGCATGACCCGCCCGGGGGATATCGATCACTACACCCGCGTCCGCTGCTACGAGAAGATCATCAAACGGTATCCGGAACAGACGACATCTCTGAGCCTGGTCAATCTGGCCATGCGGATGGCCGGGCCCAAAGAAGCAATCTGGCATGCCATCATGAGAAAGAACTTCGGGTGCACGCACTTTATCGTGGGGCGAGACCACGCCGGCCCCGGCAAGGATCCGGACGGCCAGCCCTATTACGGACCGTATGAGGCCCAGGAGCTGTTCAAGAAGCACGAAAAGGAACTGGATATCTCCATGGTGCCCTTCCAGCAGATGGTTTACGTGGAGGATCGGGCCCAGTATTTGCCCGTCGACAAGACCACACCCGACATGAAGATCATGACCATCACCGGGACCGAATTCAGGCGCCGGTTGACCGAAGGTTTGGAGATTCCCGAGTGGTATTCCTATCCCGAAATCGTGGAGGAACTGCGCAAGACCCACCCACCGCGTAGCAAGCAGGGCTTCGTCGTTTTCTTCACTGGTCTTTCCGGGTCGGGAAAATCGACCATCGCCAACGCGCTGTTGGTCAAGATGCTGGTGAACGGAGACCGCAGGGTGACCCTTCTGGACGGAGACGTGGTTCGCCAGAACCTGTCCAGCGAGCTCGGTTTTTCCAAGGAGCATCGGGATCTGAATATCACCCGAATCGGTTATGTGGCGTCGGAGATTTCCAAGCATGGTGGTGTGGCCATCTGCGCCCCTATCGCACCTTACCGGGCCACGCGTCGTCAAGTCAGGGCCCTGGTCGAGGAGAACGCCGGATTCATCGAAGTTCATGTGGCCACGACCCTGGAAACCTGTGAAAAGCGCGACCGAAAAGGGCTTTACGCCAAGGCTAGGGCCGGCCTGATCAAGGGCTTCACCGGCATTGATGATCCCTACGAGGAACCGGAGAACGCCGAGATTGTCATCCACACCGAAACATTGTCACCGGATCTGGCGGCCCACCGGATCCTTGTGAAACTCGAATCGCTTGGTTTCCAGCGCTGAAACAGGGCTGGTTCAAAGGATCTGGGGCGACTGGGGGAAACCCAGCTGGGGTCCGAAGATGAGGGGCCAGGCCCAGGATTCCACCTTGGGATCCGGGGCCGGTTCCGAGTTTTGAGACAAGACCTTGGGGGAGATTTTCAATGCTGCAGGCTCGGGTTCAACTTCGGATGCCTGCTGACCCATCATCCCCAGGTAAACCTGGAGATTTTGATCCAGATTTTGCTGTATCGTGTCAGCTTCAGCCATTTCTCCGCGTTCTCGATGCAGAGCAGCCACCTGGAGGGAGTAGGTAATTTCACCCGGTTCCAAAGCGTGCGCCGAACGGGCCAGTTGAAGAGGGATAAGCTGGAAGCCCTCTTGGTGAAGGCATACACCCGCCTCGTTGACGAAAGAAGCCATGTCGCCCGACGGGAAAAGCACCGCCAGGGCCATCACCGCCACCAGCAGGGCCATGGCGTAACGGTCACCGTTGACTCCACCGGAAGCGGCACGCGAAAGCATGGTCACCCGGTGCAGGCCGGCCAAGGCCTGAATCAGCCACCCTCCGAAACCGAGTACCAGGACACCAGCGGCGACCATCATCATCTTTTCAAACATTTCTTCGCTACCGCCGGAGTGCAGGGAATTTTGAAGCCATTGCCAGGTCCACATGGAATGGGTCAAAACCACCGCAGCCAGGAAGACCGGCCAGATGGACCAGGCAACGACCACTGCGCGCCGGTAGGAACCGGCCAAATAAAGACCCAGGCCCGGAGCCAGGAAGCCAAGACCGGTTACGGCCCAGGAGGAGCGCATCCAGGTAGGCCAGGATGTGTGAGATCGCGTACGCGAGGCAAAGGCCAGTTGCAGGGCCTTGGCCCAGGACGTGAAGGCCAGGAGGCTGAAAACTCCCGCCAAGACCATCAGTGGAACCAACAGGGATTCACCCGAGCCAAGAGCAAGGATGCTGCGCCATTTCCAGGCGATAGTCACAGACCCGATGCCGGAAAAAAGGGAAATGAGGGACCAGATGGAATTTTTTCTGCCCACACTCCACAGAAGCAGGGCGAAAGGTCCGAGCAGATACGAAAGAGCCATTTTTGTGGCAAAATGCAATCGTCCGGAGGGATTTTTTATCCGACGGATCGGAGGCTTGGGGATTGTGCGTTTTATCGGAGTGACGGGACGAGGCGGGTGCCTCTTGAATTCCGGTTGTTCCACCAGAGGTTCCAAGGCACTGCATTCATCCGCAAGAGAAATCACCCAGAGTTTGTTTGATTCTTCCATCAGCTGCTCCTAATTCTTTGCGATCTGCCCGAGGACAATCATTCCTCCTAAGAGGACTTGGCAAAGGGGATACCAACTGGGACTCGACTACCCGGATCAACGGTGTTGGCACCATGGTTTCCACTGAAAAAGATGCTTTGAACGCATCAAGGGCCTGTACCGGAATTTGACTATCTATTACCGTTGATGGATGGTGGCGGGGTAGGGTCATCGGTGTTATTTATTCATTTAGCTTCAAAAGGGAGGGAATTTTCATGTCCGAAACAATCAAACATCCGTTTTACCCGATAATCTACGTTCGTGGATTCGCAGGCACGATGGGTCAGATAGATGACACAGTATCAACCCCTTTTATGGGCTTCAATCTGGGCTCCACAAAAATCAGACAATTGTGGAACAAGAAGTTGGAAAAAATTATCTTCGAATCTCCGCTGATTCGACTGATGAAGGATCTTGATTACAAAGACGTGTATGACGGCGGTGACCCCCTGGTTGACCACATTCGCCCGGTGGGCAGTGTCACGTCTAAACAAAAGATCCCCTCCCGAAGCGTGGTGATTTTTCGTTATTACGACGAAGCCTCCGAAGCATTCGGAAAGGGCAAGGACATCGCCATTACAAAATACGCAAGCATGCTCAATCAGTTGATTGAAAATTTGCGCGACGAAGTGACTGGCGGTGACCCCGTTGAGTTGGACAAATTCAAGGTCTACCTGGTTGCCCACTCCATGGGTGGCCTTATCTGCCGTTGTTTTTTGCAAAACACCCGGGTGGGTGATCCGGCTACCAAGAAACTTGTGGACAAGGTCTTTACCTACGCCACACCCCACAACGGAATTGATGTAAGGCTACTGGGGAACGTTCCCAAGCTCTGGTTCAAGGACAATGCCGATACATTCAACCGCAGTGTTCTGCGCAAGGAAATATTAAAGCTGGGACAGAAAAATGGAAATTCGGGCGATAGGGTAGACTATCTGGACGGACATTTTCCGCCCGACCGGTTCTTCTGCCTTGTCGGCACTGATTCCAAAGACTACGGAGCCGCCGCTGGTCTGTCCAGGGTCGCGGTCGGCCCCCACAGCGATGGCCTTGTCAGAATCACCAACGCAACGGTGCAGGGCTCGCCGCGAGCCTTTGTCCACCGCTCCCACAGTGGTGACTACGGTATCGTCAACAGCGAATCCGGCTACCAGAACCTGACAAGATTTCTCTTTGGCAACGTTCGAATCGATGGCTCACTGGTAATGGATTCTCTTTCTTTGCCAAAGCAGATCCAAAAGAAAAAGGACCAGGGGAAAGACATCAAGGCGTCGTATCATTTTGAGTGTGTGGTACGGACCCGAGGTGCCCGCTGGGATATGCACCGGCGTGTTGTTTCGGAAACCTCTTCGATTCACAGGACCTATGAGGAACTTTTCGAAGCGCCTGTTGTGCGGTCCCCGTATCTTTTTTCACAGTTCCTCAGCGCAGGCTCCTGGGCAAAGGCAAAGCAGGCACGGCGCAGCCTTGGTTTCCAGATCGACTTGCGCGTGCTCGTGCCTGAATACACCATCGACAATCAACTGTGGCTTGATGATCATTATGATGGTGGCTACATATACAATGAACGCATCGCCATCGAGGTTACACCGGCGAGCAAGAAAAGCGGCCAAGGCGCTCCGCCACTTGTACGTTATGGCGTTGAGTCGCGAAATGGCCCGGGACTGGCAACGAAGACAGCCGTGATCAAGCTGTTGAGGGCCGATGGAAACCACGGCATACCCAGCTATGAGATCGCGATACCGGTGGTACGAAACTCTAAACCAGGCATTGCTGCGCAACTGATCCTGAAGGTAACACCTTGGAATATGCCACCAGGTTAGCACGAGGGTGTTGACCCTTCCCTATAATATTCCTCTCCTGGTTCGACCCTGTCCTGGGCCTTAACCCGGTATGTCGAGAAGCAAAGAGCAGCAGGTAACCGCCCCCTCTGCCTTGGCCAGCTCATCGGCGTTTACAGTCAGGATGTTTATTCCCGCCTTGGCCAACCTTGCTTTTGTCCTGGGGAACGCTGAAGGGTAGATGATGGAGCCGCCAATCAGCAGGGCATTGGCTGCGGAAGGCTCGCCAGGATCCACCTCGATAAAATCCAGGCCGGGAAAATCATCCTGGCACACCCAGGCCGGGTTGATCAGCAACGTATGGTCGCGGACCTGCGTGACCGCGGACTTCAAATGCAGGCAACCGGTCACCGGCACGGCCCGAACCTCGTAGCGGTGGGGTTCAACAATAGCCCTGATCTGTTCGATGGCTTCCTTGGTGCTGCGATCGGTAAGACCGACAAAAATCGTGCGACCGATAGTCAGAACATCGCCCCCGTCCACCGTATCGGGTGGCTGGATGCGGAAAGTATCCCGATAGGGCGCCAAAGCCGCTTCAACGGCGTCCACTTCGGGACGTCGGGAGGCGGCGCCGGGATTGGTCAGGATGGCGCATTCGTCCAGAACCAGCGCCGCATCTTCCACAAAAACCGAATCAGGCAAGTCTAGTTCGGCAGCCAGGGAGATGACCTCCACCCCCAGGGAACGCAGGGCGTTTTCATACTGATGGTGCTGAGCACAGGCACGTTCGAAATCAATGGGATCACGTGATAGGTGGGTCAGCTCGCACTGATTGATGGACGGGCTGAGCCGGCGTGTGATGGCAACTTTCAAGGATTGGTTCCTCCAATTGGTTTTCCCAGGCGAACAAATGCTGGACCCGGCTACACTTTAAATCCCGCGCCCCACCGAAAAGCACCCACTCCTTTGGTCCCGCGGCCAATGGCTGCTGCCACCGCCTGCTCGAATCCCCCTTTATCTTTCAGTGAGGGCAAATAGAGCCCTGCGTAAAGTGGCCGGTATGGCCCGCACTCCAAGATGTGCTCAGGTCAGGCCGACAGTGGCGGCAATACGTGCGAACTCCCCACAGGGATATTTCCTTACTTCCGGTCGAGATGGGCAAAGGAAGTGATAATGGTCCACGTACGGTGGATGGTCGCAAGCGGACTCTTCCTCGCGACTTACGACATACCACTGAGGATGATATTCCGTGGTTCACCAACTATTCCGGCATTGGGTTATCCTGACGAGAGAGAAATGGGACACACGAGTCATCAGACTAACGGTAAATCGGCCTTTTGCCTCCCCTAAATCCTTCAGTTGTGCCCCCGAAAATGTTCCTGGCCCCAGATCTGCCAGTCCTTGAGTATGAAATACTCACAAACGATACCCAAGGGCTGGCAACCACCACACTGCCCATCTCCCAAGTGCATTCATCACAAACCCTTATCCGAGGGCT
>JAJRZA010000071.1 GCA_024275485.1 Candidatus Krumholzibacteriota bacterium | reverse complement strand
ATGCACTACCGCCCCAGTTAAGAGGAAAATTAAGACCCAATATCGCTTTTTTCCTCAATTGCACAATCCCAAAACCTTCATCCCTAGCGAGTAAGGAGATTTTTCATAAACTGAACACTAAACACAAATTATCTTTCCAGTAGAATGGAACATAAATGAGAAAACTCGCATTAACTGTCCTTTTCCTCACTTTGCACGGATCCAGCCTTGGACAAGTGAGGGTGATGTTCACACACCAGTCGGTCGGTCGATATATCATTTCCGCCCCGGAACGGGCGGCCCCCCCCAACAGGGCAGCCAATCCCATCCGTGACCTTCTCGCTGCCAATGTCGCCTTCTGGGATCACGATTATTATAACTATTCCACTGATCTGGTAACTCCAGGTACCTATATTCCAGGCAGCATTCTTGACCCAGCAGGTGACATCTGGCCACCCGTTGCCGGATTTGGTGCGCATCTTGGGTCCGAGGTGAACGACACCCTTCTTGACCACCTTTTGGCAGATGCTTTTCAGGATTTTCCCAGCCCCACCGGGCAGGCATTCCGGGATTCCATGCTCTCAAGATTCGATATCGCGATGATCATGCCGGGTTACGCGGACATACACATGAATACAGTGTCTTCGCTGGCAAATTATCAGTTGATGCTCAACTCCGTATCTGATTGGTGGCACACCAACAATCCCGGCAAATATCTTGTGGTGATGACTTCATCGAGCGTGCGCCATCCCAGCGACTACTCCGGAGGGGTGGCCAGCTGGCCCGACACTCCTGCCGGGCACGCAGAGGCGGAATCAGATGCAGCCGCCTACCGAGAACTGGACCTTTGGCTGCAAAACACCTGGGCCGACCGTCACCCCGAGAACAGGTATTTCTCAACTTGGTGGCTCGTCGTAAACCATAGCGGACCGGTCACCGAAAAATTCTTCACCAAAGACATCTTTACCGGAGCGGGGGCGGGAGACAGCTCAGGCGACAACCACCTTAATTCTGCGGGATCCGATTTCGTTCAAGAAGCCCTGGTAACCTACATCAACGAGTTGGCTGTCGACTTTGAGGGCAACGTCAGCGCTGTCGACGATATTCCCCTTGAAACCATTTCCCTTTTTAATCCCACACCTAATCCCTTCAACCCATCAACCATGCTGTCCTTTGAGATGACTGAGCCATCAAAGGTTCGGTTGTCGATCTATGATTTATTGGGGAACCACGTCACAACTCTTTTGGATGATTTCCGGGAAGCAGGCAAGCATCAGGTATCATGGGATGGCAGGAACAGCAACCAGAACCGAGTTTCATCCGGCATCTATCTCTATCGGCTTGAAGCTGGATCATTTTCCGAAACAAAGCGCATGGTTTTACTGAAGTGAGATGACGGGTTCAGGCGGCCACACCGACATAAGATCGCCGACACACCTCAATCGAAAAGATCAGCATCGTCAAATGCCACGCCAGTTCCATCTTTCTCGGAAAGAACCGTTTGAACATGGTCCAGAAGATGCCAATCTATGCCGATGTGGGGATCGTCGTAGCGAATGATGCGTTCGTGTTCGGGTGCATAGTAGTTGGTACATTTGTAGGCGAATTCGGCCATTTCGCTCAGCACGTAGAAACCGTGGCCAAAGCCGGGTGGTACCCAGAACATGTGGCGGTTTTCGGCGGATAGTTCAACTCCGGTCCAACGGCCGCAGGTTGCCGAGCTGCGGCGCAGATCCACTGCCACGTCGAATACCCGGCCGGCAAGAACTCTTACCAGTTTGCCCTGAGGTTGTTTGACCTGGTAATGTAGTCCCCGTAATACACCCTGGTGACTGCTGCTTTGGTTGTCCTGGACAAAATCATGATCCACACCTGCGGCGCGGAAAATATCATCACGCCAGGTTTCCAGGAAATAACCACGCGAATCACCAATAACCCGGGGTTTGAAAACAAGAACATCGGGAATATCAGTCTGGATAATTTTCATCGCGGGTCCTTGAGAAGAGACAGCAGATACTTCCCGTAGCCACTGTTTTGCAAGGGGTCCGCCAGTTTCTCTAATTGGGTGTCGTTGATGAAACCCATGCGCCAGGCGATCTCTTCGGGGCAGGCGATTTTCAGGCTCTGTCTCTGTTCAATGATGCGAATGAATTGTCCTGCATCCAGGAGGTTCTGGTGCGTGCCGGTGTCCAGCCAGGCTGCGCCTCGGCCGAGGACTTCTACTATCAAGTCGCCTCTTTGAAGGTAGGAATCGATCACGGATGATATTTCCAGTTCGCCTCGGGAGGAAGGCTGTATTGTTTTGGCGATCTCAACCACATCATTGTCGAAGAAGTACAAGCCAGTCACTGCAAAATTTGATTTAGGATGAACAGGCTTCTCTTCGATGCTTGTGGCCAGTTGATTTTTGTCCATTTCCACCACGCCGTATTGCCGGGCATCCTGAACGTAGTAGGCAAATATTGTGGCACCGGTTTCCTGTTGGGCGACGCTTTGAAGCCTGCGGGAGAGGCCTTCAGCGTAGAATATGTTGTCGCCCAGGATTAGACAGACTGGACTTTCGGCAATGAATTTTTCACCCAAAATAAAGGCTTGGGCCAAACCATCAGGGCTGGGCTGGGAGACATATTGGAGGTTTAGACCCCAACGTTGGCCGTCACCCAGAAGATTGCGAAAGGAAGATTTGTCATCGGGTGTCGTAATGATGAGGATGTCTCGGATGCCGGCCAACATCAGGGTGCTGAGGGGATAATAAATCATTGGCTTGTCGTAGACCGGCATCAACTGCTTGCTGACTGTTAGAGTCAGCGGGTGGAGGCGGCTGCCGGTGCCTCCGGCCAGGATAATGCCTTTGTAGTTTGTGGAGGCCATGGTTTTGCTCCTGTATTGGATTTATCCGAGCAGACGAGTGTGCTGCAGAGCATCATTTTAAGATACTTTACTCGGGTTTTGCTTTCCAGTAAACAGAACACTGCAAAATCCATAAAATGCCACAAATTAACTTATTTTTGAGCTTCAAAAGGCTGTTTATCAGTCCAGATAGCCGGATAAAACAAGAAAAGCAGGATAATCATTGATTTAATTGCCAATTTCGTTTATTCTAGACTTTCGTATGCTTTGGGTTGATTGTGGCCTCAAAATTGTGTTTTTGGCACACCTTTTGCGAAGTAGTAGAAACCGCATCAAGAATTTCCATCATTCCGAAAGGTGTCTCACCATGAGAATGATTGTTCCTTCCGTTGTTTCCCTGGCCCTAATAGTAGGGATTGTTTGTCCTTCCTACAGTAACGCCGATGAGTTCCACAAGCGCGTGTTCTTCTTGCATCATTCTACTGGTCGAAACCTGGTGGAAGAGGGAGATGCCCGTGAATATCTGGACGAGCGTAACATCGTTGAGGGTACCGACATCGTCCTTTGGGATCATGACTACAACTATATAGGCCTTTCTGATTTCGATGGTGACCAGCTTGGTTACAACTACGCCATCCCCAACGACAACACCGATCCCATCGGCCTGCACGAGCTGTGGACCACCGCCAACTCGGCTCGCGACTCCCTCTTGTCCCGGAATGACGTGATCGCCTTCAAGTCCTGTTTCCCGGCCAGTGACATCTACAGCGAAGCCAGGCTTGATCAGTACAAGATTTGGTACCTGGAAATGAGAGATTTTTTCGACACACAGCCGGGAAAAATATTCCTGGTCATGTCTCCTCCCCCACTTCACCGCCTGGCTACCGATGTCGACACCGCCGACCGTGCCCGTCGGTTCGCCGACTGGTTGATGAGTGACGAATATCTCGCTGGGCACCCAAACATGTTTGGCTTTGACTTCTTTAACCTGCTGGCCCACCCCAACGACGGGTCAGTCGCTCGCAATATGTTACGATACGAATACGAGCGTTCCCACAGCAGCAGTGATTCGCACCCCAACGTTTTGGCCAACCAAACCGCCGCCCCTCATTTCATCGACGCACTGATGGATGCGGCCTTACCCTCCACCTCCGCCGTACGGACACAGCCTTTGGCAATCACTGTGCACGGCAACCACCCGAACCCCTTCAATCCGGCCACTCTCATCTCTTTCAACCTCATTCAGGATGAATGGGTGGATTTGCAGGTGATCGATATTCATGGTCGGAAGGTTCGCACTCTTTGGCAGGGAAATCTGAATTCGGGTGAACAACAACTGCTTTGGGACGGCAAGGATGACCATGGTAAAGGTGTCAGCAGTGGTATTTACCTCTATCAAGTGACAACTTCGGGTTCAATGGTATCCGGCAAAATGGTGCTTGCTCGCTGACTATCCGATTCTCCTAATTTGGAACTCACTACCTGGCACTAAATTTTGCGGGGCGGAACTAGCCCCCACCGTTGGACCGGAGCAACAATGAAACGAATCGTTATTATAAGCTTGATCCTGGCGATTCCCGCGAGCAGTCTCGGGCAGGTTCGGATTATGTTCTCGCACCAATCGGTCGGGCGCAATGTCATAGCCGATCCTGAGCGTGCCGACCCAGCCAACAGGGCTTCAACGCCCATCAGGGATTCTCTCCCTGCGAATGTAGCTTTTTGGGATCATGACTATTACAATTTTTCGACGGATCTGGTAACTCCGGGAACGTATGTCCCTGGTAGCATTCTGGACCCTGCAGGCGATATTTATTCCATCAGTGGCTTCGGCAGTCACCGCGGGTCCGAGCCTCATGAAATGTTGCTGGACCATCTGCTCGGCGGAGCTTTCTCGGACTCACCCGACCTCGATGGTCGTGCCTTCCGGGACTCCTGCATGTCCCGATTCGAGGTCGTGATGATCAAACCCGGCTACCTGGACGTGCACATGAATACCGCCTCGTCTTTGGCCAACTACCAGACCATGCTCAATGAGGTATCCGATTGGTGGCATGATTATAACATTACCCATGGAACGAATATTATTCTGGTAGTGATGACCTCATCAAGTTTGCGTCACCCCAGTGATTACTCCGGAGGAACAGGTGGTTGGCCAGATACTGCCGCAGGGCACGCCGAAGCGGAAGCGGATGCCGCCGCTTACCGGGAACTGGAGCTTTGGCTTCAAAGCGAATGGACAGGCCGAAACTCCGAGAACAGACATTTCTCCACTTTTGAATTGTGTGTGAACCTCACAGGAACCCCATCGGAGAAGTTTTTCACCAAGGACATTTTCACAGGGACAGGTGCCGGGGACAGTTCCGGCGATCACCACTTGAACACCGCCGGCTCCAATGCTGTCCAAGAGGCCTTGATCGACTTCATCGATGAGTTGGCTGCCGGGATTGAGGATGGGACCAGTGCTGTGGGCGACCTGCCCATGCCGGGTATCACGCTTCATGACGCGGTGCCCAACCCTTTCAATCCATCAACGATGTTGTCCTTCGAGATGACTGAAGCTGCCACTGTTCGTTTGTCCATCTTTGACATTTCAGGGAAGCGGGTCACAACTCTTGTTGATGAGGCAGCTGCAGCGGGCAGGCAGCAGGTATTGTGGGATGGTAAAGATGACAGTGGGATTCGGGTTTCTTCTGGTGTTTATTTTTACAGGATTGAATCTGAGTCTTTTTCGGAAACGAAGCGTATGGCTTTGGTGAAGTAGTCCGCGTCTCTTTTTTGATTTGACCCATTCCGGTCGCCAAGCCCAGGGAGGGTTGGCTGCCAGTCTTTTGGTCACTTTCCGCAACTGAGCATTCAGCGATTTCACCGCATTGGTCATCTAGACCACTTTCCGGATCGGCTCCCGGTATCCGAAGAACGGGATCACGTTTTTCCCGCGGCCACGCCATGATTTGCACCAGAGGATCTTTAGCGATTTTACACCATAGACTGTACACACAGTTGGTTTTACACTCTCACTTTCAATTCCCGCCATTTGTATTGCTCCGATATGAACTTGGATCCAAGTTACCCAACTTACTCGGAAAAATTTCAATCAAGAATCCGCTTTAGCCTGCTTTTAATCGCATTAAAAACATCCACTTTCCACAAAATTAAATTCCCCCACCATATCGGTTGAACTCCTTTTACTGGAGTATAACCCAATCCCCTAAGTTCATTCTGGGCAATCTGGTTGAAGCGATGATGCTTCAGGCCTGACCATTTTTTCCACCGGTCTAATGGGTTAAAGTCAGCAGATTGTTCTTGTGGTTTCCAGTGTACTTCTTTACCATTTTTAGAGGATATATCAGAGGAACCCCTGACGGGCGTATCAAAATAATGAGACTGGCCACCTGCTTCCGGGTCAAGGCCTAGGAATAAAAAAATCCGATTTAATTCTGACTCGCGCTCCTGAAATAGTTTCTCATATTGAACGATTAGGAATTCCCCTTCTGTATTTGTTTGCTTTTGTTCGAATTCCAGAATTGATCTCGCAGCCTGACTCCATTCGGTTGCAGCCCAATTCACTGACCAACCAAAGCTCCGGGAACCGGATTCAGCCACTGCCCGGCCGTCCCTGACCAAGATTATTACCCGAGCAGATGGAAACAAGTCAAAGACCCGATGGATGTTGCGGACACTTGGCGTTTTTGAGACCAGGTGCCGAATATCCGAGGATAGGTTTTCCCCTCCAGGCAAGGAACTATCGTCTGGATGTTGCCGGTATAAAAAATTCAGAATTGTTTCTCCAAAATGCTTTGATAAGAGGGACGAGGGCCCAACTTTTTCGGGGACTTGCCACCGGTCGTTCCATCGCGAAAAAACATTCTCAACATATTGATCTAAAAAATTTGAATAATGTAGAAAATAGTCTTCTTTGATTGCGTCTCCCGCAGCACAGTCTGGATGTTTGATTAGGAGATCATAAAGAAAATTT
Source organism: Candidatus Krumholzibacteriota bacterium (assembly GCA_024275485.1). Taxonomy (GTDB): domain Bacteria; phylum Krumholzibacteriota; class Krumholzibacteriia; order LZORAL124-64-63; family LZORAL124-64-63; genus LZORAL124-64-63. The sequence goes on along the minus strand of JAJRZA010000071.1, from coordinate 6,220 downwards.
GTCCCGCATCTAGGCATGATGCCAAGGATAAAAATTGGTTTATTACTCCATGCAGATTGTGGATTATTCAAATGAAATTTCCTCCGTTTCGTAGACACCTCTAAACCCAAAGTTTTCATAAATCATAAATGACGAAGGCCCTCTGGTCGGTTAAAGTAGTTTCACCACCAACCAAGAGGTCTTTGTCGTGTTCCATTCTACAAAACAGTCAGTCCTTTTTCCAGAACTCCTTTCAAAACCAATTCATTTCTATTTTGACGAGCCAAATTCCACCAGTGACGGCGGTGCCTTGTTGCTGAAATCCGTCGACACAGGACTCGGCCTGACTGCCTCATTGGCCAGGTGTATGGTTGACCCACGTGAAGCAGGAAAGATTCAACATCAATTGGCAGATATCATTCGCCAGCGCGTTTTTGGTTTGTGTTGCGACTACAGCTGCGACATGGGCCCAACAGATGGCCATGTTCTTGGTCTGAGCCGGGGTCGAGGTTACGTTTCAAAAGTTGGGCAATTGCCTGGGGCCTATTTTTTTGGAAGCGACAAACTGGAGGGAAAATGTTATACTAAAAGACTGGGGTATTTTTAAATCAAATAACTCATTGGGCCCTTCATTGAACTGGAGAATTAATGAAAAAGCTCATCTTCATCGCCCTTCTCCTCACCTTGTATGGTAGCGTCTTAGGCCAAGTCAGGGTGATGTATTCTCACCAATCGATTGGTCGATATATCGTTTCCGACCCTGAGCGGGCGGCGCCGCTCACCAGGGCCACAAATCCTATCAGGGATTCACTCGCTGCCAATGTTGCCTTCTGGGATCATGATTATTACAACTATTCAACTGATTTGGTGACTCCTGGAACATGGGTTTCAGGTAGCATCCTTGATCCTGAAGGTGCCATTTGGCCACACGTTCAAGGGTTTGGCGCACATCGTGGTTCTGAGCTTGAAGACCAGTTACTGGATCACCTGCTCGGGGATGCTTTTCAGGATTTTCCCAACCCAAATGGACAAGCTTTCCGTGATTCAATATTATCTCGATTCGATATCGTGATGATCATGCCCGGGTATGCGGATGTGCGCATGAACACCACGTCTTCGCTGGCAAATTACCAATTGATGCTCAATTCCGTATCTGATTGGTGGCACACCAACAATCCGGGCAAATATCTTGTGGTGATGACTTCTTCGAGCATGCGCCACCCCAGCGACTACTCTGGAGGGGTTGCCAGCTGGCCAGATACCCCCGCTGGACACTTAGAGGCAGAATCAGATGCTGCCGCCTACCGAGAGTTGGACCTTTGGCTACAAAACAATTGGGCCGGCCGTAATCCTGAGAACAGATATTTTTCAACCTGGTGGCTCTGTGTTAACCAAACCGGACCTCCCACGGAACAGTACTTCACCAAAGACCTTTTCACCGGAACTGGTGTTGGAGACAATTCGGGCAACCACCACCTGAATACCGCAGGATCCGATTTTGTCCAGGCCGCCATGATTGCATACATCAACGAGTTGGCAGCCGACTTTGAGGGAAATGTCAGCGCCATCGACCATCGGCCCATCAAAGGGATCACGCTTTTTGACGCGATACCCAACCCCTTTAATCCTTCTACCTTGCTTTCCTTTGAGATTACTGAATCGTCGGATATTCGGCTTTCGATTTATGATTTGTTTGGGAATCATATGGTTACTCTGATAAATGAAATATATGAAGCAGGCACTCATCAGGTCTCGTGGAATGGAAGAGACAAATACCAAAGTCCTGTTTCATCCGGTATCTATTTCTATAGAATCGAAGCCGGAGCATTTTCAGGAACAAAGCGCATGGTTTTGTTGAAGTGATTTGGCTGATACTTCAAGTTCATGGATTGGGCATGGGCACCATGCCCGCCTTTTCCTACACTCCATCCTCCTTGGGTCTTCGGTTGCCGATCACCCGCGCTGGATACCCCCCCAGAATTGAATAAGGCGGATACCGTTTCTTTGCCAAGACACTGCCTGCCGAGACCACACAACCTTCGGGCAAGTGAACACCCGGAAAGACAAAGACATTTGCGCCCAACCAGCAGCCATCACCAATAAAAACTTCATCTTCCTTGAACCCCTGCTGGTTGATGGGGGTGTCAAGGTCATCAAAATTATGGTTCACCGACCAAATCTTGACACCTGGGCCCAACATGACCCGGTCACCCAAGGTGATGCCACCACCTGCTTGAAGGAAATTCTCCACTCCGAGCTGGCAATCGTTTCCGACTTTCAGGCGGTGAACGGTCCGAAAACGGACTCCCTCATGAATGATTATGTTTTGCCCGGCTTCGGCAAAATATCGGGGAATGAATCTGGCACGGATCATCTGGCCGGCAGTGCCTGGATAATTTCGCACAATGGCGCAATAGACGTTGAAACGACCAGTGGGGTCCATCAAATCCCAAATTATCCTTTTTATTATTCCAAACAAGAATCCCCTCCAAAGAAACGTTGAGGCATGAAGTGTGCCCTGGATTACAATCGGCAAATCGTGAATCGATATTTTCCAGATTTCTCTTGGGCGATGGCAGTAACGTGGTTCACTTCGAACTGCATGCCTTGGCCAAGCATGTCACGCAAGGCAGCCAGCAATTCAATTTCAGTATTCTGCCCGAAATCAACATCAGGCACAAGATTAACCGTTAATAATAATGGCTTGTTTTGCACAATTTGCAATTGGCTAATCCCTGAAAATCGGGTTAGTGAATTTTCGATGATGGAAATGCCGGCAACTTTGAATCCTCCCTCGGCCACCAGGAAATCAGCCGTTCGGCCTGTAAGGCTTTCCATTAGCGGCAACCCCCGTCCGCACTCACATTGTTGGCAGGAAGGCACGCCCCGGTCTCCCACTTCATAACGAATCATAGGCATGCCGAAGTTGATCAACTCAGTCACTACAATTCGACCGTCTTCACCAGCGGTACATTTTGTGCCATCGTCCCGAAGAAATTCTACGATATTATGATCGAGATTCAGGTGCATGCCTCGGTGCTTTTCACATTCACAGCCAATAAGACTAACTTCCTCACACCCGTAGCGGTTGGTTACTTTGGTTCCACACACTTCTTCGATGACGGCCCGTTCATGATCCAGCAACATCATACTGGTGGCGATAACTCCAGATGGCCGCAAAGAAATGCCACTTTCTTTCAATGATTCGGCCAGAATAAAGAGGCTGTGGGCATGGCCAAACAGTAGCCCGGGCTTAAGGGTTTTCCACTCTATAAGGAATTTGTCGATAGCCTCTTCATCAATCTTCATGGTGTCCAGGTATATGATCCGGTCTTTAAGGAACAACCGCAGTTTGTTCTTCAGTGTAACCGCCTTGGGAGGGTTGCCCCATACAGCAGCCAAAGGCTGCCCCATCCTCCAACCAGACCAAATATCACTACGAAGAGCAGCGGCATTTCGTTTTTCAATCCCTTGTTGATCACAAAAAACACGGAGAGATACACCTGTAGAACCACCAGTTTTGGCCGGAACCAGGTCCTTTTTCTCATATGTTGAAGATAAAATTTCTTCAAGATTTTCCCGTATATCGGTTTTGGTCAAAAGAGGCAACCCGGCCAGATCCGCAATGCAGGAAACAGTGGATGCATTGATCCCTGCCTGTGCGAAACGACGGTTGTAAAACGTGCTGGTGGCAACTGCGTGCTCACACATTAGGCGCAGCTTTTTGTTGGATGCCGCCTGAAGGTCTTTGGCTGGGAGCCATTGGCTTTTTTCTAGTTTCCGTAAAGTTGCCAGACGTACGCTGTTTTCGTATTTGTCCCAGAGGGGCTCAAAAAGCTCCCGAACTAAAACATCAGGAATCCGCACTATCCCCTCCAATCTCAACACCGTACCAACCCAATTTTACCGATACCAATCCGGCACCGAAAACTTATCATTCAAGCCATAACTCTTTAGAGATCCTCAGTATTCTACCTACAATGACCAATTTTTCCAAGAGAGAACTAAAAGAGAAATCCACGTCACTTAACCAAGCCTATTGGTTGACTCCTACCCCTAGTCGGCGCATGATCCCTGTTAGAAAACAATTTTTCAAATATTTCTTTTACTTTTGGGCTCGACAACCGAAGAACTAAACAGGATTTAGACTTCCGGTGGAGATACCACTGCTTTAGAAATATTTCGGTTCGATCAAACCCTTGCAAAAATTCAGAAAACAATACTGAAGGGAATATCAACATCATTTATATCCAGGAAACCAGAAAGTTCATGCATTCCATACCTAGAGACCAAGAGAGCTGGCAAGGTGTCACTAAGTAGAACAAAAGACACTATGAAACATGCTGGAATCTATAGTACCGCAGCGATGCTCGGTAAGATGGTTGGATTTCTCATGCTCCCATTCTACGCCCATATCCTAAGGGGGAATGGCTATGCCGTCATCGGTATGCTGGATGCTGGGCTTGCTCTGCTCATCAGCTTGCTTGCCTACGGAGTGAATGGAGCAAACGTCCGCTTCTACCACGACCAGAAGGATCCCCACAAAAAAAAGACAGTCATCACCACTGGTGTTTATCTCATCATTGGCGTAACCACAATAATGGTTCTGCCAGTAGTCCTTTTTTCCCGACCAATCGCAGGGTATCTTCTGGATAATCCTGATTTTAACCGATTTCTGATTATGGCCCTGCTTAGCCTCATCTTTGAAATGGCAGGTCAAGGTGCCAGTAGTTGGCTTCTGATCCGAAGTCAGTCTGTGAAATTTGCAGCAATTAATTTGCTTCGCCTGGTGATAGGTCTTAGCCTGAATATTTGGCTGATCGTTGTAAAGGGCATGGGCCTGGACGGATATTTTATTAGCGCATTAATAGCCAGTGTCATCAGCAATAGCATTATTTTGTATTTTACCTTTCGCGACTGTGGAAATCACTTTGACCGCCATATAGCCAAACAGATCAGCTCTTTCCTATTGCCCTTGATTCCTGGCAACCTGGCCTCATTCGTCTCCCAGCAGGCGGAACGTTACTTAATAAAATTCCAGATTGACTTGGCCTCAGTCGGCATTTTGGAGATGGGCTACAAATTTCCTGTCCTCATTGTCCAGTTTGTCACTACGCCTTTCATGCAGAGTTGGAACACGCGCCGTTTCGAGATGGCCGACCAACCTGGTGCAAGCCGCCATATAGGGGAGATGTTCACCTACTATCTATTCCTAGTTACACTCATTGGGCTAGTCATGGCTGTGGTCATCAAACAAATCTTGATAATTTTAACGCCTCCCGAATTCCACCCTGCCTATCGAATTGCTCAAGTTGAAATCATTTCCATGATCCTCAGCGGTGTGTATTACCATATTACCTTTGGATTATTTTACGCTAAACACACCCGCACTCTGGCCATGATTCGAGGGTGGTCTTCTGCGGTCAAGGTGGTGTTGTCCTTTTTGTTCATATCCTCATTTGGCATTGCCGGAGCTGCTTGGTCATCCGCAATCATCGCCGCCGCCTCGGTAGTGATCGGTTTCCACCTAGCTCAACGCCGATTCCGAATTTTTATGGAGTGGGAAAAAATTCTACTCATCTGTGTTACGGCTTTGGGGGTGTTTTTTCTACTCTCAAATTGGGCCCCGTCAAATACAGCCATCTTTCGAATTATTGATGGTCAATGGTTGCCAACCTTGACCGAAAGACTTGCATCGTCTCCCCTCGGCACTTGGAAAGATGGCAAACTGTCCATAATCCTTTCCGAGCGAAGTGCACCAATTACTGAAGTCTTGATTAAGGGCGTGTTGGCCAGTCTATTCGTGTTAATCATCCCCATTATCCACAATAGCACTAAGCAAAAGCTTAAAAGACGCCTGAGGGTTTTTGGTAAATTATTCAATTGACCGTTTCAAGTTCAACCAGAGCTGAGGGTTGTTCCGCTCACCCCGAGTCAATCCCATTCCTAGTTGAAACTCTCCACGGCCATCCAACCTCAGACAGCAATTCCCAAACTCCTTTCCTCCCCTTGGATTTTCAGTTCCTTCATGATTGCCACCCGCAGTTTCGGCAGATGGCGATAGCCATTTAGCCGGCGCAACCGCGGCCCAATATCCAACTGCTTGGCGTCAACTACAATTCCCCTCAGCGACAATTAGAATTCCCCACACGATGGCAGGCGTAGCCTGCCGAGTAGTGGGCTCCGGGCCCGGCTTTTTTCCTTCCTAATCATCCTTCTTTTCAGATCCCTTTCTTGGGCT
>JAJRZA010000070.1 GCA_024275485.1 Candidatus Krumholzibacteriota bacterium | reverse complement strand
GGTACACCAGCAGTGGAAAAAGTCAGGATTTTCTGGACCTCATGTATCACGGATACACCACGGTCCAGAAAATCCTGACTTTTTCCACTGCTGGCGCACCCTGACAGCTTTCGCCTCAACGTGGTTTTGCATAGTTGGGGTTTAGGCAAAGATTTCCCTGCCGATATATTGATGACCAAAACCTTCACCCATGGCGATGGTTTGTGGCTCATCGCCCACATCAGCAGAGGAACCCCATGGCCAAGGCCAATAAGTCCGCCAAACATCATATACCAGAATTGAACCGTTTGGCCAACGCCGAGCTGGCCAAACGTTCTTTGCGCGTTTCATTCGTCTATGTGCCACTCTCCATAATCGTGGCCTTCATCACCGACCTGCACTCAGATGCCCCGTACGAAACCATGGCCTACATCGGCCTCTTCCTGGTGATGGGGTTTTTGCGAACCCGGCATTCACGCCGGTTCGATTCCATCCATGACAGAAACCCTGAACTCTGGATGAAGCAGTTTACAATTTTTACCATGATTCCAGCTGTGGCCCTGGGCTCCGTACTGCCATTGGTTTTCTTCAACATGGGCGCTGGTTGGAACTTGATCATTTGCATCCTGAGTATCACGGGAATTTCCGCCGGAGCCACTAGCAGCCTATCGGCTCGTATTGGAATATTTCGCGCTTTTCAGTTGGCAATCCTTGCTCCGGTCATCCCCACTCTGATTATTTTTGGGGAAGGCAGGGTTCAGGCTCTCTCCCTTTTGGTGATTCTCTACCTGGGTCAAATACTCGTCTTGGGCCGATACTTCCATAAGGAGTTCTGGGCAGGATTGCAGGCCCAATATCAGCTCAAACTCCGGGCCAAGTCCCTTGAAGAGGCCAATGCCAAGGCTGAACTGGCCATCAAGGCCAAAGGAGAATTCCTGGCCAACATGAGCCATGAAATCCGCACTCCCCTGAACGGCATCATCGGCTTGACTGGCCTAGTTCTGGAAACCGACTTGGACGAACAGCAACAGGATTTTTTGCAGGATGTGAAATCCTCCGGCGATATCCTTTTGAAAATCATCAATGAAATCCTTGATTACTCCAAAATCGAGGCGGGCGGTATCGAGATTGAATCGACACCTTTCTCACTTAAAAAGGTTATGGAAGGAACCATGCGGCCACTGCGTTTTTCGGCCGATACTCGGGGCAACGAACTTGCTTTTGAATATGATGAAAATATTCCCGACCTGCTGAAGGGTGATTCGCACCGAATCTGGCAGGTCCTGACCAACCTGATGGGCAATGCCATCAAATTCACTGAAAACGGAAAAATTACCGTCAGCGCCGAACTTACGGATCAATCGGGCAATCATTGTTCACTGATTTTAAAAGTCAAGGATACGGGAGTGGGAATTCCCAGGGACGCTCAAGCCACCATTTTCCACGCCTTCAACCAGGCTGACGGATCCACCACCCGGAAATTTGGTGGCACCGGTCTGGGTTTGGCCATTTCCAAGAAGCTTATAGACCTGATGGGCGGAGAAATATTCCTGACCAGCGAGGAAGGTCAAGGCAGTACTTTTACAATTCTTCTGAGTTTGAAAAAAGCTCCGGCTAAAGGTAATTCCCTGGTCAAGGGTTTCAAAAAGAGCCACGCCAAATCCCTCAATGGCCTGCGTGTCTTGTTGGCCGAGGACAACAACGTCAACGCCAAACTGGCCACCAGAATTCTGGAAAAATCAAATATCAAAGTGGAGTTGGTCCTTGACGGCGCTCAAGTGGTGGAAGCCTGGAGAAACAACCATTACGACCTGGTGCTCATGGATGTTCAGATGCCGCTGATGGACGGATTTGATGCCACCGAGCAAATAAGGCAGGAAGAAGAAGCAACCGGCAAGCACATTCCCATTATTGCCCTGACTGCCCATGCTCTCGATGGGTACCGGGAATTATGCCTTGAAAAGGGAATGGATGATTTCCTGACCAAGCCATTGAATCCACGGAAGTTACGAGAGACTTTGGCCCATTGGTCGCCATTAAACAATGATCAATCAAAAGACCAGACAAGCAATCAGACCGAACCACAATCCGTCTGATCCCCCTGCAGTTTTGCCACCAGATGGCCCACTGCGGGCCACACCGCTTTCAAATTTTCCACAGCCGCCCTGGGACTGCCCGGCAGGTTGATGATCAGGCAGCCGCCCCTGGTTCCGGCCAGAGCCCTGCTGACAATGGCATGGGGTGATTTTTCCATGCTGACGGTGCGCATGCGTTCGCCAAAGCCAGGCATTTGGCGATCCAGGATGGCGACCGTGGCCTCGGGAGTAACATCGCGCGGTGAAACCCCGGTGCCGCCGCAGGTCAGGATGAGATCGTAGCGATCTTCATCCACCCACTGGACCAAACGTCGGCTGATGAGTTCAAGTTCGTCGGGCAGCAAATCCAACAAGATCCCGGTGTGCCCGGCTTGTTGCAAAAATTCCACCAATGCCGGCCCGCTGAGATCCTCCCGCAATCCTTTTGAACCTTTGTCGCTGAGCACCAGAACAGCGCAGCGTAGGAGTTGGAATTGGTGGTGATGACTCATTCGTCCGCATCCTCCCGACTGTAAACGCCACTCTTGCCACCGCTTTTGTATTGCAGCTGAACCGGCCCAATGGTGAGGCCCTTGTCCATCCCTTTGCACATGTCGTAAACCGTGAGTGCGGCCACGGTGGCACCGGTCATGGCCTCCATTTCCATACCCGTTCTTTCCACCGCACCCACTTCGCATACGGCGGTGAGGGTGCCGGATTTTCTATCGTGAATAAAATCCACGGCCACATGATGAATGGCCAGCGGGTGGGACAAGGGAATCAAATCCGGAGTTTTCTTAACCGACGCGATGGCCGCAAGGCGGGCGACACCCAGCACATCTCCCTTGGCAACTTCGTGATCCAGAACCTTGGCCAGGATGTCGGGAGTCAGGTTGATGTCGGCCGAGGCCCGGGCGAGGCGCTCGCTGAACGGCTTACCGCTGACATCGACCATGTGGGCCCGACCCCGCTCGTCAAAATGATTGAAGGACATCTGCTCTTCTCCTTGTCGGATTTACTCAACCGATGCCGAAGGTGCAATCGGGAAAATGATCTTCGGCACCTGGAATGGCCAGTCCGCCGTGACCCAGGCGATAAATGTCCTCGGCGGTGATGAGAACGCCGGCCAGCAGCCGGGGCAAAAGAATATCCAAAGCCGTGGCTCGATGAAACAGGGTCGCCGCAGGAACCGCGCAAACCGGAGTACCGGCGGCGTAACCCACGGTGAAATTGTTTCCCGGCTGCACGGGCATGCCGCGAACTTCACAATGGGCGCCCGCGTCCTGCACGGCCAGAACGGTCACGTCATCAGGATCCACCGAAGTGCCGCCGGTGACAAAGACAATATCACAATTCGACACCGCTTTCTTCACGTCCGCTGCGATGCGCTCCCGGTCGTCCGGAAGAATTGTATGATGAGCGACTACCACTCCAAAAGGTCTCAGGGTTTCGGTCAGACGAGGCAGGAAACCATCCTTGATGCGCCCTTCGTGCACCTCGCTGCCGGTCACAATCACCGCGGCGGTTTTCAACTTGTAAGGCACCACCGAAAGCAGAGGCTGCTTCAACTCGGCTACCACCTGATGGATGATTGCCGGATCACAAGTCAGTGGAACAATACGAAAACCCGCCACCTGCTGACCGGCCTTGACCGGGAAGTTGTTGGGAATGGTGGGCATGGCGGGGACAGCCAGCCGGTTGATCCGGTACAGTCGCTCGGCGTCCACCCGGAAGACCCCTTGGCAGGCCGCCCAAAAGTTGATCTTGCCCTCGCGCGGCTCCGCATCGTGCTGGATGTTGGCTCCGGCCGCCAGCGGAGCTACCGTCAAGGCAGCGTCGTCTTCGTGCATCTCGGAATCACCGGGCTCAGCCACGAAGATGGCACTTTTGCCCAGGTCCAGAAGTCGGGATATGTCTTCTTCGGCAATGATGTGTCCACGGCGAAAAGCCACTCTTTTGATTTTCTTCTCGGCGCTTATTTCTGTGATGTCGTGCCCGAGGGGCAAACCCACCGCGTCTTTGACTTCAACTTTACGCATGGTTGAACCACCGGTCGGCCAACAGGGAACCAATGATGCGCCCCCCCCGGTGGCCAAACACGGGATGGGGTTGCAGTTCTTCATTACCGGTGAGCAGGTTTTCCTGGGTCATTGCCGGATCCTTGGTTGGGATGGGATGTGCACCGTCAAATGTGGTGCGGTGGCCGGCGCGCTGCAACTAACCAGTATCATTATTATTTTCCCGGTGGTACATTAGCCTTGCGTCATTCCTGCGTCATCATCGGATCATCCCTGCATCATCACTGCGTAATACAAGAGCAGGTACCCAAACCCCAAAGAAGGATGCAAACCGTTGAAACAGTACAATTACGAAGGTAAAACCGTATTGATCACCGGTGGAACCGGCTCTCTCGGCTGGTCCCTGGTCACGCGTTTTCTGCAGACCGACATCCGGAAAATCATCGTTTACAGTCGGGACGAGTTCAAGCAATATCGCATGGAAAAGCACTTTGCCAGCAATCGGGACCGATTGCGTTTTTTCATTGGCGACGTGCGCGACCGGGATCGACTGCACCGGGCCTTCTCAGGAGTGGACATTGTGATCCACGCAGCCGCCCTCAAACACGTGCACCTGTTGGAGTACAACCCCATTGAAGCGGTCAATACCAACATTCTTGGTGCCCGCAACATCATCGACGCGGCCATTGACCGGAATGTGGAAAAAGTGGTGGCCCTGAGCACCGACAAGGCCGTCAATCCCATCAATATTTACGGCGCCACCAAGCTGGTGAGCGACAAGCTGTTCCGATCGGCCCATGCCTACTCCGGCGACCGTGGCACCTCGTTCACCGTGGTGCGCTACGGCAACGTGGTGGGGAGCCGTGGCTCGGTGATCCCATTTTTTAAGGATCTGAAAAAACAAAATTCGCCCTTTCTACCCATTACCGACCTCCGCATGACCCGTTTTATCATCACCATGGAACAGGGCGTGGACCTGGTGCTCAAGGCCCTGAACCTGGGAAAGGGTGGGGAGTTGTTCATTTCGCGCATCCCCTCCTGTTGCATCACCGATCTGGCCAAGGCCATCTACCCGGAAGCCGAAATGCATGAAACCGGCATCCGTCCGGGTGAAAAGCTGCATGAGGTCCTGCTCACCGAGGATGAAGCCCGCACCACCTACGACTACGGTGACCACTTCGTGGTTTATCCACTGGACGACATCGCCCGGCAATCGGCCAAGCACTTGCCCGGTGGAAAACTCGTACCATCGGAATTCTGTTTTTCCTCCGAAAACAACACCAATTGGCTCAGTGTGGATGAGCTGCGCAGTCTGATTGCAAAAATTTCCGACCACGGAGACAAGCTGCCACCGTTCACTCCCGATGGAGGATATCGGAAGCAATGAAACCCCGCTTGCCCTACGGAAAACAAACTATCGGACAGGAAGAACACGACCTCGTCCGGGAGGTTTTGAACAGCGATTGGCTGACCCAGGGCCCACGTCTGGGCGAGTTTGAAGGTGCTTTGCGCGATCTTTGCCGGGTGCGCCATGCTTTTGCCGTAACCAACGGTACGGACGCTCTTTTTCTGGCCTGCCGCGCCGCGGGTCTCGGCCCCGGGGATCGATTCCTCACCACCGCCAACACCTTTGCCGCCACGGCCAACGCCGCGGTCATGTGTGGCGCCGAACCGGTTTTTGTGGATATCGATCCTGGAAGCCTGAACCTTGATCCCATTCTGGTGGAAAAAGCCCTCGCTGCCGATCCCTCCATCAAGGTGATGTTGCCCGTGCATTTCGGTGGCCTCGTTTGCGACATGGACCGGTTGGCCGCCGCCGCTGACCATCACGACATCACCATCATCGAAGACGCTTGCCACGCCGTCGGCGGCCAATGGCAGGATCAAGACCGGCAATGGCACTCGGTGGGATCTTGCGCACGATCTTCACTGACCTGCTTCAGTTTCCATCCTGTCAAATGCCTGACCACCGGCGAAGGCGGCGCCGTGACAACCAATGACGATCAACTCGCCGAGCGCATCACACTGTTGCGCAATCACGGCATCACCAAGAGTGAGGAAATTCTGGAAAAAAACGACGGTGGGTGGTACTATGAGATGCACGATTTGGGCATCAATGCCCGGTTGACCGATCTGCAGGCAGCCATCGGACTGGCACAAATCAAAAGACTGTCCGCCTGGCAGCAACGTCGCCTGCAGCTTGTTCAACAATATGATGCGGACCTCGCCGACCTGGATCAGGTAAGCACCCAGACCCGGCCCAACGGCGAGGACCGCAACTGTTACCACCTGATGGTCGTGCGCACTTCCCGACGACGCCAGCTATACGATTACCTTCATGAGCAGGGCATCCTGGTTCAGGTTCATTACATTCCCGTGCACCTGCAGCCATATTTCCGAAAACGTTTCGGCACCGGCCCGGGGCTGTGTCCTGAAACGGAAAAGTATTATTCGGAAGCCCTCTCCCTGCCTCTGTTTCCAGCCATGAGCGACCAGGACCAACAGCGAACCGTGGCAGCAATGCGCGAATTTCATGGAAAGAATCACTGAAGAGAGCTCAGATCTGATCCAGCCGCTCTCCCATGCGCAACCGGTGACGCAAATTCATCATGCGGGAATCGATGGCCCGCAGTTCATCCAGGTTCGCCCGTTCCTCATCGCTCGGCTCTATCACATCCACCATGGCTCCGTTGTTGATAATCACCCGGCGGTCACCCATCAAGGCCAGAATCGGATCGTGGGTGGCCATCAGAACGATTTTTTCCTGCTGGATCAAGATGTCCAGTGCCTGCTGCCGGTCGATCCCCGCATTTTCAATCTCATCAATCAAGACCACCGGGCTGGAGCTCAGAACCGCAGTATCGGCAATCATGAGGGCTCGCGACTGGCCACCCGAAAGACTCGTCACGGGAGTATCGATGGCAAACGGTTCTCCAGCCAATTCATTGGCCCAATTCCAGATACGCTGAATTTTTTCTTCAGAATCCGCAACCAGGCGGCTTTCCGCGTGCAGTGCCAAGAATTCTTCCACGGAAAGATCCATGACGAAATTCATGTTCTGACTCAACTGCGCCACCAACTTGTACTCGCTGCTGAAGCGCCACTTGTCGCCGGGAACCTCACCGTTGACCAGCACGTGGCGACCAGTGGGTGTATCTCCCCGAGCAACCCATTCGATATCCGCCAGCAGGCGACTTTTTCCACTGCCGGTGGGCCCGACGATACAGATAACTTCGCCTGAACGGACAGTCAGCTCGCGCACCTTTTCATCGCTGCCGTCCTTGGCTCTGCCGCCGAGAATGGTCAATTCGCTGACCTTTTCCTCGGTGGTGCCGAGAAACTCTTCCATGGAGGAAATAAAACCGTCCAGATCGACCAGAAGTTCGGCGTTCAGTATCTCGGACAGCTCCGCCTCGGGGCGATCAATCCATTGGGACAATTCATTGTCCGCTAAAAACTGCCCCACGAAGGGCCACTTGCCGATGCAGAATTCCAGGGTCAGGGATTCAAGTTGGCGACTCATTTCGCACCTCCGAGATCCTGCGGCCCGCCATCGGTTTTGCAGCCGGTGGGCATTTCCAGGTTAATCTTGCGCACGTTACCCATCTGGAAATCGGAACCAATGCGGGTCTCGCCCAGACAATAGGAGCACAAGGCCGCCGGCATGGAGAAGCGCAGTCGTTTGCCTTCCACCGTCTCGGTGTCTTCAATTTCCGTCCACACCGTGCTCAGCTCGAAGCTGCCTTGACCGGTGATCCCGTTTACGTGAAGGATGCGCGCCTTGGTGTTGACCATGTGCACCCGCGCGGCGAACACCTCCCGTTCGGCCTGACTGACGATGTCGCCTTTGGTGATGACCACCAGATCGGCCGCCTTCAGCATGGGCCCGATTTTCTTGGGAGTTCCGATACCGCTCAAATTATCAATGACGCAAAGAGCCAGAACCTCGCGAATGTGCGGCGAGCAGCGGTTGCACAACCCCGCACTCTCGCTCACCAGCACATCCAGTCCTTCCAATATGCCCCACTGCACACACTCTTCCACATTGGAGACAAAGTAGTGGTCCGGACAAAGTGCCCCAGCAAGACCCTTGCGCACCAGAATACCGTGTTTGCGAAACAGCTCGTCGTCATCCGTGGAAAGGCAATCGAACTTAACGACACCCACCTTCAATCCCTGGTCCTTCAGGTGTTCCAATGTCTTGAGAATCACTGCGGTTTTGCCGGACGAGGGCGGCCCGCTGACAGTCACAAAACGCATGTTATTCGCCTGCCTTCAGGAAGATTTCGTTGACCCTGGGGATCAATTCTCCCAGGTCGTTCTCCTTGATGAAATCCCAGCCCAGCCACATCAGTGGGGCCGAATCCGGGACCATGTTTTCAACATCCGGGTGGCAACTGGGAAACAAACCCCGGTGCGACAGTATTTCGCCCACTTCCTTGCTGGCAAAGAAATCGGCAATGCGCTCCGCCGGTTCGGCAGAGGAGTTTTTCAGCAGCATGAAGATGGGACTGACCACAGCGCCATCTTGGGGCCACACGATTTCGGCATCCGGATTGAACTGGGCCATTTTGCTGAAGAAATAGGGTATCACCGAGACCATGGGGCCCTTGCCGCCCTTGGGGGCAAATCGTCCCGCCGTCTGACTCGGATGCATCCCCTCCAGCAGGTTGCGACCGATGGCCTCCACCCCCTCATCACCATAATGCTTCCAGATGGTCAGCAGGATTCCGTTGAAAAGATCGAAATCTCCTACCGGCATTGCAATTTTGTTTTTGAAGCGCGGACCCAGGATGTCCTTCCAGGTCTGGGGTACTGATTCGCCTTCTTCAAGCTGGGTTCTGTCCACCAGGAAAACTGCGGGCACCACCGCCAGCATGGCATAGTGCCCATCTGGATCCTTCATGTCGTATTCTGCAAAAAACTGGTTGTGGTTTTCCCAGGAGCGATCGACAAAAACCCCACGATCCTTGAAGCGGGCCATGTTTTTCCTGTCAAAGAAGGCTTCATATCCCGCCGACAAGAATATGTCCGGCAAATCATCTTCCCCATTGATGGCATTCATGCCTTCTTCAAGCACATCGGCACCAACCGAGGCTGCCGCCAATCGTGCGCCCACCGTCAACCCTGTTTCAGCAGTGATGGATTTGGCAACCTTGTCAAAAGCTTCCAGCAAAGGCAGCCTCACCGGGCAGGGCAGCAATCCCGCCACCCTGATATCGCCTTCGGTGGGGAAAACCTTGCTCTCGTCATCCACCATTTTCAGGGTGATGTCTTCATGGTCCTGATTTTCTTTCACTGCATTTTCCAGCAGCGCCGTGAAGGATTTGAGGTCTTTGCTTTTGGCCTGCACCGCCTGGGCCAATGTCACCATCTTTCCCTGGGCCCTGCGTTTGCTCTCGTCACCCACGTGCTCATAGCCGTTGGCCACAAAGACATCAATGGTTTCAGGGTGCTTTTCGGTTATTTCGAAGAGAGTCATCTCGGGAGCGATGTTGGTGGTCGCCATGGTTTATCCTCCTGCGGCCTGGGCCGCTTGAATACAAAGTGGATCGCTTTATCCAAATTTAAGAAAACCAGGAACAAAAGCAAGACAGAGGTAGTTGAATTCGGCCGCCATGGCAAGATCCCGCACCATGCTGTCGTTGCCCAATTGCTGAAAGAACATGATTTACAACAGTTGGGGAACTGGATAAGATTGGGTGGAAATATGTGGGAGAATGCGCTCTAATGTTATATTGCATAGCTGATATCCAGGGCGCAAGTCTCTTGCTCTTCTGTTGTGGAACCTCTCGGGGAGAGTCAATGAGTCGCAAGCTGTTAATCCGGAGCTTTGCTCTTTTGGGAATGTTGGTGGTCATCATTGGGTGTGGTGAAAGAATCCCCCCCGATGCAGAGAGAAGGGCCCTGCTCTCCCAAACCGCTTCGGTCAACAACCAGCGCTACAACCTGACCGGTACCCACACCCGGAGCTATTCTCTGGATGTGCTTCCTGAAAATATGACCTTGGCGGAAAAGAAAGAACGTTTTGCCTATCTGGTTGCCCCGGTGGTGGAAATGGTTCATACCGAACTCATGGGGGAATATCTCCGTGCCGCCAAGGCCATCAACACTGGTCAGAACAGGGAATTGGAGGTGCTCAAGTCGTACTATCAGGTCACCACGGATCAGGAACTCCTGCGGGTCTTGAAACCACACCCTAAAAGCATCGCCATGGCCCAGGCCGCCATGGAAAGTGCTTGGGGTACATCCCGCTTTTTCCGCCAGGCCAACAATATTTTTGGAGTTTGGTCCTTCGACAGGAATGAGCCGAGAATTGCGGCCAGTGAACTTCGGGGCGCTCAAACCGTTTGGGTCAAAAAATACGTCAACCTTGATGCATCCATCCGGGATTACTTCCGGGTTTTGGCCAAGCCGGGTAATTTCAGTGAATTCCAAAAACTAAAAATGGAAACCGATGACCCCTATCTGCTGGTTCAAAAACTGGACCGCTATTCGGAGAAAGGCCCCGACTATGGCAGAGAATTGTCGGCAATGATCCGGTACAATGATTTTCAAAAGTATGACTAGCAGGCTGTTGAAAAACTCATTCTGGTGGCAGGCGCGTCTCGCCTGCCCGCGATCAAGGCTCGGTTTCGCCGCCATAGCCGTTGCTACGGCAAGGAATCGCAACGCCGAGCTCGGACAGACGAGACGTGCCTGACGCAGGGAGTAGTTTTTCAACAGCCTGCAAGGCATGGATTTCGGGTGAGCAGTCCACATGTGTTCAGTTGCAGGGCACGTGGGCCAATTCGATCAAGAGATGGGAGATTTTCCATGTTGATTTGTTCTCAGATAAATTTTTCCCGCTGCCTGCTGGTCCTGGCCGTGGTGGTCATGTTGCCCGCCTCCACAGCATTGGCCCAGGAAGCCGACTACACTACCGCCCAGTTGAAGAGGGCTCTGCGAGAGACCAATCAGGAATACAAAGAGTTCAAGAGCCTTAAATCGAAGCTCGAAAGCGCAGCCAGGCAATCGTCCAACACTGCCCGTGGGACGACCATCAACAAATTTCAGAATTTCATGGGTGAGTGCATCAAGCGGCGCCAGGAATCCCTGGGCGAAGTGATGACCATCAAACAGCATGGCGAGTTGGTCACTTCAGGAACTACCAGCGTGTCGGAAGTCGGCTCTCCCGTACCGACCGGAAACAATAGTGTGGAACAGGGTATTTACCAAGCTCCCTACGGTAATCGTGTGCGCCAGCTATCGAACATGAAGGCGCTGTACACTTCAGCCAAACTCAATTCCCAACTGGCCACCGAGAGACAAGGGAATTCCCTCGAACGCTATAACGAAACCATCGACGAGTTCGGCCAGCAGCTGGATGGGGCAATCAACTGGCTGGAGGGGGAAC
Source organism: Candidatus Krumholzibacteriota bacterium (assembly GCA_024275485.1). Taxonomy (GTDB): domain Bacteria; phylum Krumholzibacteriota; class Krumholzibacteriia; order LZORAL124-64-63; family LZORAL124-64-63; genus LZORAL124-64-63. The sequence goes on along the minus strand of JAJRZA010000070.1, from coordinate 4,381 downwards.
TGGCCAAGAGGGAAGCAGAAGCCGAGGCGAAGGAAGCGCAGGAAGAAGCCCTGTATAAAGGGGAGGACAAGTAGCTGCTTCGCAACGGCAAACCTACAAAGCACTGGTCTTTCTGGAAAGCCGCCCGGATGAGCACCGGGCGAGTTTTATGGTTCTTTCGGGCGTTGCTGATTTAAATGCGTTTGGTCTCCAAAAAAACACGACTAGTTCTGGTGGCCGTGAGCCGCCATCAACGCCATCTCCCCGGAATCGCGATTGGCCTGGTCGTGCAGTCGCTTGACCATGGCCGGATCGTCAAACTTTTTCATTGTTGAATCCTCCAAAAAAATGAAGGGATGTGGGGGGGTTGGGCCTTGAGCCTCCAATAGTATAGCGACAAAGCATTCATCCCCGCCACCGGCACGAAATCAAGACCATTGGTCGCCCTGCATCATTCCCGGTCCCACGCCGCCTCCACGAGTTTATCCCGGAGTTTTGAATTCGGGCCCACAAAAACACCCTTGATTCCCCTGGCCCAGGCAGTGCCCGCTTCCAGGGAATCCACCAACAACTCTCCGTCAACACCCAGGAGGCCCACCCTGACACCATCAGATCGTACCCGGTACATGAGCTTGTCGCCCTCAAGAACACCCCGCTCTTTTTGGGTGCCCAGAATAACCTTGAGCCTTTCGCTGACCAGCACATGTTCAGATTCAGAAATCAGTCCACTTTTCCAGGCTCGTTCCAGATTGAGGAGCATTCCCTTCAGCAGGCGACCGCTGCTGGTATCACGTTGCATATCCATGGAGAAGGCGATGGTCTCGGCTGCCAGAAGGATTTCCCCTACCCGGTCCATGCAGGAGTCGTTAGGGTCTCCCTCGCCAATAGCCGTCGATACCAGTGCAGCGGTTTCAGCATCGAGTTGATATTCAACAATGGCCACATCGATGTTCATGAAAGTGACTTCAAAAAGGAAAGAATGAACTGCATTGGGAGATTGGCCCAACCCCTCGTTCCATTCATCCGTTATGGTGGACATGGCAATGCCAGTGGCCAGTATTTGGGAAAGGACCAGCGCCAGAAGGACGAAACTTCTGGTACATGTTTTTTTGCTGATTCTCTTCATTGATGATCCTTCGGTTTCTTGGATGATCTACTCGTGTGGTTAACTCAATCTTCAATTGCGAACCTTCAACGGTACAATTTTTTTTCGAAGCCCTCAATCCAACCGGCCAGATCGGACCCGTAAACCACTTGGGCATGCCCGAAACTCTGATCCTTGAAAAACTCCAGAAACTTGTCTTTCCCTCCTTTATCAATAAGCATGGAGACAAAAGCACCAGCAAGCGGGTAAGAATATTCTGACGGGGCCAAGGACCAGTCTTCCCACATCGCCGGAATGGAGACCATGATCGCCTCAGCCTCCCCTGCCTCTCTCAAAGACCGTGCCTTTTCCATTTGATCTCGATTGGTTTGATCCATGTACACAGCAATACCTTCATTAATCAGCCCATTGCGCACCGTTGGATTCAGTGCGTGGTAAGAAATCACATGGGTCATCTCATGCCCAACGGTTTGCTGAATGCGCGCATGGACCAAAAATATCTCAGGCTTGCTGAATCCCAGCTGCCCAATACCCCCTTCGTCCGCCTCTTCCTGACTGGACCAGAGAAGGAACCTGATTTTTTCTTCCGGTCCACCACCAAACCATTGAGCAATATCGGCGTAAGCACCTTCGTAGCGACGGGCAAAAGCGACCCGGTCAAAGTTATTCAGACGACCCGAGAAACGAAATGAAAAATGTTCTGTTTCAAAGTGGGTCCAATCGACAAAAAACTCCGACAATCCCAGCCTCAGCAAATAGGTTTCCGCATTGCGAGTGGCATTCTTTGTGGCGGCGCAATCACGGCCGAGGATGAACGCCTGGCTGGCCCTCTCGTCGTCACCCAATTTCCAGTGGGTCAGGCCCAGATAAACCTCAGCCCAGGCATAGACCCAGGTCTTTTGAGGATCCATTTGGGCGGCCTTGGTCAAATAGGCAAAAGCGTCTTCAAATTTTTCCAGATGGACCAGACTGCGCCCAACCGCCAGGTTAACCTGTGCAGTTTCCTTGTCGGTGGCCAGCAACACCCGGCCTTGTACAACAACATCTTCGAATCGACCCTGTTGGTAGAGATCCCAGAGGTCGTCCGCAGGGCCTTTTTCCTGCGCGGATGTGATGCTGGGAAGCAAACACAGCAACAGCGCTGGGAATATATGAACCGGGTTCCGCATAAACGTTCTCCCCAAAGAAGCAGTGGGTGCATGGATTCGTTTGATTACAAAGACCACGGCGATCATATCCACTGATGTAATCTTCGCAAAGGATGATTCATGGTGATGGTGTTCATTGCTATCCATCCTGTTTTTTCAGCTCAAACAATTCATCCACCTTCATGCCCAGCACATCGGCAATTTGAAATGCCAACAGGGCCGAAGGCACATACTTTCCTTTTTCAACCGCCAGGATTGTTTGACGTCGCACCCCGACGCGCTCGGCCAGATCCTGTTGAGTCAGGTCCAGGCGAGCGCGGTGTTGCTTGATATGGTTTGTAAGCTTCATAGTCCATAATGTCCGGTTTACATGACTTTTTTTCAACAACGAATAACAATTCTTTGCAAATATTCCCCTCTCCTGGATTTTTTACAATTATGTATTGTCGCGTTTAACAGTTGAGTTACCCTTCCCATGGCAGGATGAACACCGAATCATCAATCCAAAAACCCCCACCAGGAGGCCTCAGGTGAAAGCCATCAACCCGGCTACCGGTCAATTGATCCAGCAATACGATCAGCACAGCGATGCCGAAGCGGCCGCCATTGTCGAGGCCGTCGACCTCGCTTTCACATCCTGGCGTCGTACGGATTTTTCAAAGCGACGCCTGATGATGAAACAAGCTGCCTCCATTCTCCGCGACCGGGCTGAAAAATATGGCCGCTTGATCACCTTGGAAATGGGCAAGATTTTGGTCGAAGGGATCGCCGAGGTCAACAAATGCGCATTGGTATGCGATTATTACGCGGACAATGCCGAAGCCCATCTCGCTGATCAGGATATTCCCACCGAGGCGCACCGAAGCTTCATTTCCTTTCAGCCCATCGGAACAATCTTGGCCGTCATGCCCTGGAATTTTCCCTTCTGGCAGGTCTTCCGTTTTGCCGCTCCCACTCTGATGGCAGGCAACACCGGGCTGTTGAAACACGCCTCCAACGTGCCCGGTTGCGCCCTGGCCATCGAAGAGGTTTTTCGGGACGCGGGTTTTCCTGAAGACACCTTTCGGACTTTGTTGATCGGTGGTTCCCGGGTGAAGCCGGTGATCAACCATCCCGCCGTCAAAGCCGTCACCCTGACCGGGAGCACACCCGCCGGGCGATCGGTGGCCGCCGCTGCCGGTCGCGCCATCAAAAAGACGGTTCTGGAATTGGGCGGGAGCGACCCTTACGTCATCCTCGAAGATGCTGATTTGCCCGCCGCCGCTGCCAGTTGTGCCTCCAGCCGTCTTCTCAACAGCGGACAAAGTTGCATTGCCGCCAAACGTTTTGTGGTGATCGAATCGGTGGCGAGTGAATTCACCCGGTTGCTGGTTGAAGAAATGAGCTCGCGCGTTTTGGGTGATCCCCTGGATCCGCTATCCCACATGGGCCCCATGGCGCGGATCGATCTGCGGGACGAGTTGCACCAACAGGTCCTCGACAGTGTGGCTGCCGGGGCGAAGATTGTTTTGGGCGGTGAAGTGCCGACGATGACCGGGGCGTATTATCCCGCCACGGTATTGAGTGAGGTGCGTCCCGGAATGCCCGCTTATGATGACGAACTGTTTGGACCGGTGGCATCGGTTATTGCCGCGAAGGACGAAGCCGATGCCATCGACATTGCCAACGATACGGTGTTTGGTTTGGGAGCGGCGGTTTATACCCGGGATATTGAGCGGGGGCAACGCATCGCGGCCGAGGAGCTGCAGGCCGGCTGTTGTTTTGTGAATGATTTTGTGAAGTCGGACCCGAGGCTGCCTTTTGGTGGAATCAAAGAAAGTGGTTACGGACGTGAGCTTCACGCTTTGGGAATCAGGGAGTTTGTGAATCAGAAAACTGTTATGGTGTCAGGGGCCTAGACCATATGGAACGACCGGCCTCAACTTTGTAGCCCGAATAGGGTAGTATGGCGGATTTTTCCCCGAAAAGAACAGACCCGCCAGCTACCGTCGCAAACAATTTCCTTCGGGATATCGGTCCAGGCGAAAAAGCATGGAGAACAGGGGCATTGCCCAGTAGCTCTTTGGCACCAAAAATCAAGGGGCCTGCCGCCAGGGCGAAAGCAGCATTGAGAAACAGGATAAAATGTCGGATACTTGCCTGAAAATAT
>JAJRZA010000069.1 GCA_024275485.1 Candidatus Krumholzibacteriota bacterium | reverse complement strand
CGTTGCGGCACAGCTTGATGTTGTTGACCACATATTCGGCGGGAATGCGCTGCCAGCTCCACTCCATTGTCCAGCCTCTTTCTGGTAGCCGGGACCCTCAATATGGCCACCGGGGTTATTTGAATGTCTGTCGGATGTTCGAACAATCGCGCAATGACCTCAAAAGAATCAGCCCCCGAGCGCCCCGGGGTCCCCACCGGAGAGCAAGTAAATCAAAGCCATGCGCACCGCCACACCGTTGGCCACCTGGTCGAGGATCACCTGGCGGGGACCGTCGGCCACCTCGCTGGAAATCTCCACATCCCGGTTCATAGGTCCGGGATGCATGACGAAGGCCTCGGGCTTGAGCGAGCGCACCACATCCTCGGTGATGCCGTAAACCCGGTGGTATTCCCGATTGCTGGGGAAACTCTTGCTGGAGTGGCGCTCCAGCTGAATGCGCAGAACATTCAAGACATCGGCGTCGGCCACGGCTTTGTGCAGATCGTATTCAACCTTCGCGCCCAGTTTTTCGATACCAACGGGAATCATGGTTGGAGGACCGCACAAGGTCACCTCGGCACCCAGCTTGGTCAGACCCCAGATATTGGAACGCGCCACCCGGCTGTGGGTAATGTCGCCGATAATAGTCACATTTTTCCCGCGCAGATCCCCCAGCTTTTGCTGCATGGTCATGATGTCCAGCAATCCCTGGGTGGGATGCTCATGAGCTCCGTCCCCAGCGTTGATCACCGAGCACTTGAGCACTCTTCCAAGGTAGTGGGCCGACCCGGGCGAACTGTGCCTGATGATCAGCATATCGATTTTCATGGCCGCCAGATTTTCGGCGGTGTCGCGCAAGGTTTCTCCCTTGCTGAAACTGCTGCCGGAGGTACTGAAATTGATGATGTCGGCAGAGAGACGTTTTTCGGCAAGTTCGAAGGAAATGCGGGTCCTGGTGCTGGGTTCGTGAAAAAAATTCACCACCGTGCGCCCCCGCATAATGGGCACACTGCGCACCGGTCTATCGAATACGGCCCGGAAACGGCTGGCAATATCCAGAATGCCGAGAATCTCATCAGCGGACAGATCCTCAAGGCCGAGGACATCCTTGCGCTCCAGTATCATGACTCCTGGACCTCCCCCACGACCACTTCCTGGGTATCGTCATAATCGGCAACCTTGACCTTGATGATTTCACGGGAACTGGTGGGTACGTTTTTACCCACAAAGTCCGGGCGAATGGGAAGTTCACGATGACCCCGGTCCACCAGCACCGCCAGACGAATGGCCCTGGGCCGGCCCCAATCCATGATCACGTCCAGAGCAGCTCGCACCGTGCGTCCGGTGTAGAGCACATCATCCACCAGAATGACAATTTTTTCCGTGACATCGAAAGGCATTTCCGTGCTGGCCACCTGGGGAGCGGGTCCAAGTTTGGAAAGATCATCACGGTAAAAGGTGATATCCAGTGCACCCTGGGGTACCTTGCGGCCTTCAACCTGGGCAATGGCTTCGCCCAGCATCCTGGCCAGGGGGACACCGCGCCGCTGGATACCCAGCAGAACCAGGTTATCAATTCCCTTGTTGGCCTCGATAATCTCGTGGGCCATGCGCTTGATGGCACGATTCATTTCGTGGGAATTCATGATGGCGGCTTTTGGGACGAATTTCATGACGCTCCCCCAGGTGCTACGGCGCGGAATGGTGCCGCGCAAAATATGTCTGGTACCTCTGCACACAAAAAAAGCACGGGCGCAATGTCCATGCCGATAGTTGTTCAGAGGCCTCCTTGACTGCGGTTTTGATTCCTTGGGAAAATATCAACCGGAAGGGAGTCCGGCAAGGGAATTGTGTCCGCAATTTTGCACCCTATGGCAGGGATTCAGGAATCCAGGTAATGATCATCCAGATTCATGATAGAACACCCCGCCGCAGCCAGGAGATCCTGATCGTGGGAAGCGATGATCAAGATCGCCTGCGAAGGCAAATCCGCCAGCAATTCCAGGACTCTCTGCCGTCCTTGACGATCCAAAGCAGCGGTGGGCTCATCCAGGAGCAACAGGGGACGACCGGAAAAAAGAACCATCCCCAGGGCCAGACGGCGCCGTTGGCCGCTGCTCAAGCTGTGGGGATTGCCGCTTTCCAGGGCAGGATCCAGTCCCATTTCTTGCAGAAAATCATGGACCGGTAGGGCCTGGAGGGCCGAATCAACAGCAATTTCCCGAGCCACTGTTTCCCGGGTGAAAAGGTATTCGGGAAATTGAGGCGCCAGCATGGCCAGGCCATGGTCCAAATCAGGATTTCGCCTGCCATACATTTGATGGCCGGCCAACATGATTTGACCACCGTCTGGTTTGCGGACTCCGGCACAAGCCGCCAGCAGAGTACTTTTGCCACTGCCATTTCTCCCAGTGATGCCCAAACGTCGACCGCAAGAAAGGCGCAGGTGGGGAATATGGAATCCTCCGCCGGGGCCTTGAAAGTGACATGTGAGGTCGCTGATTCTCAGCACCGGATCATCGGAATCTTTGGAAAAATCCCACGGCACCTTGAGCGACTCATCCTGTATGCCCTCGCCCAACAGAGCTACAACCCGTGGGTCGTGTATGAATTCTTCGGTGGGTCCATGAAGGATCACCTGGCCGTGGTCGAGAACCAGGATCTCATGGGCCCGAATCGCTTCCTGGCGGGAGCAGGTGGCCGTAATCAGGGTGCGATCCGAATGGTGGAGCCAAGCTGCCAACTGTTGGAGAATCCAGGCCGCCTGTTGACCGTCCTGCAAGGCTGTGGGCTCGTCAGCCAAAAGGACCTGGGGATCACCGGCGAGGGCCACGGCCAGGACCAAACGTTGCTTCTGTCCGGCCGATAGAAGCCGTGGATCCAGACCACCCAAACCAGAGAGACTGAACTTGTCCAACATCGGACCAGGCTGCAGGGTTTCGCGACCCAGGGTCAATTCCCGGTTCACCGTGCTGGCGATGATCTGATCGTCGGGGTCCTGAAACATGATGGCCGTTTCTTCGGCCAGGGGAGATTCTTCGGAAGCGAGGTATTTCAGCAGGGAACTTTTTCCTGAACCATTGGCCCCCAAAACAGCCAGCCAGCGTCCGCGAGTGAGGCGCAGATTAATTTTGTCGAGCAAGGTGATTTCCCGGCCACCTTGACGGCGCACCAGCGACCAGTTTTCAAGTTCGAGAAGGATCTCCGGTTCAGGAGCCATCACGTAGTTTCCGAAGGTTCCGCTGGGCCACATCGGCCCAACTGGAGGTGCTGTCCAGTTCCAGATAACGTTTCCAGGCCTCTCTGGCTTTATCCTTTTGCCCATCCTCCTGCAGGCTTCTGGCCAATCCAAAGGCCGCCCGCTTGTGACCGGCATCAATCTTCAGGACCGTTTCAAATTGAGTGGCCGCTTCGGCAAAACGGGTCAACTGGAACAGGCAATGGCCCCGGGCAAAGTTGAAGTCGGTAACTTCCGGCCGGGCATCGGTGAGCTTTTCCAAAATAACCAGGGCCTCGCTGTTCTTTCCCCGGCGGGAAAGCACCAGGGCCAGGTTGTAGCTGGCCGACTGCAAATCGGGTGCGGTTTGGAGGGCCAGTCGGAACTGTTTTTCGGCCTCAGCCAGACGATCCTGGGCCATCAAATCGACACCCTTGTTGTAGGCATCGAGAGCCACCGAACGTCGGCTGGCACCCTGCCACTGACTTTCGTCAAAATCCAGTATCAACACCGAGCCCGGTACAATGCGATCGGGATCGGTGATGCCGTTGCGGGTGGCGATCAGGTCCGCCAGGTCGGGATCGCCGAAATAGTTGTCGGCGATGCGGCGCAGGGTTTCTCCTTCAGCCACCGTGTGTTCAAGGGAGTGCCCCTGGCCGGGCGCATCGGTGTCGGCTCCTTGCCTGGCCACCTGCTTGGCGCAACCAACACCCAGAGCCAGGAAAACCAGTGCCACAGGAATAAATTTGAAACGCATCATTTCTGTTCCCCATCCGAATCAGGTGCTGAGAGCCCCACCCTGGGGTCGCCTGCAGCGGCGGCCTCGCTCAGGATGGCAATCATTTCATCGGCATCTTCGGTGTTGAATAGCCGTCGGCGCAAATGGGCCGCCCCCGGATACCCTTTGAAACACTTGGCAATATGTTTGCGCACCACGTAGCAACCGGTTCTGGGTCCCCGCAAAGCGACTTCACCCAAAATGTGTTGGATGGTCACCCTGCACATTTCACTGAAATCAATCACCGGGTCGGGCAGGTTTTCGTCCACCGCCCGCATCTGTTCAAAAATCCAGGGGTGCCCGATGGCTCCGCGACCAATCATTACACCATGGCAACGGGTGTGCTGCACCATACGTCGGTAGGACTCGCCATCGACCACATCACCGTTGCCGATGACCGGGATATCCAGGGTTTCCACCAGATCGGCGATGTGGTCCCAGTTTGCTTCCCCCCGGTACTTTTGGGCCTTGGTACGACCGTGAATGGTCACCCAGGGCAAGCCCGCTTCCTGCAGCAAAAGCCCTACTTCGTTGCAGTTGACCGAGGCTTCATCCCAACCCGTGCGGATTTTGGCGGTGACAGGAGCCTCGCTGGCATCGATCACCGCGTGCATAATTTTTTCCAACAAGGGCAGGTCGGCCAGCAGGGCGCTGCCACCACATTTCTTGACGACTTTCTTGGCAGGACAACCAAAGTTGATATCCAAAACGTCCATGTGCTTTTTGTTGAGAAGCCGGGCGGCGGTGGCCATGTGCTCAGGGTCGGCACCGAAAATCTGAATGCCGACGCGGCCCTCTTCACCATCGGTGTCAACCAACCGCCAGGTGGCTTCGCTGTCGAACATGAGCCCGGACGCCGATGCAAATTCACAGAATCCCATGTCCACCCCAAAAGGACGGCAGATATCACGGAACGGACGGTCGGTTACGCCGCTCATGGGTGAGAGCATGCGTCTGGTGTCGGCCAGCCAGGGCACCCGTGGGTCGATGCGCACCGGTTTGCGTTCCAGATTGCCCGAAGGTGGGTTTATGGTGTTTGGTTGGTTGGGCTTCGACAAGGTTGGCTCCGGGATTGGTGAATTCGCTGGAATGGGGCGGTGGTAGTTTTGGGAAGGGTAAACTACAGTGGGTGAGATGGCAACTGCGGGCGTGGTTTCTGACCGTTGGATTGAAAGAAACCACACTTTTGGCCCCCTCGGCAAACGTCCCGGATGCAAACAAAACCGGCGCCACCAGGGGTAATTTGCGGCAATTGAGTGGGTGATGCGAATGAGTGGGGCCTTCTGTCCATAAATTTGAACTGCCTATTCAAGACCTGCATATAGGTTGAAAATCCCTGAATGGTACTCTATGGTGTGGTTTCCAGCAGGTTCTCTGGGATCTTGTATTGCGTACCACAAAAGGACATTGTCTTGAATTATTTTCTGGATGGTCTCAAAAATTTTGCCGATTTCAGCGGACGGGCCAGACGCCCGGAGTACTGGTTTTTCATTCTGTTCGTTTATATCATTACCCTGGTGATGTATGGGATTGATTTCGTGGCCCTGGATGCGGCCGAATCCGGTTATGGCATCTTATCCAGCATTTTCAGCTTGGTGATCCTCGTGCCCTCCATCAGTTTGGCGGTGCGCCGGCTGCATGATACGGGCCGCTCCGGCTGGTGGTACCTGGTTTGCCTCATTCCCTTGGGCGGTTTGGTCCTGATCTATTTCCTGGTGCAGGACAGCGAGTCCGACAACCAGTACGGACCAAGTCTCAAATAGGATTTCCTGGCCTTCAAGTTTTACGGCCTTGAGGCGACCAACCGGAGCCCACCATGCCACAACCCCACCTCTGCCTGGTCAATTCCCTGCGCACCTGGGGTGGAGCCGAGGTGTGGTTTCTGGAAACGGCCCTGGCTTTGAAAAATCGAGGCCACCGTGTCAGTGTGGTTGCCCAACCCGATTCCCAGTTGTTGCAACGGTGCCGGCAGGAGGGCCTTGAAGTGCTGCCGCTGGCCATTCGCTTCGATGCCGCACCCTGGACCCTGGCCAAACTGACGGCCTATTTCCACAAGGAAAATGTGACCTCAATCCTGACCAACCTGACCAAGGACTTGAAAGCCGCAGCAGTGGCTGGGCGGACGGCAGGAGTGCCAATTATTCTGGGCAGCCGGGAAAGTGATTTCCCATTGAAGGACAAACTTTATTACCGGTGGTACTTCAACAAACTCTCCACTGGGCTTTTGGTCAATTCCCATGCCACCAGAATGACCGTTTTGAAGAGCGCGCCCTGGCTTGACCCGAACAAAGTCCATCTCCTTTACAAAGGCATCGACCTGGACAAGTTTTGTCCGGGTGAATATGCGCCTCGAAATGTGATCGGTTCTGCAGGCCAATTCATCTCCCGCAAAGGTCTGGTCTCATTGATGCAGGCCTGGACGCTGCTGGAACAAACCGGAACATCGATGGAACCGACAAACCCCACCAACCGGCCAACCCTGCACTTGGTCGGCGATGGACCCATGAGATCTCGCTTGCAACAATGGCGGAATAATCTCCGTCATCCCCATCTGGTCATCATTGGCGGGGTCACTGAAAACATGCCCGGGTTCTACCAGAACATCAACATCCTGGTGATGCCTTCGCGGAGTGAAGGTTTTGGCTTGGTGGCAGCCGAGGCCTTGGCCTGTGGCGTGCCTGTCATCGCCGCCAATGCCAGCAGTTTGCCTGAAATCGTTACCCACAATCGATCAGGCCTTCTGGTGCCCGTGGATGATGCGCACAACCTGGCCAAAGCCATCGATCAACTGCTGGCGGATCCGGAAAAAGCCCGGCAATTTGGCCTTGAAGGTCGCCAGTTTGTGCAAAAGAATTTTGATAGGGAGAGAACCCTCGACCATTTGGAAAAACTGACCGGGCTCGACATGGTTGAAAATTGAAAGGCCCATCCATGCAAACTCTCAAAGTAGCTTCGATCCAGAACCAACCGAAATTCGGTAACATCGGGGGCAACCTGCACGACCTGATCGGCCTGCTTCCTGCTGAATGTGATCTGGCTGTTCTGCCCGAGTTGTGTGCCACCGGCTACCAGTACCGTGACCGGGATGAACTGCGGAGCATGGCCGAGGTGATTGACCCCGGACAGGAGCCGGGCCCCATCACATCCAGGCTCACCGAAATTGCCATGGCCAGCGGCACCACCATCATCGCCGGCGTGGCCGAACTGGTTCGCGGTAGGTCGGAAAAAGTCTTCAACAGTTCGGTGCTCATCCGACCAGACGGCACCCGTGATATCTACCGAAAAATCCACCTCTTTCTGGACGAGAAAAAATTATTCGATGCCGGAGATCTTGGTTTTTCCGTGGTGGAGGCCTGTGGCATCAAAGTCGGCATGATGATATGTTTTGACTGGATTTTTCCCGAAGCGGCCCGCACCCTCGCCCTGATGGGTGCCCAAGTTATTGCTCATCCTTCAAATCTGGTTTTGCCCTGGTGTCCCGAGGCGATGATCACCCGCAGCCTTGAGAACAGGGTTTTCACCGTGACGGCCAACCGCATCGGCCGGGAAATGCGCACCGATTCACCGCTGGAATTTATCGGACTCAGCCAGGTGGTCTCACCAGGGGGCTGCATTCTGTCCCGGTTGGGCAACAACGAAACCGGTGCCGCCACGGCCTCCATCAACATTGTTGAAACTGATAAAAAAATTACGGCAGCCAACGATTTATTCGCTGACCGCCGTCCTGAATTTTATCGGTAGGCCCCAACCCCGGGCCGGGGCATCAAGCCATGCCCGTCAGATCCATCCCCTTGGGAATGACGACCACTCCGGAGGGTGAAATCTTGAAGAGCTGGGAATCTTTTTCCCTGTCAAAACCAATGCGCATTCCTTCGGGAATAATAACATTCTTGTCCACGATGCAGCGGTTGAGGTGCGCGTTGCGTCCGATGACCACGTCATCCATGATGATGCTGTCCACCACATGGCTGTAGGAATTGACCATCACCCCTCTGCCGATGACCGAACGTTCGACCTTGCCACCTGAAACGATGGTTCCACTGGAGACGATGCTGTCCTCCACAATGCCAGGCAGAGTGCCGTCTTCGGTGTAGCCATGCACCGATTTTGAGGGTGGAAGTGGCGGCTGCCAGGCCCGGAAGCGCCATTTCGGGTCATACAGATCGCAGCGAGGCTCCCGGCTGACCAACTCCATGGTGGTTTCAAAATAACTGTCCAGGGTTCCAATGTCCCGCCAGTAGCAACTCTCCAGGGTTTCTTCGTCGCGGAATGGATAGGCGTACACCATCTCCTTCTTCACAAGAGCAGGAATGATGTCCTTGCCAAAATCGTTTCGGCTTTGGGATTTTCTGGCATCGACACTCAATTCGTGAACAAGACAGTCGGTGTCGAAAATATAAACACCCATGTTCACCAAACAGTGTTCGGGATCGCCGGGAATCGTGCGGGGATCGGCGGGTTTTTCTTCAAATCCCACCACCTTCCAGTTGTCATCAACTTCCAGAATGCCGAATTCTTCGGCACCATCTTTGGGCACCACCGCGCAACTGAGGCTCATGGAACCGCCGTGATTTCCGTGGAAAGTCAGCAACTTGCCGTAATCCATCTGGTAAATATGATCACCGGACAGCAGGAGTACGTGTTCAGGTTTGCGGTTTTCCAGCAGGTAAATGTTCTGATAGACGGCATCGGCCGTGCCTTCGTACCACTTCTGGCCAATGCGATGCTGGGGGGGGATCCGGTAACAAAACTCACCGGCTTCGTAACTGAAAACGTTCCAGCCACGCTGCAAATGCTTGTCCAGGCTAAAGCTCTTGTATTGGGTCAAAACATAAATTTGACGCAAACCGCTGTTTATACAATTGGAAAGGGTGAAATCAATGATGCGGTAGGCACCGCCAAAAGGCACGGCAGGTTTGGATCGGTCTTTGGTCAGGGGATAAAGCCGCTCACCCTGACCGCCGGCCAGGATAAGGGTCAAAGTATTGCGCACTAGTTCAAAGCTGGCCACGATGTTCCTCCGCTGGGTTGTTTCCAACCCAGGGAGCAACACTCACCAAGACCCACAGCGCCCCTAGTTCTGGGCCGTCATCCTTTCAATCAGGACACGTTCAACGGTTTCCAGAAGCTCAGTCACATCCGACGATTTGGTCACGTAAGCATCGGCAGCCCAGGTCAGGTAATTATCCCGGTAACTGGAAAAAGCAGTGTTCAGAACCACGGGCAGGTTGTTGTCCCGCTCGATAATTCTTTGCAAAGCTTCGATACCGTCCATGCCCGCCATGCGAATGTCAAGCACAACCAGATCCGGCTTCATGGTTTCGACGTACTCCAGACCCTGAACGGCGCTGTCCGCTGTCATGGTTTCATAACCTGCCCGCCGCAATTCCGTCTCGTACAACAACCTCAGATGGGGTTCATCATCAACAATTAGAACTCGCTTCACCTTGGTCACCTCTCTATGGTGCTCACTGTTGCCAAAATGAGGATTTCCTTGCGGGAACACCTTGCCTCACTTGGCGGAATACTGCAACCCCAAATATGGGCATTCGGGGTCCAATTATTAGGGAGCTATTTGGGAAGGGGTAAAATGAAATAAAATTCCGCGCCCCCCTCTTCCCTGTTTTCGGCACCAATCACTCCCCCGTGGGACTTGATGATCTGAGAACAAATCGTCAAACCCAGCCCAGACCCGGAGGTCTTTGTGGAAAAGAAAGGTGAAAACAGTTTCTCCGCAACTTCTTGAGCAAATCCCGGACCAGAATCCAGGACAGCAACACGGATTCCACCCTCGAGAACCCGGCTTTGCACCGCCAAAACTCCGCCATCGATCATCATCTGGATGGAGTTGATCAAAAAATTCTGCAATACCTGCAGGATCTCTCCAGGATGGCCGCTAAGAGCGGTTTTGCCCGCCTGCAAATCCAAATGCAATTCAATATTTTTTTCCTGCAACTCCACCTGGAAACTTTTGGTGGACTCCCTGACCAACTCATCCAACAGGATGGATTTACGCAATTGCTTGCTGGGCCGGATGAAATCCAGCAGGTCGTGGATAATTCTCTCCATGCGACCAACTTCGTCCGATATTATTTGGGCGAATTCAAGGTTGGGGTCATCCTTGTCAAGGCTTCGCGCCAGAGTTCGGGCAAATCCACCAATGGCCACCAGAGGATTGCGAAGCTCATGGGCCACGATGGCCGATGTCTCCCCCATCACACTGAGTCGCTCCATGCGCAGCCGGGTTTCCTGGTCTTCTTTCTGACGCTCATGGGCCTTGCGCAAGTCGATGAGCCGCTTTTCCAACTCGCGGTACAGGCGATTGTTTTCGATGGCCCCCGCACTCTGGTTGGCGAACAGAAAAAGGAACTCCAGGTCCAAACTGCCAATTGGGGCATGACTGATGGCATTGTCAGCCACGATGACACCTAGGGGCCCGCGCCGGGTCATCAGTGGTGCCAGGGCAAATTCCCGGGTGCCCATCCACTCTCGAATGGTTTCCACCCCAGGCCGCACCATTTCCGGCGTGATGTGCACAACCTCACGATTGACCATGCATTTGATGAGCAGGTTCTCCCGGTCATTCAACGAAACACTCATCTGACCGACGATGCGGTTGACGGCTGTATCGGTGGTATTGATGGAATGTTCGTAACTGGTCATCATTTCGAAGAGATCTACCTCTGTATAGGCCAAATCCACCCAGATGCGGGAGGCCTCTTCGGCGTTGCTCGGCCCAATGGCCAGTTCACCTTTCAGTTGCAGGCTGCCCTCGTCTATCAACAGCAGGAAGGCCCGGTTGAAGCCCAAGCCCTGGCCGGAAGTGATGCAGATCAGAACCGCCTGCAGTATCTGGTCCAAAGTGAGATGGGCCCCGTAGAGAGCCTCACTCACCTGATTGAGCAGCGAGAGTTTGGCCAGGCGCATCATGCGTTTTTCGTCGGCACGCTGCTGGCGGAGAATATCCGTGAGCATGAGCAACCCGTAACGATCGTCGGGGTTCTCGTACTCATGCTCCTGCAGGGTCTCGGCCGTGAAGGGCAAGCACCGAGCTTCCACCGCCCGCACCTCACCCTGGCTGGTCCGCACCTCCAGGGTTCGGCTTTCAGTGGAACCGGAGTGCCAGGCAACCCGGCATTCGACCAGAGTTTCCGGCCGCAGAAAAAATTTCTTCAAATCCTGGCCGATCAAATCCGCCCTGGCCACGCCCAGCAATACGCCGGCGCCGTCACTGGCCAGAATCAGCTGGCCGTCCGGATCTACCACCATCATCGGCTGGTCGCTCTCCTCGAAGGCCGCAGCCACAATGCCGTTGCGGTTTTCCAGATACTCGGGATGTTCCTTCATGGTGCTCCTCCAGGGTCAGCTCTGCCTGCTGACAGCCGTTTCGTACAACCTTTCGTAGCTCTCGGCTGCCCGACCCCAGCAAAAATCCTGGGCCATGGCCGCCGCTTGCAACTGTAGCCACCGGTCTGCATCGGCGAACATGATTTCCGCCCGTCTCAAGGCAGCCAGAAGGCTCTCAGGTCGTGACTCGGTGAATATGAAACCGGTGCCATCTGCCAGATCCGGCTTGGCGTCCGTTACAGTGTCGGCCAGACCACCGGTCCAGCGCACAACCGGCGGTGTTCCGTAGCGTAGAGCATACATCTGGGATAGCCCGCAGGGTTCAAACTGGCTGGGCATCAGAAAAAGATCACTGCCTGCGTAGATACGGTGGGCCAGGGATTCATCAAAATTATCAACAAAGGCGATGCGATCAGGCTGCTGGATGGCCACCTCACGCATGGCCTTTTCCAACCGCGGTTCACCGGTGCCAAGTATGGCGAAAGCGAAACCATCCTGCGCCAAGCGACTCATGATGGGCAGCAAAATATCCACTCCCTTTTGCCCGACCAATCGTCCGACAAAGCCACAAACCGGCTTGCCCGACTCGGGTGAAATTTCCAGTTCCTCCAGAAGGGCAGTCCGGCATTTCGCCTTGCCCGCCAACCGGTCGGGACCATAGGAGGCAGACAAATCCCGGTCCCGGGTTGGATCCCAGGTCTCGTAATCACCACCGTTGAGAATGCCCGAATAGTCATCGCCACGACTCAGGAGAATTTCCTGCAAACCACACCCGAATACCTGATTGCGGGTGGTTTCAAGGGCGTAGTTGGGGCTCACGGTGTTGACCAGATCGGCTCCCAGAATTCCAGCCTTCAAAAGATTGATTTGCCCGTGGAACTCCAGCAACCCCGGATACGAGGCCAGGGAGCGGGACAGGCCAAGGGTGTCCACAGCATTGATGGGGTGAGTCTCCTGGTGGGCCAGATTGTGAATGGTCAACAGGGTGCCGGCGGGCCCGGGAATCCGGCGCCCAGCGTACCAGTTCTGTCGATACAATACAGCTGGCACCGAACTGGCGTCGTGGGCATGCACCACATCCACGGGCCAATCCAGCAAGCGGGGCAACAGCAGGGCTGCCTGGGCATGCAAACTTGATCGTGACAGACTGTCTTCAAAACCCGTGCCGTCGCCATAGGTATAGATTCCGTGTTTTTCAAACAGCGATGGGCACTCCACCAGATAGATTTTCACCGCAGAGGAAGTGGAACCACGAACATGGAATCGCACATCGTGAACCATCTGGCCAACGCGCAGGGCCAAAGGCGGCAGCTTCTTCAACGGCCTGATGTTTTCGCTTTCCCGGTCCAGATTTCCGTATAGTGGCAAGACCACCCGCACATCGTGACCCCGAGCGGCCAAGGCCCTGGAAAGGGCCGCAGCAACATCGGCCAAACCACCAACCTTGGCGAAAGGAGCCATCTCGGCGCTGACCATCAGGATATTCAATTCAACTTCCTTCCGGGCGGAGAAGGGCCGCCGCTTTTTCCGGGGGCAAACTGTTGATGGCAAATCCGGTGCCGGTCTCGAAACCGGCCAGCCGGCTCAAGCGGGGCAAGATTTCCACGTGCCAGTGAAAAAAATCCATTGAATCGCCCGATGTTCCCACCAAGGCATCCAACCGTTAATTACCATACCCGGATCCTTCTGATGATGCCACCGGTGCATTGTGAAAAATCAGGTTATAATCAGTGTTCGGGCAGCAATCAATCAAACACTTCAGGCATCCCCTCAACACCTGGGCCAAGTGATGTATCTCTGAATCGGTGGCCTCCAGCAAACTGGCGGCATGTCGTCGGGGAATCAACTTCATTTCAAAGGCAAAACGACTTGCCCATGGCGTCACCGCCACCCAACCCGGATTCGAGGCGACCACCCGAACAGCCTCCGACTCTTCCGACTCCAGGGTATCGCAAAGCAGGCACGAACCGGCAACCTCGCCATGGCGGATGAAATTGGCCACTTTATCCACCACCAAGGTCGGCACCACCGGCGTGGTGATGATTTGAAGATGGGGATGTGCCAGGGTTGCCCCAGCTTCGGGGCCGTGGTTGCCAAAAACCAAGACATAACGGGCAGCGGTGTGCTGCTGACCCAGAACCAGGATCCGCTGACGAACGGTGAAAAAAACCTCCGCCAAATGGTCCACCGGCAAGTTGACCAGACTCTCCTGATGTGCAGGGCCACACACCAGGACCTCATGCCCTCCCGAGGCGGACCCCTGGGGTCGCAGCAAGGGATCTCCTGTTTCATCCAAAGGTGTTGCGGTGGCTTGCATGGCAGGGAATTTGTTGGCAAAGACCCGCACCCTCCAACCGGGCGAATTGGCTGCCTCACCCGCAGACCGCCCGGTGGCCACAACCTCAGATGGAGTTTGGTGCTCCTGGCCAGGACAAAAAGGACAATCAGCGTGTTGGACCATGGAGCGCCGAACCGGCTCAAAAGAGGAGTTGTCCGCCATGGGAGACCGGTTTTGGGGTTCATCATCCCTATGGCGCCTAAAATCGTTGGGACGCCCTCTTCTTTTCGCTGCAATAATCACCCAACGCCCTGTTAATGGGTCTTGGCGTAGCGAAGACATTGTCCCAGGTTCCTTCCGACAAGTTGATGGGTTTAAAAAACCCCGGCATTATTTGAAAATACAGGGAACTTCCTCTTACCGGCAACGTACCATACCACCATGACCGAAGATGACAACCACCGCTTCCCCCCTTTGCGGTTTTTGAAAACTCGGACGCGTGATTCAAGGGCGAAGGTCAGAACAGGGACAAGTGAACGACAGGAGCGGACCCATGGCGAAGGGTCCGCTCCTGTTTGTCTTTAGGTTGGTGATTCAAACCGCCCGAATGGGCAGAGTACCGGCCTTTCTAAGTCTTCCCACATATTGTCCCAGGGTTTCGAAATCCCCTTGCTTCAGAATGCGGTCCAGTTTGAGGGGCATGGAGGACTGCCCACCCTGGCTGCGCAAACTTGTGGCTTTCGACTGACCAACCCGGGGTTTGAAACTGTCCAACTCCCAAGGATGCAGATAGACAATGCAGGGAATTCCCTGCCGGGCAGCCAAAACTCGTAGGATTTTGAAGGCCTGCCAGGGCAGTATCCGTAGATACCCGCCTCCAGAGTAGGGAATATTCTGGCCTAAAACACGCCAGGTGGGCATGGGGACCACCACCAGACTGTTGGCTTCCTTTCCCAGCAGGAACGGTTCTCGGGGGCTGTTGGGCTGGCCGTAGCGGGGGTGCCGCACCGGAAAGATACTGCAATCGAAAGTGAAACCGCACTCCTGAAGAATCTTCAGGTAGTGATGAACAACAGGGGTAATGCTAAAGCTGGGCGCCCGGTAACCAACCACTCCGGCGGCACCGGCCTTGCCGAGGGCATCCCTGGCGCGCAGGCAGTCCTCACGAAAATCATCTTCGCTCATTTCGAAGACCACCGGATGAGAATAGCTGTGGCAAGCCACCTCGTGTCCTGCCGCCAGAATATCACGAACCACTTCGGGATGACGTTCTGCCGTCCATCCCAAAACAAAAAAGGTGGCTTGCACCTGATGGCGGTCCAGCAAATCGAGACAAAGTTCCATCCCCTGCCGCACCCTGGATTCCAGGCCGTCCCACTTATCAGCCGGTACTAGGTCGAGATAGTTGTGACCGTGGAACCATTCTTCCACGTCCACGGTGATGATGGTGCGAGGGTCGATGACCAAAGCGACTCGCCCTTTCCCGCAACGTGGTCAATCCTGCGGCGAGGCCACCACGGCGAACTGAAGGAATTTCATGTCGGACCACCGGCCGAAAGTCAGCAGATTCACCAGCTTGAACTTGAGTGAGCCGGTAGCGTTGATGCCTTGCATGGTATCGACCCGATACCCGGTGTCCTGAAACATCTGTTTCATGCTGCGTCGGGTAAAAAACCGCAGGTGGGTGCGATCCAGAATACCTTCGTCAGTGTAATCCCAGCGACCGCGTGCAGCCAGGTTCATTACGGTGAAGAAATGACGCACGTTGGGGATGGAAGCGACCACCACGGCGCCGGGGGCCAGCAACGGCTTGATTCGGCGCAACAATTCATCCGGATGAACCATGTGCTCCAGCACATCGTTAAGTACGATGCAGTCAAAATGTCCTTCGGGAAGCTCCGGCAGTGCCGAGAAAAAATCTCCAGCCAGGATCTTGTCCATAACCTCGGCCGCCAATTTGGCCGCCTCGGGACACATTTCCACACCCCAGATTTCCAGATCACCGTCCGAGCCGGCGCGGCTCTGCTTCAGGCCGGCGGCAAAAGCCCCCGCCCCGCACCCGACATCCAGCAGCCTGCGTGCGGAAACAGGAACAAATGGTCCCATTTCCCGGCGAGGGTGGCCATAATACTCGGGGTTGTTCACACGGTTCTCCTTCAGCGGGGCCCGGATGTAGAAATCAGGGGTCAAAAGGAAAATTGGCCATTGGTTTAACCAGAGTCAACCACAGGGATTCATATCCGACGTTTACAATTCGGCCCACCGGGGGATAATGGCCTCCCACTTCAACCGAAATGAGAGACGATGTCCAACCTGTTCCATCCCGACGGCTCACTGCACCCAAGCGAACTGTGTGGCGGTCTGCACCTGGCATTGTTGCCCAATGGCATGAAAGTGATCATCAAGGAAGACCACCGCACACCTGTGGCAGTGTGCAACGTCTGGGTGAAGGTGGGTTCCAATCGGGAGCCCCAGTCATTACGGGGCTGGTCCCACGGCATCGAACACATGCTTTTCAAGGGCACTGAAAAACGCAATGAAGGCGACTTTGCCAAAGAGGTCGCCTTTGCGGGAGGCAGCACAAACGCGGGCACGGGTTACGAAACCACCAATTTCCACATCACCACCCCCGCTGCAGAGCTGCCCAGGGCGGTGGATATTTTGGGCGATTCTCTTTTCAATTCGAGCTTTGAGCCTGAAAGTCTCGATGCCGAACGCCAGGTTCTGGTCCACGAAAACCATATGTACGACGACATTCCTTTTGGATTTGGCGTGACCTGGCGCTGGGGACTTGAACTGGCCTTCGATCGCAGCCCCTACAGTAATCCCATCGGTGGCCGGGACGAGAACCTGCTGGAGCGGGACCGGGATGACATCCTGGAATTCTGGCGCTCGTCCTATCGTCCGGACAACATGACGGTGGTGATTTGCGGAGACGTGAATCCCCAGGCTGCTTTCTCCCTGGTGCAGGACAAGTTTGGTCCAGCCCAGGCGCCCGTGGGCGATCAGGACCCGGAAAAGACCCTGGTTGCCGCCCCCCTGACCGAAAACCCCCACGACCATTGCCGATTGCGGGTGGAATATGGCGACATCCAGCGCGCCTATTGCAAACTCATTTTCCCGGGTCCCGGCGAGGTCGACAATCTCTCGGCCACCCTCAGCGTGGTCCAACGAGTGCTGAACGATGGCCGTAGTTGCCGTCTGTATCGTCAAATCCAGGAAGATCTCAAGTTGGTGGACGACGCCACGGTCATGACCGAAACCGGACCCCGCGAAGGCGTACTGCTGTTTGATATGGAGACCGATGCCGAGCGATTGACCGAAGCCATCAAAGCGGTGGCCAACATATTGGCCGATCTGGGCCGCAATGGCTGCACGCAGAAGGAACTGGATCGGGCCCGGGTGCGGGTGAACCGGTCCTTCCTGTTTGGACAAGAAACGGTTCAGGGACAGGCTTCAACCCTGGGACACAATGAGGCCATGGGTGACCTGCCGTCGGCCTTCAACTTCCCCCAGCAGGTGGCCGCCGTCACCAGCGATCAGGTGGCCGCCTTTTGCCGGCAGTATTTCCGGCGCAACGAATTGAGTTGCGTGGTATACCTGCCCAACGGAACTGAGCCGGTAGATCTTGGCATTCCCACCGACGTACGGGAACTCGATCAACTCCTGGCCGGGATTTTGCCCAGCGCCCAGGGAAACGAAAAATTCAAAACCCTGGCTTTTCAAACCTCTGCCAACCACCAGTCGAAAATCGCCACGACCGACCAACCATTCGAAATTCATCACCTCAAGGGGGGCACCGAGGTTTGCCTGCGTCCAGATGATGCGCTACCCATTTTTACCATGGCCATGACCAACCGGGGTGGCGCCACCGATGAAACCGCCCAAAACAGCGGCCTGTCCACCCTGACCCAGATGGTTCAAATCAAAGGCACCGGAAATCTGAAGTCCGAAGAAATATTTGAATCCCTGGAAGGTGCCGGTGCCAGCATTTCTCCACGAACGGAACGTGATTTTACAGGTCTTTTTCTCAGCACCATGAGTGATCGACTGGACCTGCCCTTGGACCTGGTTGGCCGCCTGATCAATACTCCGTCTTTTCCGGAGGCGGAATTGGAACAGGAACGTCGCCTGGCCCTGGAACAGCTGGCGGCCCTACAGGACAGCCCATTCCAGGCCGCCGCGGTCCGGCTGCGGGAACTGATTTATGGGGACCACCCCTACGGTCGACCCATGATAGGCACCGCGGATAGTCTGCCCTTGCTCACCCGCCAGGACCTGGTGGCAAGGCATGCTGAAAACTGGACAACCGGCAACCTGCAAATCACCGCCTCCGGAAGTTTTGATCCCGATGATATGCTCAGGCGCCTGGAGGATCTTGTCCGGGACTTGCCTCAGGCTCCGGTGCCCGACAACCCCCAGCCCGGTCCCACCCTTCAGCCAGACAAGGTGGTTTCCGCCCGCATCATCCGACAGCAGAACCAGAGCATTGTGCTGACTGCCTGGCCCGGCCCCATGAATGTGGATGAGGACCGCATCGCCCTGATGATGCTCAAGGAAATCCTCAACGGCCAGGCCGGACGCCTGTTCGAATACCTGCGAAACCAAAAATCACTTTGCTACAACACTGGAACCATGAGCACGGCGGGATATGGCCAGGGAATGTTCCTGTCCTATGTTCTGACAGCACCCGAAAGCGAAGAAGAAGCCCGTCAAACAATGCTTGATGTTCTCAGCGACGTGGCCATCCGGGAGGTGGAAACCGAGGAATTCGAAATGGCCAGAGCCAAACTGTTGGGCAATCTGCTGATCGGCTCACAATCCAATTCGGCACGGGTCAGCCGTACGGCGCGAGACCGCATGTTTGGCAGGAACGCCAATGACCTGGAGAATGTCGTGACGGCAATTCGCGGCTGCACCCCTGAAACGGTGTTGGCCACGGCTCGCAAATACATCACCAGGGATCAACGTTTCGAAGTGGTCATCGGCCCCAATTGATGGTCGGATCAATTGGTTTGAAAAGCAACGCCCGCTCCGAAAATGGAGCGGGCATTTTGCCGATCAAGGAAAAAAATCAAATCAGGGGGCTACAGCGTATCGATTGGGTGCGGCCGACATGTCGATCAGCACCGTACGCTGGCTGAAGTTCACCCGATGGTTAACATCGTTGGGAATAATGTAGGAATCTCCATCCTGGTAGAGATTCGTCTCGCCTCCGATTTCAATCATCATCTCTCCGGAAATCACCATGCCCTTTTGCTCACAGTGTGAATGGTCCGGTACACTCACGCCCTCTTCAAATACAAAAAAGACCACCTGCTTTTCGTCGTTTTTCAGGCAATAACCGGAAACACCGGACACCGGAACTTCGACTTTGGGCAGAGATAGAATTTCAGGGGGGAAGATTTCAGAGATGGGTAGGCTTGTAGCAGGTTCCATACGTCGGGCCCTCCTTCGTTTTGAGCTCGCGCACCCGGTCAGCGAACGACCAATCCGCCCGTAACCGGATAATAACAGTCTAACCGAAATGAACAATATTGCAACCGCGACCTGGGCATATTCTGGTTAAAACGCCTCGGTTATTCACTGCCCGAAGCATAATCCGCACCTCGCATGGGCAAGGCTGGCTGATCACCAGGAATTCCCACATCAATCACCAGTCCCACGAAACAATCGTGGTCTCCGGTGGTGAAAGCATCGGTTTTGCGGCACAGGAATCGCGCACTGCAATGTTCCAGGGCCGGGATGCCATCTCCAAGCAAGACGTGGTCCACTTGGGACCATTTGTCCACATCCCGCCGACTTTTCAAGCCAAAAAGACGGGCCTCGGGCACCTGCTCCACGGTGGGCAGGCTCACGGTGAATTGATCAGAAGAGTCCATCAGCCCCCAGGTGAAACGCTCGTGCCCCACGGCAACCAGCAGAAGCGGTGGATCCAGGGATACACGAGTCAACCAGGCTGCGGTCAGACCGCCAAGGGTCCCCTGGTGGGCTGCGCCGATCACCGCCACAGGAGCCGGCATTTTTCGCAATGCATTTTCCAGGACTTCGGGGGAAATTGTCGGATGCTGGTCGGGCATGGGTACCATCCAGAAAAAGATTCAGGTCACTGCAGGTAACTTCTGCCGCTTGTTTTACCAGCTGGACGCTTTTCAGGCAAGGTGAAAATCGGCACACACCGGATAATGATCCGATGGTAGAGCAAGGCGGCGGTGGTCAAACCCTTCGAAGCCAACTCGTTGCACGGTTTGAATTTCCAGACGGGGACGGAAGAATACGTAGTCGATGCGCCGCGGCCCCAGCAGGGCATGACCGAGGCGATCGCGCAACCCGAGGCCGCGGAAGGTGGCGCCTTCGGGTGATTCACCGCCGTGAGCCTCGGCCCAGGCATCAAACATTGACTCGTGGGGTAGACTCTGGTCCAACAGGGCCTTGATCTCCGGTGAATCCGCCACCGCGTTGAAGTCGCCGGTCAGGAAAACGGGAATTTCGGAACCCAGTTCGGCAACTTTGCCACTGACATGCTGGCGCAGCAGGTCGACACTGCGTTGCCGGTGCCAGCTGTTGACCGCCTCCAGATGGGTGGTGCCAAAAACAAACGGCTGGGCCGAGCCGAGGAATTCGAAGTTGTTCCAGGTTACCAGACGCGGACGGGTGCCAAGATGAAACTGAGAAGCGGGGATTTCTGGTGTAGGAGACAGCCAAAGGGCTTCGCCGGATCCAGAAGAGTACATGGGTCGAACCCGATCCCTGCGGTAGAATGTGGCGCAATACCAGTTGCTGTCGCTGTGGGCCATGCTTCTGCCCAGATTTCCTTCACCCAGAAAATCGTAATCGGGCAGCAGCTCGGACAATTCTTTCAATTGGCGAAAATTGGCCTCCTGGGTGCCCACCACATCGGGCTGCCATCGCTTGAAAATCCGGGCGATGTTCCGCCGGCGCAAACGCCACGGATGCCGACGCTTCTGCTTGGTGGAAGTCAAAAGATTAAAAGTCATCACTCGAAGTTTCATGCCGGACAAGGTGTAGCGCTCCGCCTGTTCGAAAGTGGGTTTCCGGTGGTTTCTCTTCAACCCCGGAACGTCAATAGGTTCCCATTCGTCTTCCACCTCAAATTGTAGCAATGATTGAACCAGAAGGGTTCAGGTCAGGAAAAGAGGTCCAATTGGGGTGGTTCTCCGGGCAGGTCCATGGCCTCCAGCACCCTACCCACCCAACCGTCATGGGAGCCGCTGGGCAATTCCAGGCACTGCACCTCGAATTCGGCCAAAAGTTGGTCGATGAGTTGGTCGATACCCATCTGGAATTACACCGAGGTGTCGCGCGTACCATCAAATGATGGGGCGTTGATGACGGGGACCTTGACCAGCAGGTCATAACTTTCGAGCCAATGTCGGATGAATGGTTCAATTTCCGGACGCCGCCCTTCGGCATGAACCATGTAGGCATAGTTGTCGAGCACTGCCCGATCGCACACGATGACGTCGAAATCCGCGGCCAGCTCGATTTCACTGGCCACCTGGGTATGCAAGATCCAGTTCTGAGCGTCCCTGGTGGTGTTTCGGTTGATGGGCAAAGGACAACCCCGAGCCACCTCCTTGACCAGGTCAACACTCAAATCCAGCCGTTTGAGGGCTGCGGCCAGTTCGAAACAGAGGGTGGTTTTGCCCACCCCGTGGGTGCCGATGAATGCGATTTTCATATGAGCATTAAAGCCCCGTGGGCCAAAAATGTCAAAGAGTGGAGAGACAAATATCATCCCGAAAGGTCGGCAGCAAAGCCGGGGTTGAATAATCTCTGAGAGAATACTAAGCTTCGCGCGCATAACCCTGAAGCCGTGTCTGCCGGCAGGAGCCAAAAATGAATCAATCAAAACCCGAAAATCCCTGGGCTGAAATCAACGGCGGCCTGCGCGGCAGCACCTTGCTGCATGCGGGTGCGCTGATGACCATCGTCGGCACGGTCGGAAATTTTGTCTCCGACTTTATTGCGTCCAGCGCAGGGCCGGCTCCGGGTTTGCTGGTCACCGTCGCTTGGCTCAGCTGGATTCTGGCCTTGTGGCTGCTGGCCGCCGGGTTCGTCTGGATCGGGGTGCAGCCCTTTCTCAGCCGTTTTGGACTGTTTGTCGGCGGGTTCCATCTTCTGAATGGAGTTTTTCTCCTGGTGGTTCTTTTTGCCGGGGTCGCTCCGCCCCTGCCGAACATTTCATTGTCTATTGGGCGAAATCTTTTGCTGGTCTTTTTTGTCTTCCAGGAAAGGAAGTTGCTGGGGAAATGGTCCTCGAATCTCATGGTGACCGCGGCCCTGCTTCAGTTTATTAAAATTGGATTCAGGATTCTGGGAGTGCTGCCCCCCTTGGGAAAAATTGCCGATTCCGGACTGGACTCCCTGCTGCTGACCCTCCTGGGACTGAGCATTTACCTCGTGGGTACCGACGTAAAAAAATCCGAAAACAATTGGGCAATTGAGTTGGCTGCAACCCGCTCTTCGGGATTTGGAGCCTTCAATAACCCGGAACACGACTGGAATCAAACTGAGGACTGACTTTTTGGTCTTGAATTGTGATGTGAAATCCGGCAAAATCCCCTTTGGACACGGCGAGGCCAGCAGCAAACATTCACCGTAGATCTCATCATCTGCCGAAGCAGTTACATTTTCAGGGAGACGATCATGAAGTTGCAATTGAATATCCCTGCCACAATGGTGGCTCTTCTGTTGGTCACGGTCGCTTGCCAATCCGCTTTTGCCGACATCCATGCTGGCCACGACGTCCTGGGGCTTTCCACCGAGGCAGATGAAACCGGTGTTTTCGAATTGGCCGATTATCCTGCCGGCCCTCTTAGTCTGTATTTGATGGTTTATGGTTATGATCACCCCCAAGGCATTGTGGCCTGGGATTGCGCCATCATCCTTCCGCCCGGGATCTTGCTGACCGACACCAACTTCATGGGACGCGGCATCAACGCCCATCCACAACCCTACAACTTCCAGGTTACCACCCTGGAGCCCCTGATGGCGGTCAACGGCATGGTCCACCTGGCCACGCTGGATCTGTTGGTTATCGACGACGATCCCCAACAGTTCTTCCTGTCGGCGGATCCCTTGTGGGTTGACCACGAATACATGGGGTTTGCCTGGGAAACCTCGCCATCGATGCGGCAACCTTTCAACTGGCCCAATCGTTGTGAAGACTGTCCGGTGTTCCAGATTATCAACATTCCCCAGGCCACTGACGGCCAAGACTGGGATCAAGTGAAAGCCCTTTATCGCTGACAAAATACGCCAAATCGCAATGCTTCCTGGACCGGGCACCTTTTCTTGCCTAACATCTAACAAAACCCAAGAAAAATGAAGGCCCCCCAAGCGGGGGTCGCCTTCCTTGTTGACCGTAAAAAGGAGCAAACATGACACGCAGGATGATCCTCGTTGACGGCAATGAAGCCGCCGCCTCGGTTGCACACCGGGCCAATGAAGTCATCGCCATTTACCCCATCACCCCAAGCAGCCCCATGGGCGAGCATTCCGATGCCTGGAGTGCCAATGGTGATAAAAACGTTTGGGGCATTGTTCCGAACGTGACGGAGATGCAATCCGAAGGTGGGGCCGCAGGCGCCGTGCACGGAGCCCTTCAGGCGGGCAGCCTGACCACCACCTTCACCGCAAGTCAGGGTCTTCTGCTGATGATCCCCAACATGTACAAGATAGCCGGTGAGTTGACCGGCACAGTCTTTCACATCGCTGCTCGCACCATTGCCACCCACGCCTTGTCCATCTTTGGCGATCACTCGGACATTTATGCCTGTCGCCAGACCGGCTGGGGCATGCTGGGGGCCACCACGGTGCAGGAAGTCCACGACTTTGCCCTGATCTCCCAGGCCGCAAGCCTGGAAAGTCGCATTCCCTTTCTGCACTTCTTTGACGGGTTCCGAACCAGTCATGAAGTGAGCAAGATCGAAGAGCTGACCAACGACGACATCCTGCACATGATCACTGTAGAGATGGTCAGCGCCCACCGCGGTCGTGGCCTGACTCCGGACAAGCCCCAGCTCAGGGGAACAGCCCAGAACCCGGACTGCTTCTTCCAGGCCCGTGAGGCCTCGTCTCCCTTCTACGCCGCCTGTCCCGAAGTGATGGTCAAGGCCATGGACAAGTTTGCCGCCCTCACCGGCCGGCAGTACAAACTGTTCGAGTATCACGGAGCCGCCGATGCTCAGCACGTGATCCTGGCCATGGGCAGTGGTTGCGACGCCATCCACAATGTGGTCGACCACATGAATGCCCAGGGCGCCAAGGTCGGCGTGCTGAAAGTGCGCCTTTTCCGGCCCTTCAGCGCCGAACACTTCCTGGCTGCCATGCCCAGCACCGTCAAGAGCATTGGCGTGCTGGATCGCACCAAAGAGCCCGGCTGTCCCGGCGAACCCCTGTACATGGATGTTCTGACTACCATGGCAGAAGCCCAGGCCGAAGGAACCAGCCCCTTTGCCGACGATGTGAAGATCGTTGGTGGACGTTACGGTCTCTCCAGCAAGGAATTCAACCCCGCCATGATCAAGTCGGTTTTCGAAAACCTGGCCCAGGACAAACCAAAGAACCATTTCACCGTCGGTATCAACGATGATGTCAGCGGCACCTCGCTGGATTTCGACGCGAGCTTCGACATCGAAGACGACAAAGTGGTGCGCGCCATGTTCTACGGTCTGGGTTCCGATGGTACCGTGGGTGCCAACAAGAACTCCATCAAGATCATCGGCGAGGGCACCGACAACCACGCCCAGGGTTATTTCGTTTACGATTCCAAGAAGGCCGGTGCGGTGACCATCAGCCACCTTCGTTTCGGCCCCGAGACCCTGCGCACCCCCTACCTGATTCGGCATGCCAATTTCGTGGCCTGCCATCAGTGGACCTTCCTCGACCAGTTCGACATGCTGGAAGCACTCATGCCCGGCGGGACCTTCTTGGTCAACAGCCCCTACGGGCCCAACGAAGCCTGGGACAAACTGCCCCGCGAGGTGCAGGACAGTCTGCTGAGCCGCAAGGCCCGGCTCTATGTTATCGACGCCGTGAAGGTGGCCCGGGAAGCCGGCATGGGCGGACGCATCAACACCGTCATGCAGACTTGCTTCTTTGCCATCAGTGGCGTGCTGGAGCCTGACGAGGCCATCGCCAAGATCAAGGACGCCATCGACAAGACCTACGGCAAAAAGGGCAAGAAGATCGTCGACATGAACTATGCGGCGGTGGATTCGGCCCTGGAGAACATGCACGAGGTTGAACTGCCAGGCGAAGTGACCAGCACCAAGGTTCGCTCTGCCATAGTGTCCGATGATGCCCCCGAGTTCGTCAAACAGGTATCGGCCATGATGCTGGCCGGAAACGGCGACCTGCTCCCGGTCAGTGCCTTTACGCCCGACGGCACCTGGCCCACCGGTACCGCCAAGTGGGAAAAACGCAACATCGCCCAGGAAATTCCCGTGTGGGAGGACGAACTTTGTATCCAGTGCAACAAGTGCGCGTTTGTTTGCCCCCATGCGGCCATCCGCGCCAAGGTTTACGAGCCGGAGCTGCTGGTCGGAGCCCCGGATACATTCAAGGCCCTCGATTACAAGGCCAAGGATTTCGCCGGCACCAAATACACCATCCAGGTGGCCCCTGAAGATTGCACCGGTTGCCGTCTGTGCGTCGAGGAATGCCCCGGTGTGGACCGGGCGAATCCCGAGCGCAAGGCTCTGTTCATGGCCGACCAGGCTCCCCTGCGGGACAGCGAGCGCGACAACTGGGACTTCTTCCTGGACCTTCCCAACCCCGACCGGACCAAGGTCAAGACCAACATCAAGGGCAGCCAGTTCTTCGAGCCCCTGTTCGAGTTTTCCGGTGCCTGCCCCGGATGTGGTGAAACTCCCTACATCAAGCTGGTCACCCAGTTGTTTGGTGACCGCACCATGATGGCCAATGCAACCGGCTGCAGCAGCATCTACGGTGGCAACCTGCCAACGACACCCTACAGCCAGAACAGCGACGGTCGCGGTGTGGCCTGGTCCAACAGTCTGTTCGAGGACAACGCCGAATTCGGCTTTGGCTTCCGTCTTTCAGTGGACATGATGACCCAAGAAGCGCACCACTTGACCAGCAAGCTGTCAAAGGTAATTGGTGCCGACCTGGTTTCGGACCTCCTGGAAGCTGGTATGGAGACCGAGCAGGACTTCGTGGACCAACGCCTGCGAGTAGAAGCCTTGAAGCAAAAGCTGAAAGGAAACGAGTCTGGCGATGCCCATCGCCTGATGGAATTGGCCGACTACCTTGTCAAAAAGAGCGTGTGGATTGTTGGTGGCGATGGTTGGGCCTATGACATCGGCTACGGTGGCCTGGATCACGTGATGGCGTCGGACAAGAACGTCAACGTGCTGGTGCTGGATACCGAGGTCTACTCCAACACCGGTGGGCAGGCCTCCAAAGCCACGCCCATTGCCGCGGTGGCCAAGTTTGCCACCGGTGGCAAGGCCATCGGTAAGAAGGATCTCGGCCTGATCACCATGAGCTACGGCCACGTTTATGTGGCCCAGGTGGCTTTCGGCGCCAAGGATTCCCAGACCATCAACGCCATCAAGGAAGCTGAAAGCTACGACGGGCCCAGCCTGATCATTGCCAACAGCCCCTGCATTGAGCATGGATACGATCTGGGTGACGGCAACACCCACCAGGATCTGGCCGTCAAGTCCGGCTACTGGCCTATTTACCGGTACGATCCTAGACGGATCCCCACCGGCAAGGCACCATTGAAGCTGGACTGCAAGGCTCCCACTTTCACCTTCGCCGACTATGCCGCTACCGAGAATCGTTTCCGCATGCTGCAGAAATCGGATCCGGAGATGGCTACGGCACTGACCAAACTTGGACAGGATTTCATCGACCGGCGCTGGACGTCTTTGGTGCACCTGGCTAGTTTGACGTTTGAAGAGAAATGATCAGCCTGGCTGATTGCTGGGAAAAGGCCGCCTTTCTGGGCGGCCTTTTCTGTTTGCAGTGTTGAAAACGGCAGGTTCTTGACGAGGTTCCCCACTGACATGGCTGGACGGATTATTCAACATTATTTCAAAGGCCAAATACCCCAGGCCATACATCAGCAAATCCCAGGGATCAGCAACGGCGCTTCCTTGCCAAAGGGGCAACAAGGCTTCAAAATAACCGGCAAAAAGCAGCACGGTCAACAATCCGTGGGATCGGGGCAGAGTGTAGGCTGAGCCCCGGCCCAACAGCCTGCGTTGAGCCCAAAGAGCCAGACCGAGAACCAGGGGCAAGCAAAGCAGATCATCTGCATAGCTGGCGGCCAATGGCGGCAGCTGCCGGCTGATATCAAAAAAACGGATAACAAAAAACAATGCCAGGATCAGGGTCATCACAGGGACAGGACCGTGATGAGGACCACGGCACCGGCGACCAGGGCCAGAGTAAAGACAAGGGGATTTTTCTTCAGGAATTCCATGGGCATTCACCTCGAAAGATCGGATGGAAGAATGAGGGACATGATAAATACCGAGGCAATATCATCATGAATGCGAGGAATTACAAGGGCCGGGGATTGAACCCGGCCCGGTGAATGTTGAAGGCGGCAGTTATTTTTCCAGCGACTGATACAGTCCAAAGACGGCACCAGTGGGATCGGCCAAAAGGCAGAAAAACCCTTTTTCAGGAATGGGGGTTGTCGGTATCATGCTCTTGGCTCCCAAATCCAAGGCCCGTTTTCCGGCTGCCCCGCAATCTTCCATCCGGAAATAGTTGGACCAGCAAACGGTGTTGTTTTCATCGCGCAGTTCCACTCCGTGTTTGTTGAAGCAGTGCCAGATGCAGAAGACAGCTCCGGCCGGATCAGCAATCACCGACATAGGACCGTGATCTCCAACATCCATGGGGACGGCGATAAGCTTGCCGCCAATATCAACGGCCAGGTTGGTAGAGGCATCGCAATCACAGCTTTCGAATTCCGCATGAGAATACGCCCATTTTGGGATAACCTTTCTGGACGCAATACGTTTATCTCAACGTTCCCGGCAATTTTCCGGAATTAGAGAGGCTTCCCATGTTACAAACCTGTTTCCCAAAACGCCTCAGCTCTGCAGCTAACTTAATGATCTTGGCATGTCTCCTGACATTGGTTCCAGCAGCCCAGGCGGGCGGTTTGGGCATCCCCACCAGCCGCACCGGTCTCGGATTCGGAAATCTCCCTCAATTCCATGGTCTTCGCTTGAACTTCCGGGACCGGAATGTGCAATCGGTTCAGGGTATCAATCTCACCCTCTGGGCCCATGTGGAAAATGAGCAGGCTGCTTACCAGGGCCTCAATTTTGGCTTGGTAAGTGTCAACGGCCGCAACTTTCAAGGCATCACCCTGGCAGGAATTGGGAGCCGAAAAGGCAACATGCAAGGTGTGACCATTGGCGGTATCGCCATTGGGGCCGGCAACATGCAGGGTATTGGCCTCGGTAGCATCGGCATTGGAGCCGACGATCTCCAGGGGGTGTTTGTGGGCGGTCTGGGCATAGGTGCCAGCAACGTTCAAGGTGTTGCCTTGGCAGGCTTGGGCATGGGAGCGGGGGATATACAGGGGTTGGTTTTTGGGGGATTGGGGCTGGGATTGCATGATCTTACCGGCATTGGTATTGGAGGACTCGGTGTGGGTGCCCACGACATTCGGGGGCTTGCCATTGGAGGGCTCGGCGTCGGTGGCCACGACATCACCGGTGTGGCCCTGGGTGGCCTTGGTGTTGGAGGACACGACATCTCCGGCATCGCCATTGGTGGCCTTGGTGTTGGTGGCCACACCATCAAAGGATTACTGGCAGGTACCGTTCTCAAGGGTGACGACATTACCGGAGTTGCTATTTCCATTGGCTACATGCACACCAGGGTCATGACCGGATTGGCCACCGGCGCCTTGACACAAACTCAAGAATCGACCGGGCTGAGCATTGGTATTGTCAACCGGACCGATGTGCTCCATGGCGTTCAAATCGGACTTCTCAATTATGCTGGAAACAACCCCTCGGGCTTGCAATGGCTTCCGGGAATCAACGCCCACTTTTGATTTATTTCCTGCGGGAAAATCTTGACCCACCAGCTCAGTTGATTATTTTTTAACATTACTCTCAACAATGGTCTTCCAGGATGCCAGTCCCCAGGAGAAGCCATGTCCCTACGTCTCCGTAAAGCATTGTTTTCAATAACTTTACTTATCCTCCTGATAGTAATCGCCCTAGTCTGGTCACACCTGATCAACGTCATGATGCCTGCAGACAGTCGCCCCGGAGTGATTCCCCAGCATTCCGAAAAGGTTTCTCCCGCGGAGTTTGATCTCCTGACAGAAGAATTAATAGCTGAATTCCCTAAAATTTCCGGCCGTTTTGATCATGTGGAACGGTTTCGTGAAGACGGTATCGTAGCCTATGAAGGCCCAACAACCTGCCTTCGCTGTCACGAAACAATAATGCTCGACGATGGTGCCGGTGAAACCCGCGACGTAAACCTGATGGACAACCTGACCAGCTCCGCACACTACCGTTTTTTCACCACCGACCACGAAAACGTATGGGGTTTCAATGGAGAATTGGCCGATAATTTCGCCATGGGAAAACTGAATCGCCCCTGCCCCAAACCTGGATCTTTTGCCATGACCGCCTGGGCTGAAATTGTCGTCACCGCCACCGGCGATACCTTGAGTGAAGGATGCGGTCAGTGTCACATCGGCGGCCAATACCAAGCTCCCCTTGGCGAGATGATGCCCCTGTACAAAACCCTGACGAGGGAAACAGACGCCATCGATTGCCTGATTTGTCATGCCGCCGCCTACGACATGAATCGCAAACAGGTGGTTGTTGATGACAATGGCCGGGCACGCTGGGGTCAGGACCGCAGTTTCAAAGCCGCCCTCTCGGTGATCACCCCCTCGGCCGAAGCCTGCTTGCGTTGCCATCAACACAATTTTGGCGGAGACATATATGTGGATCCGGCCGGGCCTGGATACTTTCAGAGTTTGCAGAACCTGGGCCAAGAACGTCCGCGAATTCAGCATCCCGGATCCAAACGGGGCACCCCCTACTCTCCCACCTGGGATGTGCATGCGGCGGCTGGCATGAGCTGCTTGGAATGTCACCAAACCCGTGGCCACCTCATTGCCAAAGGCACCCACACCACCACCTTGATGGCCAATGATCTACCGGAAGTTGAAGTCTCCTGCCTGGATTGCCATGATGATCCACCCCATGACCCGAACAGCGAATTCGGGACCGGCCTCAACGATCACCTTGAGAGACTGGCCTGCCAAACCTGCCACATTCCTTCGCTTCATCCGGACAATGTCACTCGGCGTGATTTCGGCACTACCGTGTTCGAAGAACATCCCGGTATCCACATATACAATGACGTGTTGAAGCAGGCCGACCCTGGTGAGGGAATCGCCTACGTCTGGTGGAACGGTGATGGAACTTTCCTGGGCAACCCCATCGGCGACAACCCCAACGGCGCCGGGCTATATACTTTTTATGACGCCAAACATCGCTGGCCTGAATTCGAAGACTTCGATTACGAAGGTTGGTTCGAAGACGTGATGCGGCCCATCGCCCGGGCCGGTCGTCCATCCAAGATCTATCCCATGAAGAGGTTCAACGGACGCCAGCACATTGACCTGACCAACATCGGACCATTTGGCGGTATGTTCGTCCCCTACAACCTGCCCGAATACTACCGGGATGGCAAACCAGGGCAGGCTGCCAGGACGGAGATGCACAAGAGCATGATGGGCATGATGTACGGTTGGATGTTCAAGTTCTACATGCTGGACCGGTTCATGTCCTACATGAGCATTGATACCTGGAATACCAGCGGCCTCGACGATCTGAGAGCCGGTCGCAACATGGAACCCCGCTGGCTGCCCACCGATGCCATGCTGGAAATCAGCCACGCCATTCGTCTGGAAGGTGCCCTCGGTTGCGACGATTGTCATGGCCCGGACGGAGTCATGAACTGGCAAGTTCTAGGCTACACAGAAGAAGAAACGGCGGAGCTGAGCCAGGTTCGGTGACTACCAGTATTTCTCCACGTGCACCTGGCCGGGTTCCTTTTTCTTGTGCTCCCGAAAACCTTCGGCAGCCAGCACCTTGAGCATGCCTTCAATCATGCCGGGATTGCCGCAAATCATGATGTGCGTATCATCCGGGCTGGGACGGCCACCCCAGATTTTGCTGAACTTTTCGCTCTCCCACAACCCCTGCACATATCCCTGCTGGCCGCTCCAGGGAACTATTTCCTCTTCGGGCCTGCTGACCACGGGCAGGTAATGGAAGGTGGGACAAAAACGCTGCATGGCAATGAGCTCTCCCCGGTAGCCCAGGTCCCAACTGTGGCGGGCACCCAGCAAGACTGCGGTTTGACGGTTGGCATCACACTCGATTTCTCCGCGTAGCATGCTCATGTAGGGAGCCAGACCGGTGCCGGTGCCGATAAAGATGAGGTTCGTGCCTTCGGGCACCCTGTCCAGGGTGAACATCCCACTGATGCGTTCCCCCAAAAAGACGCGGTCCCCCGGCTGCAGATGAAAAAGGCGTGGAGTCAAGGCTCCGGAGTGCACCAGGGTAATGAAAAATTCCAGGTAGTCGGTTTCCTCGCTGGATGATGAGATGCTGTAAGCCCGCTTGATCAATTTGTCGGGTTTCAACTCGGCTTCTTCAGGATCGGAGAGCTTTATTCGCTGGGCGGAAACCGGCAGGCCGAGAATACCGAATTGCCCCGACTTCCACTGGGGCAACTGCCAGCCGTCGGGTTTGACTCGGAGGACGATCAGGCCGGAAGCCACTTCGATTCGCTGACTGACGATGGCGTTCAATTGATCGGACACGGTGGCTCCACTCGGTTGGGTCGACAATGGCATTATCTGAGAGTGTACGGTCGCTTGCGTCTGGACGCAACCTCCGGATTTTCCCCCAATTCTCCAGCTCAGCCCGACAGTTCAAAGTCCGTCCTTCATTGCTGCTGCTGGGGGCCCAATATTGTGTGTAGAATAATACAAAATGGTGGTTTAATGTGACTTGGCTATACAAACGCGAGGCAGATCTACCACTTTTCTATCAGCAACATTTCCAGGGGCACGACCAATTGAATCCCTCACCTGAATTATTCAGTTCCCGACTGGGACTCATCCTTACCACCCTGGGCATGGCCGTGGGTACCGGCAACATCTGGCGTTTCCCCCGAATCCTGGCCCAAAACGGCGGCGGTGCCCTGATCATTACCTGGTTGGTCTTTCTCTTTGCCTGGTCCATTCCCCTGCTGATCATGGAATTCGGTCTGGGAAGAGGTGCCCGTCAGGGCTGTGTGGGTGCCTTTGCCAAATTTGCCGGGAAAAACCGAGCGTGGCTGGGTGGTTTTGTCGCTTTTTGCGCCACGGCCATTCTCTTTTATTACGCGGTGGTGGCCGGTTGGTGCCTGAAATACATGACAGCCAGCCTGAGCGGCGAGTTGCAGGGACTGGCCGGTGGCCCCGCCCAGGATGTTTTTGTCTCCTTTGCAAATTCTTTCCGACCTGTGCTTTTTCAGTTTGTGGCCATTGGATTGGCCGGACTGGTTGTGCTGCGAGGTGTGGTCAGGGGCATCGAAAAAACCAACCGGGTTCTTATCCCGACCCTGTTTGCCTTGTTGCTGGTGGCTCTTTTTCGCACTCTGACGCTACCCGGATCAGGTG
Organism: Candidatus Krumholzibacteriota bacterium; assembly: GCA_024275485.1. GTDB lineage: Bacteria > Krumholzibacteriota > Krumholzibacteriia > LZORAL124-64-63 > LZORAL124-64-63 > LZORAL124-64-63. Next base: position 8,906 of record JAJRZA010000069.1, on the reverse strand, counting down.
AGGGATTGCGGTTTATTTTTGGAGTGGACTGGAGCAGTCTCAAGGATGCCAACGTCTGGCTGGAAGGACTCAGCCAATCCGCCTGGAGCACCGGGGCGGGTTGGGGCCTGATTCTCACCTATGGAGTTTACATGCCCAAAAAAGAGAAAATAGTCTCCACTGCCATCATCACGGGACTGGGCAACAATCTCGCCTCCATCATTGCCGCCTGCGCCATCATCCCGGCTGTGTTTGCCCTGGCCCCTGCCATCCTGGACGAAAAGACCTTATTGGAGATGGGTGGGGTGGCTGGTTTTCTGCAAAACGGTGGGCCGGCCAGCACGGGCCTGACTTTTATCTGGATCCCCGCCCTTTTTCAAAAGATGCCCGGTGGTTCCATTTTCACATTTCTCTTCTTTTTGACTCTCTTCTTCGCTGCTCTTTCTTCGCTGATCGCCATGATCGAGTTGGCCGTGCGGGTCTTGCTGGATCTTGGTTGGTCCCGCCCAAAGTCAGTGGGCCTGGTCACCGGGGTAGGCTTCCTGATGGGATTTCCATCAGCCACCAACCTCACTTTTTTTCAAAACCAGGATTGGGTATGGGGCGTGGGCCTGATGCTCTCAGGATTGTTTGTGGCGGTAACCGTTTCCATACACGGCCCGGTCCGGTTTCGCCAACAGCAGTTGGCAACCCATGAAGCATCCTTGCTGGGGCGAAAATTCGATTTCTGGGTCCGCGTGGCCATCCCCGCCCAGTTTGTCGGAATGATTCTTTGGTGGTTCAGTCAATCGGTTTCCTGGGACCCGGGACAATGGTGGAATCCCCTGGGTACCTTCACAATCGGTACGGCCGTGGTTCAATGGGGCATTGTCCTGTTGGTGCTGGGACTGTTGAATTTTCTGAAAGGGAAAAGAAAAACCAACCAGCATCAATAGAGTCGCCCAATCGATGGGCCCGAAGGTCGGCCGGTTATAGGACAACCATCCTGTTGGTCCTGTCGCAGTCAACAATTTATAGTGAAGTCAGAATCACATCCAGCACCGAAAAAGTGCCGATTCCCCACATGAACGGATGAATCTTCCCGGCTTTGCCTGCCGCCAGGTTGGCAACGATGTAGGCAATGAAACCAAAAGCAAGCCCCATGCTGATACTGTAGGTCAGGGGCATCAGGATGATGGTCAAAAATGCAGGCACCCCATTTTCGAAGGATCCGAAATCGATTTCCTTGACATTCTTGAACATATACACACCCACGATGATCAGGGCAGGGGCGGTGGCAAATGCCGGTACGATGCCGATGATCGGTGTGATGAACAAGGCCAATAAAAACATGACTCCGGTGGCCACATTGGCCAGCCCCGTGCGGGCTCCGCCAGCAATTCCCGCCCCCGACTCAATGTAGGTCGTGGTTGTGCTTGTACCCAGAAGGGCCCCGGCGATGGTGGCCACGGCGTCGGCTTCGAGCACTCGGTCCAGGCGTTCGATCTTGCCGCCTTCACCCACAAATCCCGCCTCGTAGGAGCAAGCCACGATGGTGCCAACGGAGTCAAACAGATCCACGAACATGAACGAGAAGATTGCCCCCCACATGCCCCACTTCACGGCGCTGGGGATATCCATCTTCATGAAAATGGGGCCGATGCTAGGCGGGGCGCTGACCAGGGAATTGGGCAAGGATACTTCTTTGAAAATGATTCCCAAGACAGTGGTCAGGACAATACCAATGAGAATGGAGCCCCGCACCTTGCGGATCTCCAGAATGGTGATGACCAGCAAACCCACCAACCCCAAAACCACAGGCCTGCTCAGTGGCCCCAGACCCACCAGGGTTGCCGGGTTGTCCACGATGAGACCCAACCTCTGAAAACCGATGAAGGTGATGAAAAGCCCGATTCCAGCGGCAATGGCCAGCCTCAACTCCAGGGGAATGGCGGCGATCACGTGCTTGCGCACTCCAAGGAGCGTCAGCAGCAGAAAGACCACCCCTGAGATGAAAACCACACCGAGAGCCGTTTCCCAGGTGACCCCTTTACCAATCACCAGACTGAAAGCGAAAAAGGCGTTCAGCCCCATGCCCGGGGCCATGGCGAAAGGCACATTGGCCCAAAAACCCGCCAGAAGGGTCCCGAGAGAGGCCGCCAGGATGGTCGCCGTGATGAGGGCCCCTTTGTCCATGCCGGTGGCGCTCAGGATACTTGGATTAACAAAAATGATATAGCCCATGGTAAGAAAGGTGGTCACCCCGGCGGCGATCTCCCGCGAGGCCGTGGTTTTGTTGGCCCCCAAATTGAATATTTTTTCGAACAGTTTGGCAAGCATTGGTATGCCTTTCATCCGGGGAATCCGGCAGAATCACATTGGTGAACATTTGGGATCATACACTCACACGCAAGAAGAATCATTGCCAAAGTGCAACCTGCTATGGTTTATTTTCACCACGAGTTTCGGCTTGAAATGTCTTTGGCAAACGAACTGACAGGAGCTCTCATGAAGAAAATTCCTGGATCCCTTTTCATTGCCCTGGCCTGCCTCACACTGGGATCCGCACCCTCGCTCGCTGCCATCTGGTCCTCGACTTCCGCATCATTTCTCTACGGAGAAGGTTATCAACTGGCTTCCTCCGAAAACGCCACCATCATCACCATCGAACACGCCAGCGTCTGGAAATACGGGGACAACTTCTTATTCTTTGATATTTTTCAACCTTTTGATTTGGACACCGGCATATACGGCGAATGGCACCCTCGATTCAGCCTCGGTAAAATGGCCGGCAAAGACATGAGCTTTGCCTTCATCAAGGATGTCCTGATCGCCACCGAGTTGAATGTTGCCCAAGAATGGCGCGCTTACCTGTATGGCATCGGGTTTGACCTGGACATCCCCCACTTCAACTTCTTTGCCATCAACTTTTTCATTCGCGACGATATGACCATTAATGATGACACCACCTGGCAGATCAGCCCCAACTGGAATGTGCCGTTCACCATTGGCGCAGCCCACTTCGAATTTGGTGGTTTCCTGGATTACACCGGGGCCGAGGGCGACGGCAAATACCAGATCCTGACCCAGCCCCAGCTCTTGCTGGACGTGAGCAATTTCAGCGGTAAACCCGGTAATTTCTATGCGGGTATCGAATACCAGTACTTCAAAAACAAGTACGGAGTAGATGGGTTGGACGACAACCTGGTCCAGTTGATGGGCAAGTGGGTATTTTAAACCCTGATTTTTGAAGAGTTATTTCTGGAGAAGCTGCCGGGCAGCGGCTTCTCCAGCCACCCAACCGGTGGAAAAGGCACCCATCATGTTGAAGCCCCCCGTATCGGCATCCACGTTCAACAATTCCCCCATGATGTGCAACCCCGATACCAGTTTCGATTCCATGGTTTTGGGATTCACTTCGGCAGTATCAACTCCACCTGCGGTGACGATGGCTTCCTTGAAGGTGCCGTAACCATTCAATTGGAACCGGTAATCCTTCAACCATTTGAGCAGGGTCTTGCGCTGCTTGGCCGTGATCTGGTGACAGAGGGTATCTTCGGGAACACCGCACACATCAAGGGCCACCGGAATCAGGCTCTGGGGCAGCAATCCGTCCAGCAAATCCCGCCAGGTTTTGAGTTCCCGATTGTCCAGGTCCCGCAGCAGACGGGCGTCCAGTTTCTTGAAATCCAAGGCGGGCTTCAGATCGATGGCCAACTCCATTTTGTGTCCCTCATCAAGGGCAGCCACCGCGATACGGCTGAGCTCCAGGATAACCGGCCCCGACAACCCGGTCTCGATAAAAGTGAGATCACCAAATTCCCGCGCAACCAGTTTGCCATTGGCCCACAGGGTGGCTTCAATGTTGCGCAGGGCCAAACGGCGCACGCCTCCAGGTGGTGCACCGGGAGCGCACAGGGGGACCAGTGACGGGCGAGGCTTAAGCACCTTGTGTCCCAGGTCGCGGGCCAATTGGTACCCATCACCACTGGACCCGGTGGAGTTGTAGGACATGCCCCCGGTGGCCAGCATGACCACAGCCGCAGACAACTCATGAGTACCACGATCTCCTCCGCTGCCTTTGACACCAGCTTCACTGAAAAGGTCGTAGTGCACGCCGGTAACATGACCGTCAGCCACATCCAAACCACGCACCCGGGCACCACGAATGACCTCCACCCCCTGCTTTTCAATCCAGTGCTCAATGGTTTTGGCCACGTCCACGGCACTGTCGCTTTGGGGAAAGATTCGTCCGCCGCGTTCAATTTTGGTGGGAAGATTCTCCGAGTGCAGAAGTTCGAGCAGGTCTTCGGAAAAGAAACGGGCAAAGGATTGCCGCAAAAATCGCCCGCCCTTGCCAAAATGTTTGATGAACTCGCCCGTGGGTAAGGTATTGGTCAGGTTGCAGCGTCCTTTGCCGCTGATGCGGATTTTTCGGCCCACCTGGCGCATGCGCTCAAGCAGGACCACATCGGCGCCCAGGGATGCGGCGCGTCCAGCAGCCAACATGCCGGCCGCGCCGGCTCCAATCACCACGATACGCAGTTCATCCGCCATCCGGCTTACTTCGTTTCCAGAAGGGCTTTGATCTCATCCGGCATGACAAAGGTTCCTTCGGGAATTTCCACATCAAATTCTTGGGTCTCGAATGTGATGATCATTTCCTGCATGCCCATCAACACCTGACGGGCCAGGAAAGGAGTCAGGATTCCCTCCACATCCCGATAGTCGGAGATGAAGGAATCCACGGTGATGCGACCCATATCATTGACCATCACCATGCTGGTTTTGACCAGCAGGCCACTGTCCACGGCAAAGAAGCCCTGCTCGGGTTCGCCTTCGCCTTCGTTGGGGACCATCTCCACCTCGTAGCATTCCACTTCCTCGACGGTGACCAGCCCCAGGGTGGTGGCACTTTGATAATAGTCTTTCCAGACCGCCCAGGGATTGAACTCGGACATACGTTTTGCCAGGGCCAATTCAGCGCCGTCTTTCACCTTGGAACCGGACATCATGCTCGATTCCCAGGACACGGTGCCGTCAAAACCCTCGTCTATGGTGCCGAAGGCATCGGAGGTGATGAGGGTGCGGGACATGTTGGGGGCCTGCCGCCAGGATTCCAATTTGCCGCTGATGCCCATGGCGGGCATGGTCAGGGTGCCGGTGGCCTTCATTGTGGTATGGCCTTCCCAGGCTTTCAGTCCACCGGAGGCGTCGATGAATTTGTCGATGATGGTTTCGGCTGCGGGCAGGTCCGCGGCCAGCAACAATCCCGGCAAGGACATCAGGAGCAGGGACATCAGGAGTACTGCTAAGGGCAAACTTATGTATTTTTTCAAGGCTGTTCCTCCATTGTTTTTGTTTGCAGCAACCACTGGTGGGCCGCGGCCAGGATGGGATCTCCTACCTCGAGCAGGGTTTCCCTGGTTGGGATGATCTCCACATCGGGAGTCACCCCCACGCCTTCAAGAACCTCTCCGCCCTCGGAAATATAGTTGGCGATGGCATATTGGAAACCATCGCCGTTGGGAAGTTTGGTAATCATGGACGGCAGGGCCGCCCCTGCGGAGCGCATGCCGAACACCCGGACCAGTCCCAGATCCTTCAAACCGCCGGCCATGATTTCACTGGTGGAAGCGCTCAGATCATCGATGAGCAGGGCAACCTTGCCATGATACCCATTGGCCCGAGTGTTGATGATAAAGTTCATCTCACCCGTGCGCATGATCATGGTGCCCAGGCGCAGTCCCCGTTCCTGAACAAACCAGCCGGCCATGCCCATGGCCATGGCGCCGAGGCCACCTGGGTTGCCACGCAAATCGATGATCACTCCCGGCAACTCCAGAAATTCACCCATGGCCTTGTTGTAGGCGCCCATGACGGTCATCACATCCAGAAAATAATTGAAGTGGAAATAGCCGATGCCACCGGCAAGCACTTCCTGGCGAGTCCAGACCCTGATGGTGGGGAGATTGCCCATGGAAAAGGGGTTGCCGGGTGCAGGGTCAAGTACCAGATCAATGGTCACCTGGTTTTGGTCAGCGTCGATGCAGGTCACCAACACTGTATCACCGGCATCGCCCTCCAATCGAGCCTCTATGGACCGGCTCAAAATCAAACCCAACATGGGCTTGCCTTCCAGAACCTTGGTCATTTTTTCCACTCGGGAAGCCAGGTCCACCTTGTCGATGGTCAGGATTTCCCAACCGGGGGCCACAGCCAGGGCAGCCGCCCCGGAATGATCATCCACATTGGTGACCAGGACACGCCCATCCAGAACCCGAAGCTCCAGCCCGCTGTGACCAACTTCGCCCGATTGGCTGGGTCTACGGCCCGAACCTTTGGGTTCAGTGGCTGGGTCGTGGGTGCCAGACGCGTCGTCGTAGACATCGGCCGGGTAGATCACAAAGTGGGATTGTTCCAGGCGCAGGATCATTTCCTGCATGAGCAAACGGGCTTCGGTCATGGTGGTGGCTGCTGCAACCTGTGGACGGAACTCGTCGCCAATTGCTTGCCAGTCCAGGCCGCCCAGGGTTTCGTCGTAGTGCTTGTCCCGGATGGTTTCCCAGATCAGGTCGAAAGATTCCAGGTTCAGGGACTGCTGTTGCTCGGTAAGCGGAGGCGCCGCTTTTTCGGTATTGGCCGATTGATCCGAAGCAGCGCAACCGGTCAGGAGAAATCCGCTGATCAGAAGCATCATCAGACAGACAACGGGGCGGATACTCCCGGCTGTGAAGTTTGGCATGGGTGGTTCCCGCTCTTTCTCGAGTGACTTGAAGTTGCTTGAATTCCGGATGGCAACTCCACACATTTGATTGTCAGAGGATACTATGATTCTGTAAACACTTGGTTGGTTTTAAAAAGGGAAAGTTCGGACTTAGGCCCTATTTTTCCTTACCGCACTTCCAACAGATATCGAATTCCGCTGCGATGGCTTCGCCGCAGGAAGGGCAGGTCCAGGGCTCGGCGGTCAGATCCGTCACCGGTACAGCAAGGGCATCCTTGGCCTTCTCCAGATCTTCGTCCGCCACCAGAATATCAACGCCGCGGGAAAGGTCAAAATGGGGACGCATTCCTCCGCAATTGTCCATCTGAATCGTTGCCGTCACACCAAGGGCCGTGAGGTGGTTGAATGCAATTTGGGCTTCGGTTTCATTGAAGAACGTTTTGAGAATGCTCATGCCGTCGCGCATGGGAAGCTCCTTGATTGAAAGATCCGGAAGTCCATGGCAAAAAGTAACAACTTTCTGGTTTATTGACCAGATACTTCAGGGAAGGATGACGTTGTCCTTGCGCCTTGACCTTTTTATGGGTACTCCTGTAACTCATTGAAGACTTTGCACAGAGGTGCAGTCGGTATTTTCCCACCAAAGAAAGAGGCGCAATTAATGGCACTGATTGCTGTCGGAGCCACAGCTCCGGACTTTACCTTGGAAAGCCATCTTGATACGACAGTTTCCCTGTCGGGTTTCAAGGGCACCAAGAACGTCTTGCTTGTTTCGTATCCCCTTGACTTCACGCCTACTTGAAGCATGGAGATCCCGGGTCTGAACTCTCTTCTGGAGCAGTTCGACGCGATTGATACCCAGGTTCTGGGTATGAGTATTGATTCAAAGTATTGTCACACAGGTTGGGCACAAGGCTTCGGTGGAATCAATTTCCCCCTCCTGTCCGACTTCCACGAAAAAGGCGAAGTCGCCAAGAAGTACGGCCTTTGGCTTGAAGAGGCCGGTATTAGCGACCGCGCCACCGTGCTGATCAGCAAGGAAGGCATCGTTCTTTGGTCCAACTCCGTTGGCCCTGGTGGCGAACGCCAGCCGATGGAAATGCTGGAAAAGACCAAGTCCCTGGTCTGACATTGGTTTTTGTTTGATAAAACAGCCGCTTTCTGTTGGGGAGGCGGCTGTTCAAATTTGCCGCAACAAAATTCAAGAAAATTTGACAGATACCGAAGAAGTCCCTAAGTTACCCGATCAATCAACCGGATAAATCCGGCCCAACAACCAACCGCTTCGGCGGAGGAACACAGTGCACCTGAATCATCCACAGCTGAATCACCTGAACCACACCACCATGGGTTCCATGATGGACATGTCCATGGCCATGCCGTGGCCGGGTGCTGTGCGTTCGCATAGGAGGATGATCTGACCTGAACTGATTGATCCGACATGTTGAACATCCCCAGGGAAGCATTTTCCAGGGAAGCACACCACCCGGCCTGCCGCTCGGTGGTTTTTTTGTGCCCTTTCTTTCCCTGGTCTAGGAGATTTGATCATGTCTACGAACAAAGATTTCAGCACCCTGTGCATCCGAGGCGGTCAAGAGGCCGATCCTACTCATGGGGCTATTCTGCCCCCCATCTACCAAACCACAACCTTCCGCAAAAAAGTTGTGGGAAAAGATCAGACATTCAGCTACAGCCGGGTGGGAAACCCCACCGTGGCTGTGCTGGAATCCCGTCTCGGCGCCCTGGAGGATTGCCTGCCTGCGGTCAGCTTCAGCAGTGGCATGTCCGCCGTCACCACTCTTTTTCTGGCACTGCTGAAAAAAGGCGACCATGTGGTCTGTTCCGATGTGGTGTATGGAGGAACCTACCGTTTTCTCACCGAAATCCTGGCCAAACTCGGTGTTACCTGCGAATTCGTGGATACATCGGACCCGGGGCAAACAAAATCTGCCTTGATCCGGCCCACCCGGCTCCTGCTGTTGGAATCGCCGGCCAACCCAACCCTGAAACTGACGGACATCAAAGCCAACTGCGCCCTTGCCACGAAGTGTGGAACCTTGGCAGTGGTGGACAACACCTTTGCTTGGCGTCAACTACAATTCCCCTCAGCGACAATTAGAATTCCCCACACGATGGCAGGCGTAGCCTGCCGAGTAGTGGGCTCCGGGCCCGGCTTTTTTCCTTCCTAATCATCCTTCTTTTCAGATCCCTTTCTTGGGCT
>JAJRZA010000068.1 GCA_024275485.1 Candidatus Krumholzibacteriota bacterium | reverse complement strand
TCAGTTGGACAAATTGTGGCAAACGGTGCAGAATGTGGCCAATCCTGGTCGTATGGCGGGAAAAGTGCAGGGAGGAGGCCACTTCAACGCCATAGCGTTTGCTCTCGGGACTCAGAAATGGGCTGCATCGCAAAATCCTCCTGTCAAAAGGAACTTGTAACCACCCATGGTATCTGGTACGATTCAGGGGCAGGTTGGAGGCATATTTTTTAATGTTTCAGCGTATTCTGGGGATGAAATACCTTGAAAGAAAAGGAAAGAGGTAAAGAACCTGTAGCCCAATTATCTTAAGAAAACCATTATGTGATTGATTTGACAAGGAGGGGGATGTTCAGCAGCTTTTCGGTGATGGTTCCACTGGACAGACGGTCATCGTCGTTTCTGACTTTCATGCCACAAACCTGCTCATTAACGGCACCAATTTATCATGCTCCATGGATGAGGTAGTAAGTGGTTATGGTTTCGACCGCCACTATTACGGGTGGGTTAGCGCCACTTTATCCGAAGATTTGAGCCAAATCGTGGATATCGCAGCCGAGTTGACCCTGGACTATATTTTCGAAGGTCAGGACCCGGTGCCCGTGTTGCATTCTCTTGTCTCAGCAGAAGGACTGCCTCTGGTTTCCTATTATGAGGGAACAAGCGCCAGCTGGAGATTACTCAATGAGGATGCCTGCGCCGCCACCACAGAGATGCAATATGAATATTTCTATGGAGATTGGGTTTCCACCGGATACTCCTGCGAAAATTCAAGCTATAACTACGTGGAGACATCTCTCCAATAACTTGTGGTGCCATGGCAGCAACTTATGTGGTTTCGGTCAACGGGGTTTTGCATAGTTGGGGTTTACTCCTCCAACCAGCCACCAATAATCTCAAGCCACCCCACGGAACGACGATTCAACAACCAGAGCCATGCAACGTTTCCAGCCAAATACCAGCCGGCCCGAGGGTCAGGTCACTCGCGGCAAGACCGCGCCCAACCGTCTGCGCAATGTGGACCATTTTCTGGCATCTTACGATCCCACCCTGTTGAGTCGCCGAGACGGTTCCTACCGGGATGCCCTTTACGTGGATCTGGGTTACGGAGCAGAACCCACCACAACCCTGGAGAGCGCCGCGCGTCTCCGTCTTTCCAACCCCCACTTGCGGGTGCTGGGAGTTGAAATCGAACCCGAGCGAGTGCGTCGTAGTCAACCCTTCGGGGATAACGCCACCTTTTTTCGTCTCGGCGGTTTCAACATGCCCCTGCAAGAGGCCCCTGACGGCCGATTGGAAACCGTGCGGCTGGTGAGAGCCTTCAATGTCCTGCGCCAGTATGACGAGGCCAAAGTGAAACCCGCTTACGATACCATCATGTCCTCGGTGTTGCCCGGTGGTTTGTTATTGGATGGCACCAGTGATCCTTTTGGCCGAGTTTGGACGGGCAACCTGATCCGTCAAGGCGACGATCCGGATAACCCCCACTGGAATCTGGAAGCCCTGGTTCTGGGGGCCAACCTGGGCCTGGACCTGGACGTGGAGGCTTTTCAAACCCGCCTGCCCAAAAGTTTCATCCATCGCATGGTGCCCGGCGAACCCATCAGCAGATTCATGGAAGACTGGAAAGCCGCCACCCGGGAAACCCGCAGCCACGAAGTTTGGGGACCGCGCGACTGGTTCGTGGCCGCCGGTCAAAACATGCGCCACAAGGGCTACCGCATCGCTCGTCCCAGCAAGTGGTTGCGTCGAGGATGGTTGGTGTGGTTGAATCCGGATCTCGGTCTATGAGTTGTCCCGGATTATGAAAAGAGATTTCCTCCAATGAACCGAATCAAGGAACTGGACGGACTCCGTGGTATCGCTATTTTGTTGGTTCTGGTGTGGCATTATTTTACCATCCAGATCCAGCCCGGCGGTTCCGCTCCTCTTGGTTACCTGGTCAAATTCCTCTCACTAACCTGGAGCGGGGTCGATCTCTTTTTTGTACTCTCGGGCTTCTTCATCATCGGTATTCTTGTGGATGCCAAAGGTTCGCCAACCTATTTCAGAACTTTCTACATCAGACGAATTTGCCGCATTCTCCCTCTGTATTATTTGATGGTCGGTTTATTTATTCTGCTGCCCAGGATGGGTCTATTCCAAAACGACTGGCTCTTTGCCGAAGAATTGCCTTTGTGGAGTTATCTCACCCTGACCCAGAATTTTTTCATGCACGACCAGGGATTCGGTCCCAACTGGCTGGGGGTGACCTGGTCTCTGGCCATTGAAGAGCAGTTCTACCTGTTTATTCCACTCCTGGTTTGGTCATTGAGTCGCCGAAAATTGGTCTGGTTTTTTGTGATGGCTATTTTATTGGCGCCAGTATTGCGCCAGTATTTTGGCAATTTGGGTGCCTATGTTTTTCCCTTCACCCGGGCCGATTCCATCCTGATGGGAGGCTTGATCGCGCTACTCATCCGTTCCAGGAAAATCTGGCTCGCCTACCGAGTGCACTACCGGGGATTGGTTGTCCTGGCAGGGATCTGTCTCTTGGGTTTGGTGAGTTTGGTGGTGCGCAACGCTGGTGTGGGAGATGTCTATCTGCACTTTCTGTTGGGCCTGTTTTACAGCGTAGTGGTGGTCCTGACGCTTGCTTCGAGGGATAAAAACCTGAATGTTTTTCTTTCCAACCGGGTTCTCGTTTGGCTGGGTTTGCGATCCTATGGGATATATCTTTTTCACCAGCCCGTCAGCAGTCTGGTGAACCAGGTGATGAAAGGATCACCCACACCCACCCTTGAACGGTTTTCGGATCTGGGAACCACAGCGGTGGCTTTGATACTGGTGGTTGTCTTGAGTGAAATTTCATACCGCTATTTTGAGTCTTACTTTTTGCGCATTGGCCGGAAGTTTCGCCTGGAATCACCCGTTAAAAACTGACAGGGGAGTGCTTTGCGTCATCTTATCACTACCGGGGCGTTCATTGTCCTGCTGGTTGCCCAGTTGGCGACTGCGGACTTCATTGATATCACCGTAAAGGTGGCCGATGGTGAACTGGCCGGCTCAATGCTGTTGCCCGATGGTCATGGCCCCTGGTCGGTGGTATTGATTCTTACCGGAAGCGGCCCCACCGATCGTGACGGAAACCAGTTTCGTCTGCCCGGGAAAAACAACAGCCTGAAACAGCTTGCCGAAGGTTTGGCCCGGCACGGAGTGGCCAGTTTGCGCACGGACAAGAGAGGCGTCGGCGGCAGCGCCTCGGCGGTTAAATCCGAAGCGGAAATGCGCTTCGGGTTTCTTGTAGGTGATGCCCGACAATGGATCAATCTGCTGCAAGCTGATGACCGTTTCACCTCGGTGACGGTCGCTGGGCACAGCCAGGGAGCCCAGGTGGGGATGAATGCCGCCTGGCTCGCAGGTGCCGATGGTTTTGTTTCCCTGGCCGGGCCGGGCCGACCCATCCTGACGATTTTGCGCGAACAGTTGCGCACGAGTTTGTCCATTCGCTCGCGGGTGAAAGCCAACGCCATCATCGAGGAACTGGAAGCTGGGCGTCTGGTGCCGGAACCGCCCACTGAACTGACCATACTTTTTCGGCCCTCGGTGCAGGACTTCCTCATTTCCTGGCAACGATCGGATCCAGTGAAGGATCTGGCTCGTTTGTCCTGTCCGGTGGCCATCGTGCAGGGGCTGAACGATTTACAGGTGACCGAACAGGATGCCCGGTTGTTGTTTGGAGCCAAGCCTACCGCATCATTGCTGCTGCTGCAGGGAATCAATCACCTGTTCAAACCGGTTGAAGGGGACAATCCCATTGTTCATCAGATGAGTCTGACCAACCCCGAGTTGACGTTCAGTGCCGAAGCCGTGGACGCGGTGGTGGCGTTGACTGATCAGGCCGATGATTTTCATGAAACCTGGAACGCGGCTTTGGACCGGGCGCTGGCCTACAATGAAGGTCGCTGGCCGGGAATTCCTGCGGCAGACTTCTTCCAGGGAACCGGGCAGGAGCAAGATTCCCTTGGCGAGCGCCTCGACGCATGGATCGCCACGAGAGCGAAGGAATCGAAAGGCTACAAATTTGGCCTGGCCGAAGGTGGTTACGTTGCCGAAGGAGAACTCGGTTCCGGTGGAGAGTACGATTGCGTGAGTTTCATGTATCGGACCACCGAACTGGCCCGGTCCACGGATATGCGCGACAGTTTTTCCTGGGCCTTGCGCACCCGCTTTGCCGGCGCACATCCTGACTCGGTGGTGGGGCTGGATGGGCGCGTCAATTACGACCGGCCGGAGCATCTGGATTACAGTCTGGACATGATTCGTTCCGGTAACTGGGGGAGGGATATCACCGCTGAAGTTGGGATGGCGGTGGTGGATTCCCTCGGCACTTCCCGATATTCCGCCGGGTCATTCGCCTGGGTTCCTACTGAATATTTGGATCCTTCAAGCCTGCAGGCTGGTGATATCATCTGGTTAGTCCTGAATCCGAATGACAAGAAAGCCCGCAAGTTGCGCCAGGAATATGGTTTGGTCATTGGTCATCTGGGCTTGATGTCCGGCGCCGGCCAGGACAATTCCCTCCGGTTGTTTCATGCGGCCAGCAAGGACCTGCCGGGTGAATACGAAGGAGGCCGGGTGGTTGCCGTGGACCTGGCGACTTATCTGCGGCGGGTGGATCGTTATGCGGGAGTTATGGTGACCAGGCTGGAAGATTCCAGATAGTCGGAAGGATGAGCCGACCGGTTATCGCACCAGGGTCATGGTCCGCGTTTGAATTTCAGGTCCAAATTCCATCCGGGCGTAATATTGGCCGGAAGGCATCTGACGCCCCTGTTCATCAACGCCTTCCCAACGGACAAAATAGTTTCCCTGATTTCTGGATTCATCCACGAGGGTGGTGATCCGGTGACCCCGCACATCAAAAACATCGATGCGGATCCATCCCGCCCGGTGCAGGGCAAAATTGAGTTGAGTGCCGGGGTTGAACGGATTTGGGAAGTTCTGACTGAGCACCATGGCAGAGGGCAGGTCTTCCGGCATACCGGAAGTATCGCCATTGGCCCGGTTGAAGGTGGGCGGATCCAGGAAAACCCAAACCGCACCACCGTCGGGCATGCGCCCTTCGCTGATGTCGGTTGTTTGCTGCCCATAGATTCGGATATCGATGGCCTCATTGCCGAAAGCCAGGGGCGCGAACAGGCCAATCTCTTCACCCGATGAGTTCAACTTGAAGTTGGTGTGCAGCGGACCCTGACCAGGCTCGTCATCGCACCATACGATCAGATGTTCACCCGGCGGCAGCAATACCGCGGGGAACTCCCACTTGCGAGGCAGGGCCAGGTTGTCGGTGAGGTACATGCCGGTCAGGTTGGCTATGGATGGTCCGCCGTTGAAAACCTCGACCCAATCGGCGGAATCTCCGGCCTCATCCAGGGCACCGTTTGAATTGCTGGCAAGATATTCGTTGATGACCAGTCCTGTGTAGTCGCCGGTCCAGGGTGGTGCGTCGAATTCGGTGAAAAAGGAGTCCGCCTGGGTCATAAAAATCGGCCTTCGGTCGGTGATCCATTGCAGGGTTCTGGAAATGTTGGCTTCATACCAATCGGTGCGAAAACCCTCCCAACGATCAGCGTGGGCGGGGATTTCCGGAAGCTGTACCGCGGCCAGACCGTTGACCCGGGCGGTCAGATTTTCCACCGTCATGGCGCCGCCAAGCAAATGCTCAAGACGCGACCGGAACAAGGCTCGAAATTCGCTGTTGCCCAGCAGGGTGCGGAACATGGTGAGCCATTGTTGGTCCTGGGCATTCCAGGGGCGGAAATCAGCCGGAGCCTGATATTGTGTCCATTCGGTCTCGTCCCGTGCGGTCATAAACCGGAACATATTCGCACTCAGGTCCCCACTGCGCATGAGCAAATCTTCATCCCACAAAATGATCCGCCAAGGTTGGCTGCCGGTTTGAAACAGGGCCAGATTCCAGGCGAAACCGTTGTCTCCCGATACGCAGTACAGGTTTATGATCTGCCAATCGATGTAACTCGCCAGGTCGAGATTTTCCTGCACGGTGGCGAACCATTGATCGTCTTCAGGATCATCGACCTGGTCGAAGCCGGCCAGGAAATCCCACCACCCCTGGCCAGTTCCATACTCGGTGAAGCCGTCCTTGATAAGGTTCAGGCCTTCAAATCCAAGACCCCAGGTGCGCCGGAAGAACTCATGATCCAGACGCTCGCGGAGGCTGTAGGCGCCCCAGTATTCCCGGTTCAAATACAAGGCAACGAACCGGTAGCGGCTGGCTAAATGGCCCAGGTCGGCAAAGAGGGTTTCCACCAGATTGGTATTGACGCAGTAATTGTCGTAGCGGCTGGGGCGGATGATGAGGCGTTCGAATTCCGTCGGCCCGGTGGTAAAGAAGGCGTAGTCCAGATGATTGCTGTTGCCGTAATCATCGAAATAAAAACGCAGTCCCTTTTGGTGATAGTAACGTCCGAAGCCGCCGTTGATGCGCAACCCGATGGGTTCGTCGACCACCTTTCCGAGCCAGGGCAGGTAATATTCCAGATTGGCCTCACGTTCCCATTCCAACCCGCGTTGCAGAAAATTTTCCTGGTTTCCGGTGGTGTAGATGCCGACCTCCGGATCCCACAGGGCCGTGGAGTCGCAGGTTATATTCAGGACAGGGATTCCATGGGCAAGGGGTTCAAAGGGGACGACCAAACCGGGGGTAACCTCAGCAGTGGTTTATTCATTCAAGTCATCCACAAAAACCACAGTACGAGACGATTGCCAGTTCCAGGGGAAGCGAGTGGTGAAGGTGTTGGCGTCCTCGCGCACGAAGTCAGGATTGGGAGTGGCCAGGTCGATGGGCCGATCGCCCGCAAGTGTGACGACGATGCTACCGTCTTCTTCAGGTGGCAGGGGGTAGACGGGGTCGGTGACCTGTCGCCAGGTGGAGGCTTGCAACACAATGGCCAGACGGACGGCGATGACTGGGACGGTGAAAGCGAAAACAGAAAAAACTACCAGCCATAACCACCAAGGGCCCTGGTGAGGATTTTTGAGAATGTTTGGTGGACGCTTCATTGGGTCCTAAACTCCGGGATGAGTCCATGGTTTTCAGGGAGGATTGGCTGGCCTTGTGGGCTTGGGAACGGGAAAAATCAGGAATTCTCCCGAATAGCCGCCAGAAAACGTTCTCCGTACCTTTCCAGTTTGGTTTGCCCCACTCCACTGATGGTCAGGAAGTCCGCACCATCAACCGGCCGGTGAAGGGCCAAGGCCACCAGCGTCTTGTCGTGGAAGATGACGTAAGGTGGCACCTCCTGCTCCGTGGCGATGGTGCGCCGCAACTCGCGCAGGTTTTCGAAGAGGGCTTGATTGGCCGTGAATTCTTCTTCGGTTCCGGTATCCAGCAAAGTTGCCGCCGTGGCTTTTTTCTTTTTCGGTTTGGAGGGCCGGGCTATCATTGCGGTTTCCTTGCGCAGATGGAGCTCGGTTTCTCCTTTGAGAACCGAACGTGCCGCCGATGTGAGACGCAACCCACCGTAACCCTCGAGATCCACCGCAAGTATTCCACGAGTGACCAGTTGCCGGATGACGGATCGCCACTGCCAGACGTCCAGCTCGGTGCCGATACCGTAGGTGCTCAATTGATCGTGTCCGAATCGAAGAACCCGTTCACTCTCGCTGCCGCGCAGGACATCGATGATGTACAGGGCGCCGAATCGCTGTCCGGTGCGTACAATGCAGGACAGCAGTTTCTGGGCGGCTTCAGTGCCGTCGAAGGTATCCACGGGCTCCAGGCAGGTGTCGCAATTGCCGCAGCGCTCATCCAGGCTCTCGCCAAAGTATTCCAGCAGGAGTTGTCGCCGGCAGGATACGGTTTCGCAGTAGCCAAGCATGGTGTCCAGTTTTTGCCGCTCGCTGCGTTTGAATTGTTCGTCGGCCTCGCTGTTTTCAGCCAGGCGCGCTTGCATGATAACGTCCTGCATGCCGTATGCCATCCAGGCGTTGGCCGGCAGTCCGTCGCGCCCGGCGCGTCCCGTCTCCTGATAGTAAGCTTCAATGCTTTTGGGCAGATCCATATGGGCCACAAATCGGACGTCGGGTTTGTCGATGCCCATACCGAAGGCGATGGTCGCCACCATGATGAGGCCATCTTCGACGAGGAATCGTTCCTGGTTTTTTTGACGTACCCTAGCCGGCAATCCGGCGTGATAGGGCAAAGCCGGTATGCCATGACTGCTGAGAAACTCCGCAAATTTCTCGGTGCGTTTGCGCGACAGGCAATAAACAATGCCCGCGTCGCCCAAGTGTTCACTGCGGATGAAATCCAAGATCTGTTGTCGCTCGTTCACCTTGGTGGTGACCCTATAACAGATGTTTGGCCGATCAAACCCGGTGATAAAGGTACGCCCATCACCAAGACGAAGTTTGTCGACGATTTCCCGCCGGGTGCGTTGATCCGCCGTGGCGGTGCAGGCCAGCATGGGCAACTCGGGCCAGCGGTCGCGCAAAGTGTCAAGCAGCAGATACTCCGGACGGAAATCATGTCCCCAGCGGGAGATACAATGGGCTTCGTCGATGGCGACCAGGGACAGCTCGCAGCGGTCCAGCAATTCCAGGGTCGCCGGTTGCAGGAGGCGTTCGGGTGCGAGATAAACCAGGTCCAGTTCGCCACACTCCAACTGTTTTTCCACTTCACGAAACTCTTCAATGGGAAGGCTGGAATTCAAACAGGCCGCCTGTACGCCCACTTGACGCAGGGCGCCGACTTGATCCTGCATCAAGGCGATCAGGGGCGAAACCACCAAGCCAGTTCCTTGTCGAACCATTGCCGGGATTTGGTAGCAGAGGCTTTTGCCCCCGCCGGTGGGCATCAGAACCAGGCTGTGCTGGCCCGCAATGAGGTGGTCGATGATCTCCTGCTGGTTGCCGCGAAAGGTGTCGTAGCCGAAGACGTCGTTGAGGATGGTGGTGACTGTGCGGGGCATGGTTTTCCGTTTCAAATAAATGGTAGCCCGATCAATGGTAAATCCTGCTGGCTGAATCAGCAACCCGCATGCCGAATTCATGCCTGCCGAATCCCATTTCGGTCGGGCAGTTGATGAAGAACCCTTGCGGAAACTATCGATACAGGGAAAGCACCTGATCATAAGTTATGGTTTCGGTGGCTGAACTGGATTTCCCACCCACGGGAGCAATCCCCAGAAGTCGCCAATCGTTTTGCTCGCCACCGGATACATCGACAGCGTAGAAGTCCAACATTTGGTCGACCTCATAACGGTGATTGTTGGGATTGTTGAAATATATCAACACCGTGTACCTGGCATGTTGGGCGTTTTCAAAGTCCCCAAAATAATTCGTGGCCTGGTCAACAGGCTCCCAGATACCCTCCAGGTTCAAAATTGCAAAGCTCATGCTCTCTACCGGAGGAATCGGAATGCCCATTTCGTTTTGTCCGTCTTGCCCGGAAAACATGTTTCCGGCAATGGAAATTGCCTGAGCGCGGTCAAAAAACAATTGCTCCAGCGGATTATCCGAACCCTGCCACGCATCGAATGTTTCTTGCCTGACAATGATGCGATGGCCCTCATGGAGGATATGTTCATAACCTTCAAAATACATGTCTTCGTGGACGGTAAAAAAGTTGTTCATCAAAATCGGGAGAGTGGTGGAAGCGGGCAGATCGACAGGATCAGGACCCGGATCCGGCTCTGCAGGATCATCGCTGCATCCCTGCATCAGCATCATTCCCAAAACCAGAACCAGCCCCACCGGCAGCAAACCCGACCATGTTCTGTTTTTCATTTTTATCCCTTCCAGATGTTTTACCCGTTGTTCGGCTTTTTCCTGTTCAATCCTAGGCGGTACGCATTACCCCAAATGTAGGCTGCCCGGTCCCGGGATTCCAGGGAGACCTGGCTTGGCGTTCCGGTATCTGGGTAAACCGGAAGTCAATACCCTCCGGCCTGCCCATCTTTTCTGGATTCCGAGGCGCCAAAATAAACCTGCTTATCCTCATCCCACATGATCGCCTGGTACCCGCCAAATGACCCCACGTTCACACCCACCCGATGTCCCTTCTCAACCAGTGCCCGTCCCACTTCATAGCCAATCCCTGTTTCCAGATGAACCGTCCCTCCATCTTTCATCACTTCGCCGGTGGGTTGTGAGGACCCCACATGCAAAATCCGGGGAGCATCGCCGGCTTCCTGGAGATTCATCCCATAGTCGACGAGATTGATGATGATCTGGGCATGTGCCTGGGGCTGGGTTGCCCCTCCCATGACGCCGAAACTCAGCCAGGGCTTGCCTTGGCGTGTGACAAAAGCGGGAATGATGGTGTGGAATGGCCTTTTTCCTGGAGCGTAGGTATTGGCCTCGCCCTTTTTTAGATTGAAAAGCTCCCCTCGGTCCTGCAGGCCGAATCCCAACCCTTTTGGACACACTCCGCAACCCATGCCCCGATAGTTGCTCTGGATCAAAGAGACCATGTTGCCGTCCTTGTCGGCGGTGGTCAGGTAGATGGTGTCGCCTTTGTATAGTGCCGGATTGCCCGCGTCGAGGCGCCGACTGGCCCGCTCACCAATCAATTTTCGGCGTTCAGCCGCGTACTGCTTGCTGATCAATCCCTCCACCGGAACCTGGGCGAATTCCATATCCGCGTAAAACCTGGCCCGGTCTTCAAAAGCCAGTTTCTTGGCCTCGACAAAGGCGTGAATATATTCGACGCTGCCAAAACCGAAGTCGGCCAGTGGGAAACCCTCAAGAATATTCAATATCTGCAGGGCGGCAATACCCTGGCCGTTGGGTGGCAATTCCCAGACTTCCACATCCCGATAGGTGGTTGAAACGGGATCCACCCATTCGCTGCGGTGGGCGGCCATGTCTTCAACTGTCAGATAACCTCCCGCCTCCTGCACCGTGGAGGCGATGATTTCAGCCAGTTCTCCTTTGTAAAACGACTCGCGACCTTCAGCTCCCTGGGAAATGATTTCCAGAGTGCGCGCCAGGTTCTCGTTGCGCCAGATCTCACCCTTGCGCGGAGCGTGGCCATCGGTGGTGAAAGTCTCCAGGAAATTTGCCTGATCACGACGGGTGGGAACACTGAGATTCCAATAGTATGCAATCAACTCGGTGACGGGGAAGCCCTCACGGGCGTAGCCGATGGCCGGGGCCAGCACTTCGGCCATGGAGAGTTTGCCGAACTTGTCGTGCAGTTCGAACCAACCGTCCACGCAGCCGGGAACGGTGATGGGCAAAGGTCCGTAGGGCGGAATGTATTGCAACTCACGGTTGCGGAAATCGTTGATAGTCAAACTTTGCGGGGACCGACCACTGGCATTCAACCCGTGAAGTTGTCCGGATTCCGCATCCCAGATGATGGCGAACAAGTCACCACCCATGCCGTTGCCGGTGGGTTCCATCAGGCCGAGGGCCGCGTTGGCGCCAATGGCTGCGTCCACGGCCGATCCACCCTTTTTGAGGATGTCCAAAGCGATCTGGGTTGCCAGGGGATGGCTGGTGGCCGCCATGCCGTTGCGGGCGATCACCTCACTGCGGGTGGCAAAGGCGTGCCCGGTGATGCGATCCGCTGCCTGGGTGGAAACGGTCGGGATGAACATGGTCACCAGCACACAAAAGGTGCTGATCCAGAGTATATGCTTCGGCATGGTCGGGTCCCTTTCTGATTTCGTGATAACGGCGAGAAAAATGATACCATTTCCCTGCCAGATTGCAGAGGCTTAGATTTGAAAGGTAATTGAACGTCCATTTTCTCCGGAAGGATTGTCCTTGAAACCCCAAATTATTGCCTTGCTGACGGCTGCCGCCTGGGGCATTGGTGGCCGGATCAGTGGGGATGCTGATGACCGTGGGGGGAATCACTTTGTTGACGGTTTGATGGTGGAAAGATGTTGATCCGGGATTATACTTAATGACCAACAGGTTAAGCTCAGACGATAATATCATTGACGGAGGCCCAATGACTGAAATCAAGATGGCCGAGAAAATGTTCGCCGAAGGCCACACTTGTTCCCAGGCCGTGTTGGCTGCCTTCGCCCACCGCTACAACCTTTCCCACGAGACGGCACTCCGATTGGCCTGTTCATTCGGTGGGGGAATGGGCCGGCAAGGATTGACCTGTGGTGCGGTAACCGCTGCCTTGATGGTTCTGGGTCTGGACGCGGGCCGTGTGGATGCCGATGATGAAACTTCCCGCGACAGGAACGATGCCCTGGTGCAGGAATTCTTTCGGCGTTTCCAGAAAAAATACAAGACCCTCGATTGCAATGAATTGACAGGTATTCAGATGTCCATCCCCGAGGCTCGGGCCCTGGCCAAGGAGGATGGTACCTTCGATAAGGTATGCCCGGACGTGGTGGGCTTTGCGGCCGAACTGGTTACGGAGCTCCTGGAAATTGAAGCGGATTGAAGGGAAGTGGGGGAAGTTTGATCACCCAAACAATGCAACAGTTTCTTCGGAGGAAACCTTTGAAATCAAGGACCAAAAAATGGTAAAAACAAGCCAGCCCTATTTCCCAAACTTCACTTGGGCAATTCCTCTGGCTTTCGCCGACCCCTTGGGCGACTGCCACTTCGAACTGGGCGACACTCTTTACGAGAACCAAGCAGCCTACACCGAATCCTGGTCGAAAAATCGAAAAGCCCTGGGCCACGCCATCCAGGTCCTGGCTCCGGCGCGTGGAGTGGCCAGCAAGAGTCCCGGCCTGGACGACTCCGCCATGGCCGACAGCTGGCAGCAGGAAGTGAAATTCGATTTGCACGATCTGTCTGGGGAAACATCCCGAACCATCGTCTCCACCCAGGGCCGCTTGTACACTCTACTCTGGAAAGGAGATTTCGCCGTGTTGGACGAAGCCACCAAGGCTCCTTCTCTCCCATCTGCGGCTTCAGTATTGAAGAAAAAATTGCCCGAAGCAGCCGCCTTTCTCAAAGAAGGAAATCTGCCGGATCCCACCTCTATCCGTTTTCTGACACCCACGGATTCGGCAGCCGGTTTGTATCGTGAAAAATATTTAAAAATGAAATCGAAACTGGAACTGGAGTTCGAGACCACGTCACGATTGGAGCAGGCCAACCAGCTGGGACTGAATATTGAGTTTTTCCCCACTGTCCAGGTTGCCTTTTTTGAAATGAAGGGAACCACCAGGGCTGCCGTCGAAAAAGCTCTCCAGGATGTGCTCTACAAACCCTCGGCAAATCGCAAAACAACCGAAACAAGATTCCGTCTTCAGGCGCATGGTTTGTTTTTTTAGTTTTCATCCTGATCTGTCCATATCCTGAAGTGGCTCCCGCTCACGGGGAACCACTTCAGGATATGGGCAGATGGGTAAAGGCCGCGCCCGAGGCCAACAGTGCAGCCAAAACAAAATATCCCAGGGCAATCTTGATCTTGGTGTCTCGGGGAATATCAAAATATCCTTCGGGTTCGTGGCGCCGCCCGATCAAGCCAAACACACCGATAATGAGAATGAGCAGCAGCAACGGAGAACGGGAAGCCCAGTACGCCGGCACTCCAATGGCAAAACCCAACAACCACATTTTGCGACTGAAAGCACCCACGATGCGTCCTCCATCGAGAGGGCTGATGGGCAGCAGGTTGAACAGGTTGATCATGAACCCGCTGAAGGCCAGGGACATCCAGAAATCCGAATCCAGAACCAAAGCCATCATCAGGCACAACAACGCTGCCGCCGAGCCCAGCACCGGCCCGCCAAAAGCGACCAAGGCCTCGATATAGGCGTTGCGGGGACGGCCCTTCATGACAATGACCGCACCCACAAAAGGAATAAAAGTGGGCGCCCCGGCGGGAATTCCACACATGCGCATGACAATCCCGTGCCCCAGTTCGTGAACCACGATGAGCAGGACAAATCCCACCGAAAACGGCCAGCCGAAAAATGTCGAATAGGCCCAGATGCTCACCAGCATGGTCAGGATGGACGAAAACTTCATCAGCTTGAGGCCCATGGCCAGAAATTTGAACTTGCCCAGGACAAAAACCAGCACCATGCCCAGCCAACCATATTTGGCCCAGTGCCGGGGTTTGGGCTCTGCCCCACTGATTTTCGAGGCGGGGGTATTCGTTGGTGGAATCGAACCCGCCCCTTCCTGCAGGTGCCGGGCAACTTCTTCCAGATTGTTTCTCAAACGATCCTGATCGGACATGGGTTCGCCGGTCTCCTTGTCTTGCATATTTCTTTTGCTAGTTTCCGGTATTCAATACAACCGGTGCGGGCATTTTCCAGGCTTGCCACAGGGCGATGGCCAGAAAAATGACGTCGAAGAATTCAAACCCGCTTGTAACGACATCCAAAAAAAGGGTCGGATCGGGAAACAGGGGCAAAGAGCCCACCATGTCGTTCTCGGCAAAGTATTGATGGATGAAGGTCCTGCTGACCCAATAGGTGGCCATACCGTAACTGAGCACAGTCAAGCCCACGGCTATCAATTGAAGCGACAGGGCTCGTTTGTATCCCGACAAGATCATCACG
This sequence comes from Candidatus Krumholzibacteriota bacterium, assembly GCA_024275485.1. Taxonomy (GTDB): domain Bacteria; phylum Krumholzibacteriota; class Krumholzibacteriia; order LZORAL124-64-63; family LZORAL124-64-63; genus LZORAL124-64-63. The sequence continues at coordinate 2,853 of JAJRZA010000068.1, read as the reverse complement.
CCTTTGCCCGCAGCCCAGCCGATGATGACGGCAACCAGACCAAATTGGATATTTGTAACCGTTACAAATCCCCACCAGACCAGGGCTGCAAGCAACCCTCCCAGCAATCCACCAGCCACGGCTCCCAAATAGTTGATATTCTGGGATTGATCGGCCAGGGAATCCTGTAAAACTCTTTTGATTTCCTCAAAACAACCAGGACAGAAGACCGCATTTTCGGTGCGGATTTCCTCGCCTCGGGGTATGGCTGCCTGGCATTGGTCGCAGCTCAGGCCCTGGGCATCACTCGCCATGGGTGGAGATCCGTTTCCCACTCCATCAACATCCGTGATCTCAATTTCTTCCCGATTTTCCCGTGGTGAATCAGTCATGAAAATTCTCTCTTTAAAAATTAGTTCCCATGCGAGGTATGGAGGATGCCATAGGTTGTCTGAATGGGAAAGGAAAACCAGGTTGAATTTCCCCCGAAAACCACAAAAAATGATCTCTGTGGAGAAAACATTGGTGCACTGGAAGGGAACAAGGCAGAATAGGGTCAGTGATCTTTGGCATGGCTGATCTGTGAAATGAAAACGGTTTCCGAAAATGCAAGCAATGGTCCTTCAAAAACGTTTTGGTACCCTTTTTTGGTGCAGTCTCATTCTGTGGCTCATGCATGGCTGTGCTCATGAAACCGTCCTGACCCGGGCCGACATTAAGCTCTACGCCGGTGTGCAGGATGGTGTTTTGCCAACGCCCGCCGATTCGCTGGTTTGTGTTTCCTACAACATCAAGTACAGCGAGGAAATGGAGCAATCCCTGGAGGATCTGGCCTCGGATCCACGTCTTCACCGGCCGGATATTCTTTTGTTGCAGGAAATGAGCGCCGGGGGAACTGCTGTTCTGGCCCGTCGCCTGGGCATGAACTACTTCTACCATCCTTCTTTTATCCATCCGCATCACGGGGAACTTTTTGGCAATGCCGTGCTTTCGCCGTGGCCATTGAGCAACCCGCGGAATATCGTACTTCCTCACCCCAATCCCATGACCGAGAACAGACGCTCCGCCCTGGCGGTGGATGTTCAGGTGGGAGAGCGCAAGGTGCTGGCGGTGAGTATTCACCTGGCAACCCTGGTTGTTGATCTTGAGCATCGCGTGGAACAATTGACCGTGGTTCGGGACAGTCTTCTACAGGAAACCGGGCCCATGATTGTTGGTGGAGATTTCAATTCGGGGACCCAGTGGGAAGTCATTCTGTTCAGCCGCGCTCTGCGTGAGGATGGTTTTCGCGAGGCCCGGCTGCCGCTGGTCAGAACCGCTCGGGGTGGACCGTTGGACCTGGTGGGCTACCATTTGAAACTGGACCATATATTCTACAAGAATTTGTCGTTTGTTTCAGCGGGAATCAGCAAGGAGACCAGCGCCAGTGACCACTTTCCTGTTTGGAGTGTTTTCCGCTGGAAAAACTGAGATGTTGTTTTTCAGGCAAAAAAGGACCGGCTTGGAGACCGGTCCTTCGTTGGGGAATCAAATAATTCTGCTCTAACCGAACCGTCCTTACCGAACTAGAGTCATGCGCTGAGTCTCGGCATATCCATCCATCCTCAATTGGTAAAGGTAGGTGCCGGAAGGCACTTCACGACCAGCGTCATCCCTGCCGTTCCAGACGGCTTCACCCGGCCCGGCGGACTCCATCACGTTATTGCGCAGAGTCCGCACCAGACGCCCGGCCACATCGAAAATTTCCAGCCTCACGATGCCGGCCTGGAGCAGCTCGAAATGAATAGTCGTCTGGGGATTGAAGGGATTTGGTTGGGCAACCATCAACCGGGCCGGAGCCTGGGGGGGCAGCGCACCATGGCCACCACTGCCTGACAACGGGTCGTGAATGAAGGCCGCACCACCAGTGGAATGATATTGCGGATAGGGGTTGGTGAAGGCCTCCCACTGTCCGCCCATCCCCTGGCTCAGGTCGTAGGCGAAACAGTCTATGCCGTCATCACCTCGGGTGGCCAGAAGGTAGACGGTGTTGTTGCCCACGGCCATGGCGCGGGCTGAGGAATTGCTGGCGGGAATGGGATCGACAATTTCGATCATTTCACCGGTGTCGATGTTGATGGAGTACAGGCCAGTGTTCCCGTATTCGGTATAACCGTAAAGCAGATCGTCGGCAGGGTTGTAATCCAGGGCGAAGAAACGGAAGCCGGTGCCAGTGTAAACGTCCACCACCAGAGTTGCATCGCCGGTGGGCGGGTCGATGGAATAAATACCTTTGGGTGTGGCGTAGTTGGAATAGCCGTACAAGGTGTCGCGACCGTAGGCCAAGCCGCTGACATCCACGCTGACGGTGGATTGCAACACCGGCGCATGGCCATTCATGTCGGCTTTGTAAAGATGGGAAGTGAAGGCGCCGTTGCAGAGATAAACTTCGCCATCGGTAGTGGAGGCGGCGGCGCTGACGTCCATGGCAAAACCGGGTGTCCAGGTGACATTGGGAAAACCGTCCAGTTCCGAAGTTTGGGTTGGTGGTTCGGACCCTTCCAATCCAACGAAGAGGGTACCGGTGATCCCCTGGGAGGCAGTCAAAAGGAAGACGGCGAGAATAGGCAGGATGCGAAGCTTCATTAGGTGTCTCCATTGGATGATGTTGGTATTGTGACTAAGCTCAGGCACCATATCATATATTCGAAAAGTTGTGCCCCCGAAATTGTTTCTCCCTTCTATCGTAGGTGTGTTCCCCAACCATCCATTAACCCCCTACCGTGCGTAACTCAACTCATGTTCACAGTTCCTCTCCAATGCCCGGGTCTTGACCTTGCCATCGTAGTATTCCGACCAACGTTCCGGTAACTCAATGTGATCACGAAAGATCCG
>JAJRZA010000067.1 GCA_024275485.1 Candidatus Krumholzibacteriota bacterium | reverse complement strand
CAGTTGGACAAATTGTGGCAAACGGTGCAGAATGTGGCCAATCCTGGTCGTATGGCGGGAAAAGTGCAGGGAGGAGGCCACTTCAACGCCATAGCGTTTGCTCTCGGGACTCAGAAATGGGCTGCATCGCAAAATCCTCATTTATGGTAGACCTTGCCCCGCCGCACCGGAACGGCTAACATCACCGAATCACTGAGAAATCTCCATCCGCCTTTCAAGGGTGTTTTGTTTTGGACTTGATCCTGTTGCTGATCCTATTGGTCTTGTCCGCAGCCTTCTCAGGTTCGGAAACAGCCTTCTTTTCCCTCGGATCCGTGGAAATCGCCCGACTTGAGCGCGAAGGCTCGGCTAGCGGCCAAAGAGTTGCTCGCTTGCTCCGGCGTACCTATGATCTTCTGAGCGCCCTGTTGATCGGCAACCTCCTGGTCAACATTGCCGCCAGCGTGGTGGCCACCAGCCTCTGTCTGCGTTGGTTTGGAGCCGGTGGGGTGGCCGCATCGGTTCCGGTGGTGACCCTTCTGCTGCTTCTGCTTGGTGAAATTACGCCCAAGATGTTGGCACTGCGTTTCCGCCACACGATAGTCATCCTGGCCCAACCGTTGTTGCAGCTCTGGCTGTGGCTGACCTGGCCCCTGCTGAAAATTCTGGCTCTGCTGGTGGGTTTTGTTCTGCGGATTGTCCCTCTGGAAAATGTGGGTAGCCGTCCTCTGGACACGGCAGAGTTGCAGGTTGCCTGCGATCTGGCAGTGGATGACGGAACCCTCTCCGAAACCGAAGGCCGCTCCCTGGCGCGTTTGCTTTGGCTGGAGGATCTGGAAGTGGTGCAGGTGATGACACCGCGCACTTCGGTGGTGACCCTGCGTCGGGACATGAATCTCAAACAATTCTTGGCCACTGCCCGCCGCGCGGGTTTCAATCGTTACCCGGTGATGAAAACAGGGCAGGATATACCCGTTGGTTTTTTTCACATGAAAGACCTGTTGGGCAAATCCGGCTACGAGTTGGAATATCCACTCAAAGACCAGTTGCGCTCCCTTCTCTTTGTGCCCGAAAGCAAGGATGTGGCCGCCCTGCTGGCTGAAATGCGACTGGGCAGGGCTCATCTCGCTGCGGTGGTCGATGAGCATGGCGATTTTACCGGCATCGTAACCATGGCCGATTGCCTTCAGGCCTTGATGGGCCCGGTGATGGATTCCGCCATTCACGATTCCCAGCTGGTTTCCCTGGGCGATGGTCGGTGGTTGATCGGCGGTCGCACGGATTTGCGGGAGCTGCTGGAAACCTGTGGATTGTCGCTGCCGCCCCACAAGGATTACCGCACCGTGGCAGGCTTCATGATGGCCCGTCTCGGTCGGGTGCTCAAGCCCGGCGACCGCATCACCCTGGATGAAGGACACCTGACTGTTTTGGAGATGACCGGCCACCGTGTGGATCGGATAAAATTGACCATGCTTTCGGACGCAGGCCTGGACTTGTCCGGAAATGGGGCTGGCGAATGATCTACCTGGCCACCGGCGGCACCGTCCCAATGCATGATTCCATTTCCCTGGGCTGGCCAGCCATTGTGGGGATTGCCGTGGTAAGCCTGATCATGTCCGCCTTTTTTTCGGGAACTGAAACCGGTTACATGAGTGTCAGCAGGGTGCGGTTGCGCAGCAGCGGCAAAGCGGCAACCAAGCGGGGACAGCGTCTGCGGGAACAACTCGAACAGATTGAAGACCCCATCCTGACTTGTCTGGTGGGCACCAACCTGTTCAACGTCATCATCAGTGCTGTGGTCACGGTGGGCTTGACCGAACGCTTCGGATCCGACGGACAGTGGTTGGCCGTGCTTTTCGTTTCGTTTCTGGTGATTGTTTTTGGTGAGATTCTGCCCAAGGTTGTCTATCGGGAATTTCCCGAAGTGATGACCATGGCTTCGGTGCCTGGCATCCGGGTGGCGATGGTTTTGCTGGCCCCGGTGCGGTTCTTCTTGCTGGCCTACTCAAAATTTTTGCTACGGTTGGTGCCCACCGGTGGTGCCGAAGCCGAAGTTGGCCTGGACCGGCGAAACCTGGCCGCCCTGTTGCTCACAAATTCGGTACCTGCCCCGGGGGACCAGCGGTTTGCCCAGATTCTGGACCGATTCATGGAGGTGGCGGGTCTTACCCTTGGTCCAATCATGCGCCCCTTGGACCATTTGATGACCGTGGGTGAGGAGGCGACGGTAGCGTCGTGTCTGGGCTTGGCTGCCGAAAGTGGATTCAGCCGTCTGCCCATAACCGGAGGTGATATCCGGGACCTGCAAGGGTATGTATTGATCCGCGATTTGCTCTTTTTGAGCCGTGATGACCATGATCGACCGGTACCCCGGAAATTATGGCGTTCATTTTTGCTGGTGGATGTGAGAATGTCGCCTTTTGAACTTTTTGAAGAGCTTCGACATCAGGAACAACAGGTTGCCGTAGTGGTGGATCCGGGTGGCAGCCCGCTGGGTATGATCACCCTGGAAGACTTGATTGAATCGGTGATTGGTTCGGTCAATGACGAATTCGATCTTCCCCTGAACGGGTCCGAAGGAAAGGTCAAGGCATGAACGAGATTCAGATGACCAAGCACGACCATCTGCTGATGGGATTGTTCTCCTCCCTTCAGGCTGCGGCCATGCAGCAATTGGGCAGGATCCAGAACCCGGCCACCGGGGAGATGAAAGCGGATCTGGCCGGAGCGGCCTCCACCATCGATATTCTTGAGATGCTGAAGGTGAAGTGCCGGCAGGATACACCCGAGAGTTTGTTGCGCTTTATGGATGGGGCGGTGTTGGAATTGCAGCTGAGTTTTGTTGATGAGGAGAAGAAGCAAGCTGCTCAATCCGACGACAACTCCCAAGAAAGCAGCGGCGAAAGCAGCGATGAGACCACCGACAATAACTCGGGAGCCGAAGCTTGAAATCTCTTTGGTGGTCATCCCTGCTGTTGCTCCTGTTGTTTCCCAGGTTGGTCTCGGGTCAGGAAGATAAATACCTTACCCAGGATCGTACCGTGCTTTCCCATCACCAGGACTCCTCGCATCTGACGCTGGCGACCAGTGCGGTGATCCCTGCAGACGGGTTGCTGAACGTTGGTTTCGGTTTTCGGAAATATAGTACTGTCTACCAGCTGGCAGGATTGCTTGAACAAATAGATCAATTCGATTGGTTCATGCGCGTTGAAGCTGGTCCCCGGTCCTGGTTGCAGCTTTCGGCGGAGTTGCCCATGCGCACCTGGAGCGGTGGCAGCCAGTGGATCCCGGAATCGGGCAGTGGTTTGGCCGATGGCACCTGGCAAGCCACCGTGGGCGGTCCGGTGCTTTTTTCCCGGCTGCACAGCGCGTTGTACGCCGGAGGCAATCTGCCCGTGGGTACCGAAGGTCTTACCGAAGATGTTTTCTCTCCCATGGCCGGCGCTGCCCTCACCTGGAGTTTTTGGACAGATAACCAGGTGCCCGAATTGCGTCTGCATCTGAATTTGGGTTACCGCTGGAACAAGGCAGAAGAGTTTGGCTACGGTATGGGCCTGCAGGGGTTTCAACCCTGGACTCCACGCTATCCTTCCAGCGAACAGGCTGGAGGAGACTCGGCCAACGATCAGATGCTTTTCCGCACGGCCATCGAGTTTCGCAAAAACACGACTTCCCTGTGGGTGGAATACAGCCAGGACCGTTTCCAGGGAACGGGTGTGATCTCGAACAAGGAACAGTTCTCGGCCATCAGTGCGGGCTTGCGTTGGGGCGTAGTGGAAGGGTGGGCCCTGCATGCCTCATACCTGACCAGCCTGATGAAGGATGACCCCGACTCCGGTTGGGATCCGGCCTTCCCCGAGTGGGTCATGCAGGTGGGCATCTCTCGCCAGTTCTCCATTGGCGGGCGCGATAGGGATGGCGACGGTATCGTCGATCGCAAGGACTTCTGTCCTTTGTCCCCTGAAGATCTGGACGGTTACCAGGACAGCGATGGCTGCCCCGATTTTGACAACGATGGCGACGGCATCCCCGATGAACTGGACGGTGCTCCCAATGAAGCTGAAGATTTCGATGACTGGGAGGATTACGACGGCATCCCGGATCCGGACAACGATGGCGACGGCATCCTGGACCGCTGGGACCTGTGTCCCAACGAGGCCGAAGACTTTGACGGCCATCGCGACGACGACGGTTGTCCCGATGATTTCCTGGACCGCGACGGCGACGGCATTGCCGACGAGGTGGATGGTTGTCCCGACACCCCCGAAGATATGGATGGCTTTGAAGACGGTGACGGTTGCCCGGAATTGGACAACGATCTCGATGGGATTGTCGACGACCAGGATGTCTGTCCCGACGAGCCTGAAGATTATGATGGGGTGGACGATGACGATGGGTGCCCTGAATAGGGTCAGGATTGCCGACCTTGTTGCCAACTCAGATACAACCTAAAATTATTACCCCTTGGCCAATTTCTTTTTGGCCCGCTGCCAGGATGCCTCCAGTTCTTCAATGGGGGCGTCTTTCATTTTCCTGCCCTCCTTCTGAAACTCCTCTTCCACCAGATGAAAGCGCGAGCGAAAGCGGTTGTTGGCCCGGCGCAGCGCCATGTCCGGCTGGATCTTCAACCAGCGGGCCACATTCACAACCGAGAAGAGAACATCTCCGAGCTCGTGCTCCATGGCCTCGCGGTCGTCCCTGGAGATGGCTTCCTCGAATTCCGCCTGCTCTTCACTAAGCTTTTCCCACGCTCCGGTGATGTTCGGCCAGTCGAATCCCACGCCCACGGCGTCCTTTTGATAGTTGTAGGCCTGATGCAAAGGCGCGGTGCTGGCCGGCATATCCTTGAGGGTCGATTCCCTGTCCGGGTCGAGGCCTTTGGCCCGCTTTTCTTCGGCCTTGATGGCATTCCAGCGCTCCTGACTCTCGCTGGTGTCTTTGGCATCGGCCCCGCCAAAAACATGGGGGTGCCGACGGATGAGTTTTTGATTGCCGATGCGGGCGATGTCGTGCATGTCCACTGGCCGGGTCTCACTGAGGATGCGGGTGCAGAAGCTGGTCATGAAAAGCAGGTCGGCCAACTCTTCTTCGCAGCCTTCGGCGTCACCCTGGAGTGCCGACTCCACCAATTCCCCGGCTTCGTCCATGAGGTATCGCGCGGCGTTCAGGAGGGTTTGTTTGCGATCCCAGGGACAGCCGCCGGGGTTTCGCAGCGTATCGATGGTTGTGAGCAGGTTCTTGAACTCTTCGGACATGTTTTGCCTTTCAGTTGGCAGGGATGAATCATGCCTTGAAACTAATTCAGATTGGCGTTAGGGCAAACCTCTGTTATCGTATTTGATCGATTCGCACCCAATCATTTTTGATCGACTAAGGGATTTTGGCCATCCGAGGTAAGTTTTGACCGAGTGGATCCGCATCAAAGGCGCGCGCCAGCACAATCTGCAAGACGTGAACGTCGATTTTCCCAGGGGCACCATGACCGCCGTTTCCGGCCTTTCCGGTTCAGGGAAGTCTTCCCTGGTTTTCGATACCCTCTACGCCGAGGGCCAGCGCTGCTATGTGGAGTCGCTGAGCACCTACGCAAGGCAGTTCCTTGCCCGTCTGCCCAAACCGGATGTGGACTGGATCGACGGCATCAGCCCGGCCATCGCCATCCAACAGCGCAACGCAGTGACCAGCGGGCGCAGCACCGTGGGGACCGTCACTGAAATCAACGACTATTTGCGCGTTTTTTGGGCCCGGGTGGGAAAGATTGTTTGCCCTGATTGTGAACAGAAGGTGGAAAAAGAAACTCCGGGGAGCATTTGGCGTGCCGTGCGCAAGGAACAGGTAGAAGCAACCCTGTTGATGGTTTGCTTCCCACAGGTTGTCTCGGGCGAGACAGCGGCCATCGGCTGGTGGGAGCCTTTGCTGGCCCAGGGTTTCCAGCGTGCAGTTCTCAACGGTGAGACAATCAGGCTGGATGACCCCGAGCTGGAAATGCGCCCTCTGCCCACTTCTGCCGATACCATTGATGTGGTGGTGGATCGCCTCAAGTTGGTGTCCAAGTCGCGTTCCCGTTTCATCGAAGCGGTGGAACTGGCCCTGGAGCAAGCCAACGGCTGGGCCGTGGTGCGTCTTGCGGACGGCTCATGGCGCGAGGAATATTCCAGCGATTTGCGGTGCAACACCTGCAGCCGGGTTTTTCCCGAACCGACACCCCGATTGTTCTCCTTCAACTCTCCTGAAGGAGCCTGCGCGGCATGCAAGGGCTTTGGCAACAAACTGGAATTCGACGAAGATAGAATCATTCCCGACCCCGACCTGACCCTGCGCGAAGGGGCCGTCAAACCCTGGAAGACCGAGAGTTTCAGCCGCCAGTTCACTGCTTTGCTGCGTTTTTGCGGGCGACAGAAGATCCCCACCGATGTTGCTTTTGCCAAACTGAGACGCAAACAGCAGCTTCGGGTTCTCGAAGGCGGAGACAAGGGTTACGCCGGTGTGATTCCCTATTTGATCAAGATGCGCAAGGAGATGAAACGCGGGCACCACAGGTTTTTTACACGTCGTTTTATGGGCGATACGCTGTGCCGGGCGTGCAGTGGCAGTCGATTGCGGCCAGAAGCCCTGGCGGTGAAGGTTCAGGGCATGCACCTGGGGCAGATCGGGTCTGTTTCCGTGGAGGACGCCCTGGTTAAAATCAACGGCATCCGCATGAGCCAGACCGCCATCGCAGCTGCGGGTGAAGTGCGCGAAGACGTGATCAACCGGTTGACTTTTCTGAACCGGGTCGGGCTCGGATACCTGACTCTGGACCGATTGACACGAACCCTTTCCGGTGGAGAAGCCCAGCGCATTCACCTGGCCAACGCCCTGGGCGCTCGCCTTGTCGATACGCTTTATGTGCTGGACGAGCCCACCTGCGGGTTGCACGCCGGCGATGTGGACCGTCTCATCGCCACCCTGCACGATTTGGTGGCAGGGGGAAATACGGTGGTGGTGGTGGAACACGATTTGGCGGTGCTGAGAGCTGCCGATCATTTTGTGGAGATGGGACCCGGTGCCGGCAGCAACGGTGGTCATGTGGTTTACCAGGGCCCCTTGGAAAAGTTGATCGCCACAGGGGAGACGGTCACCGCCAAGTACATGCGCGGCGAGGTTCCACATCTAAAATCCGGCATTCGGGAGATCAGGACAAACCAGTGGCTGGTGGTCAAGAGCGCGCGTTTGCACAATCTGCGGGATATCGATGTGCGCATTCCCCTTCATCGTTTTGTAGCTCTGACGGGAATTTCGGGCTCGGGCAAAAGCAGTCTGATGAATGGTTGCCTCTTTGATGGTTTGACAACCCGCGTGGTAGGTGGTAACGGGAGAGCCTTTCCCTTTTCTTCCATTCAAGGCTCCCATGGTGTGGACAAGGTGATCCAGGTGGATCAAACGCCCATCGGCAAAACCAGTCGCTCCAATCCGGCCACCTATTTGCAGATTCTGGGTCCCATCCGCGAACTTTTTGCCGGCACGAGGGAAGCCGTGGCCAAAGGCTACAGCACCGGTCGTTTCAGCTTCAACACCGCCGGTGGTCGTTGCACCTCCTGCCAAGGCATGGGCTACCACCGGGTGGAGATGCAGTTCATGGCAGACATCACTGTACCCTGTGAAGATTGCCGTGGGAAACGTTTCAACGCCAGCACCCTCAAAATTCGCTACAAGGGATTGAACGTGGCCCAGGTGTTGGACATGACGGTGGAACAGTCCCTGAAGTTCTTTGGGGATGTGAACTCCATCAGCCAGCGTCTTTGGCTATTGAAGAAAGTCGGCTTGGGTTATCTAACCCTGGGGCAACCGGCACCAACGCTCAGTGGTGGTGAGAGCCAACGACTCAAGGTGGCCCGGGAGCTGGCCATGCCGTCTGGAAAAAACAATCTCTACCTTCTGGACGAGCCCACCACGGGTTTGCACGCCGAAGATGTGCGGGCTTTGGTCAAGGTTTTGCACGAGTTGGTGGAGAGAAAACACTCCGTATTGGTCATTGAGCACAACCTGGATCTGATTGCCCAGTCGGATTGGGTTATCGATTTAGGGCCTGGTGGAGGAAAACATGGAGGGCGTGTTGTGGCCCAGGGCACACCTGAACAGGTGGCCAATGTTGAAAAATCCTTAACCGGACGATATTTGAAGAAAATTCTTGGCTGAAAATCCAAAACCCCCTTGGCATACCCTTTGCAGTTTCTCCCTCTGATGGAATTGAATAAAGAGGTGGTGAGATGCAAGTGGTTGGAACACAAGGAATTGACTCAGAGTTGTCTATTCTCGAAACTCTGGGAAGGAAAAATATTCCGGATCTTTTCCGGAAAATTTTCCTCTCTGCACCGGTGGCTCTGGCCGTCTACGCTGCTGATGAACCTATCTTGCCAAATCCAGCCTGTGAAGATCTATTGTGCGAAACCGTAGGCACTTCCCCACAGTTGTGGCAACGCTGGTTGACAGGAGCCATGGTCCGCTTGGCAGCCAATGGAACATGGCGGGATGTGGTGTCCGGTGCTCAGGATGGGTGTCCTAAAATTGAAATCACGATTGGGCCAGAGGTGACCCTTGGAGGACACCGGGTCTTGACTTTGCGCAGGACGTCCACAGCTGAACCCCGGAGCGAAAGCCTGGCTGAAACCGTCAGCACCCTCTACCACGAACTGCGTACTCCCCTTACCTCCATGAAAAGCAGCCTAAATCTGGTGCGAACCGGAGAATCCGGTGTCCTGAATGAAGATCAGGAGCACTTCCTGGGCATGACCATGCGCAACATTGAGCGCCTGGATCGTTTGGTGGGGGATCTGTTGGATACTTCCCGGGCTGCGGCCGGCAACCTGGTATTTAAACTGGTGGAGGGTGACTTGGCCCCGGTCCTGGGCGAGGCTCTTGAATTGCACGCCGAGTCGGCACGTATGGCTGGTTTGATTTTTGTGGCCGAAAACCTGCCTGCCTCCCTTTCCGCCAGGGTGGATCAGGACAAAATGGTGCAGATGGTCTCAAACGTGGTGGGCAATGCCATCAAATTTACTCCCTCAGGGGGACGGGTCGAGGTTTGCATTGGAGAAAGTGCGGGCGGGGATGAGTTCTACATCATAGTCACGGACACCGGCCCGGGAATGGACCAAAAAGCCCTGTCACAGGTGTTTGAACCGTTCAAGCGAGTCCATGACGAGAACCATTGCAAAGCTGTCGGCTCAGGTTTGGGGTTGCACATAACCCAGGGATTGGTCCAGGCGATGGGCGGTGGAATGAAGCTGGAAAGCAAACCAGGGCTGGGAACCAAGGTGCGCATTGATCTGCCACGCTGGATGGAGCCACAGGACAAGCCAAAAACAGGTTAATGGATTGAAATAGTTGCCGATGCTATGGACAGAACCAAAAACCCCGTGCCGAGAGCACCGGAGGAAGACGAATGGATCGAAAAATCAAGATTCTGGTAGTGGACGATGAGCCCGATATTCTGGAAACCCTGGAATACAGTCTGGGCCGACGTGGTTTTGAGATATCCACAGCCATTGATGGGCTTGAAGGGTTGGAGAAGGCCAAACGTCAGCCGCCGGACTTCATGATCCTGGACGTCATGCTTCCCGGCTGCAACGGCTATGAGGTCAGTCGCATGTTGAAGGAGTGGATGGACAATGATCCTGAAGCAATGTCCTTCCCCATCATGCTGTTGACTGCCCGCAAGGTGGAATCCCGGGAGCGCGAACGCTTTATCTCCACCTGGTCGAGGGCCGATGCCTGCATGTACAAACCGTTCGAATTGGACGAGGTGATCAGCGCCATCAAACAACTGACAGGAACGCATACCCACTGACCTGACCAACCACATGACGGCGCGGACGGAAAATCACGTCCGCGCCTTGACTTTCCTCTCTCGTTTGTGTTTTATTCTCGCTCCCGGTCGCAGGCCGGAACATTTTGGTGCCTGGGTAGCTCAGTTGGTAGAGCACATGACTGAAAATCATGGTGTCGGTGGTTCGATTCCGCCCCCAGGCACCACTAGATCATTCAGAAAATCTTCCTTCGGAAGATCGGCCGTGAGGCCTTGGGTATGCATTCTGGAAGATCGGCCGTGGGGACTAGTGAATGCATTCCGGAAGATCGGCCTTGAGGATCTGCGGGCTGGTGTAGCTCAGTTGGTAGAGCATCTCACTCGTAATGAGAAGGTCTGCGGTTCGATTCCGCACACCAGCTCCAGCTTTTTTTCGAATGAAAATTTAAAGCCTGCCTTTTGGCGGGTTTTTTTATTCTTTGTGCACCGGGCTCCCCGTTGGTAGTATCCCGAAGACATCTTCTCGTCATGCCGACCCAAGTCGGCGGTTCCAGGAGGAACTCTTTTGCCTCTTCGTATAAGCATTTCCGGTATTCGTGGTGTGATCGGTGACGGCCTCGATGCGGTGACGGTATCGCGCTGGGCCGCCGCCTATGGTGCCTGGCTGCCCGCCGGCCCCGTGGTTGTGGGACGTGACAGTCGTCCCAGCGGTCCCATGGTCTTCGACGCGGTGGCTGCTGCTCTGGCTTCCACCGGCCATGAAATTTGGGATATCGGTATCACTACCACGCCCACCGTTGAGGTGGCCGTTCAGGAAAGCAATGCCGTTGGCGGCATCATTATCACTGCCAGTCACAACCCCCAGCAATGGAATGCCCTGAAGTTTTTGCAGGGCGATGGTTTGTTTCTGACCGCGGCCCACAATCGGGAAGTTCGTCAGCGCCATGAAGACGGCACTGGGCATGTGGCCTGGGACAAACTGGGCCATGTGGTGGAGCGTCAGGGAGCCGACCAGCAGCACCTCAACGCCATCATGGGGGTGGACTGGTTGGATGTGGATCGCATTCGCAGTAGAGGTCTGCACGCAGTGGTCGATGCGGTGGAAGGTGCCGGAGGCAGCATCGTGCCTCGCCTTCTGGAGGCCATGGGAGTGCGTTGCACACCGCTCTTTTGCGAGATGTCTGGTAATTTTCCCCATGATCCCGAACCCACACCTGCTCATTTGAAGGATCTGTGTGCCGAAGTGGTGGCCCAGGGTGCGGACATGGGTTTTGCCGTGGATCCGGACGTGGATCGTCTGGCCCTGGTCGACGGCGGGGGTGTGGCTTTGAGTGAAGAGATGACTTTGGTCATCGCCTCCGATTTCCTGTTGGGAAAAACGCCCGGGGACATGGCCGTCAATCTTTCAACCACCGGCCTGATAGAAGTGGTGGCCGCCAAACATGGGTGCAAGGTGCATCGTACCCCGGTGGGTGAGGCCAACGTGGTGGAGACGATTTTGGCTGAGAATTGTATCCTCGGTGGAGAGGGTAATGGCGGGGTCATTTATCCGACCATTCATGCGGGACGCGATGCCTTGGTGGGCATTGCCATGGTCTTGCAGGCGGTGGCCGAACACGGTGGCAGCCTGGGAGATATTGTTGCCGATTTGCCTCCCGTTTCCATGGTCAAAACCAAGGTGGCGGCGGAAGACTTACCTTCCGGAAAGGCCCTGGAAGATGTATTGCTGAAACTCGGGCCCGGGGTTATTGATTCGCGAGATGGCCTGAAATGGGTGGCAGAGGGAGCTTGGGTGCATGTGCGACCTTCCAACACTGAGCCGGTGGTGCGCATTATTGCCGAAGCTCAAGACGAAGCCACTGCTGTCGAATTGATAAATAGAGTCAAATCAACTGTTTGACAGCCAAAAAAAGCACCCTGGAATGCGGGTGACACTGTGGATGGTTATCATATTCAGGATGATAGGGAAACATCCGAAAAATATTCAGGAGGATCGATATGTGTGGGATTGTTGGAGTTACAGGTAAGAAAGACGCGGCCTATATTATTTTGGAGGGTTTGAAACGTCTGGAATATCGTGGCTATGACAGCGCCGGTCTGGCCATTGTGCGTCCCGACGGGCAGCATGTGGTGAAAGAACAGGGCAAGATCCGAAATCTGGAGGCCAAACTCAAAGCGGGCGACATGATCGGCACCTGCGGTATCGGTCACACCCGGTGGGCCACTCATGGTGCCCCCAATGCGGTCAACGCCCACCCTCACACCTCCGGCGATGTCGCCTTGGTGCATAATGGCATCATTGAAAACTTTGGTGTTTTGAAAGTGAACTTGGCCAAACAGGGTCATGTCTTCCAATCGGACACCGATACCGAGGTGCTGGTTCACCTGATAGATGAACTGTACAAGGATGATCTGGTCCATGCGGTGCAGCAGGCCCTGCAGGTTGTCGATGGTGCTTTTGGCATCGCTGTGACCCACAAGAATCATCCTGACCTGATCGTCGGTGCTCGGCGGGGCAGCCCGCTGGTCGTTGGTGTGGGTGAAGGATCGAACTACCTGGCCAGCGATGTGGCGGCCATCATGGGGCAAACCCGTCAGGTTATCTATCTGGATGACGGAGACATGGTCACCCTGACCCCCGAAGGTGTACGCACCTTCAACATCGACAACGAAACCGTCACCAAGGAAATCCAGGAGATTACCTGGGACCTGGACGCCATTCAAAAGGGTGGCTACGAGCACTTCATGCTCAAGGAAATTTTTGAGCAACCCCAAACCATCAAGGACAGTTTTCGCGGGCGCATTCTGGCTGAGGCCGGTGATGTGAAACTCGGTGGCATCCATCTTACTGATTGGGAACTGCGCAATATTCGTCGGATCGTGATTCTGGCCTGCGGTACCTCGTGGCATGCGGGGTTGGTGGGTGAATACCTGTTGGAAGAGTATGCGCGCATTCCGGTGGAAGTGGAGTATGCTTCCGAGTTCCGTTATCGTTCGCCGATTATTGAGCCTGGAACTTTGTGTCTGGTGATGAGTCAGAGCGGCGAGACCATCGACACCCTTGAGGCCATGCGCGAAGCCAAGCGCAAGGGGGCCAAGATCATGGGCATCACCAATGTGGTGGGCTCGACCATTGCCCGGGAGAGCGAGTGTGGGGTTTATATCCACGCCGGTCCCGAAATCGGGGTGGCTTCGACCAAGGCTTTTACCAGCCAGGTGACGATTCTGGCCCTGTTCACCATCCTGCTGGGAAGGCGCAATATCTTGAGCGCCGACCGTGGTACGCAGATGCTGAACGAGTTGGAAAAACTTCCCGAGTTGGTGCAGAAGGTTCTAGACCAATCGGATCACATCAAGCGGATTGCCGAGGTTTACGCCAAGCACTCCAATTGTCTGTACCTCGGACGTGGGGTGAACTTCCCCATTGCCCTGGAAGGCGCGCTGAAGCTGAAGGAAATCAGTTACATTCATGCCGAGGGTTATCCCGCGGCGGAAATGAAGCACGGTCCCATCGCGCTCATTGATCCGGAAATGCCCGTTGTTGTGATTGCCACCAAGGACGGTAGTTACGGGAAGATTGTGGGCAATGTGCAGGAAGTTCGGGCTCGTGACGGCAAGATCATCAGCATTGTCACCGAGGGGGACACCGAAATTGCGGACCTCAGTGACCATGTGATCACCATTCCCAAGACCATGAACATATGGACGCCGTTACTGTCGGTGATCCCTCTACAGTTGTTGGCATATCATATTGCGGTTATTCGTGGTGAGGATGTGGATCAGCCGCGGAATCTGGCCAAAGCTGTTACTGTGGAATAGTTCTTGGAATGGACATCCCATTTATTGAGGGCGATTCCGGTTGGAATCGCCCTTTTTCCAAGATGGGGACGCTGTCGATGGCCGGCTGAATTGCAGCTCCTGCAAAACTTACAAGGAAAACATTGTAAATCAGTATGATCTTAGACTATGTTTTGTTATGCTAAAAGCCACTAAATCAGAGGAAAAGACAATGCGTCGATGCTTCATTGGATTAAGTCTGTTGGTTCTCTTGGTTCTCTTGGTTTTCGGGTGCAGCGAAAACGATGACAACCCCATTACCCCACCACCGGTAATAACTGGCGAGTTGGTTTTGATCCAGGCCGGAAGCTTTACCATGGGTTCATCCGAGGACGAACTTGGGCACAACGGTGATGAGGGTCAACACCCGGTGACTCTCACCAATGATTTTCACATGTTCTCAACTGAAGTTACCAACCAGCAATACGCGGATCTCGCACAATGGGCTCTGGACAACGGCTACTGCTCGGTTGTGGGCACCAGGTTGTACGACAATCTTGACGGCTCAGCTTTGGAACTTCTGGACATGGATGACGATGAAGACTGTGAAATCTCCTTCGACGGAACAAATTTTATTATTGACGCAGGTATGGAAAACCATCCGGTCATTGAAATCAACTGGTTTGGGGCGGCCTCATATTGTGACTGGCTCAGTATGAAAGAAGGATTGCCAAGGGCTTATGATCATGAAGACCCCAATAACTGGAAATGCAACGACGGTGCGCCATACGCAGCACAAGGCTACAGACTTCCAACGGAAGCGGAGTGGGAGTACACCTGCCGTGCCGGCACCACAACCGCTTATACTGGTGGAGAAATAACTGAAATTGGGTGTGAACATGAACCGTCCCTCGCAAGCCACGGCTGGTATTGTGGCAATGGAGGCGGTTGGACCCATCGGGTTGGAGAGCTTACCCCCAATGCATTTGGCATGTATGATATGCACGGCAATGTTTGGGAATGGTGCAATGACTGGTATAAAAATGTTTATGCAGATGAAGAGTTCGATCCGGTTGGCGTGCCACCAGGATGGTATAAAGTATTGCGAGGTGGGGGGTGGAGTGATCTTTCCCGTCGCTGCCGCTCAGCATCCCGCCTAAACCCCAGCCCGCATCTTGGAGTAAACGGCAGGCATGGTTTCAGGTATGTGATTACTGATGGGTAAAATATAGGTTACCTCTGTGACTTTCGGGGAAAACAAACAACTAAAAGCAATAAAGGGAACTTTATCGTAAGGTTGTAACCCGGCAGGAACACTCCTGATCATTATTCTCAAAAAAAATTGGTTTTTCTAACTTTGAAACTAATGTCAATTCTTTAACAGTGTTTAGTTTATATAATGCGTGAATAGAAGGAGTTGCATAATTATCTAAATTGTATCTAAATTATCTTATTTACTGTCTTTAAACACTTTGTGGAGCTTGTCATGTCTTTGTCATAAAAAGTCCTTCCCTTCTCACAGCAAGCTGGTAGTTTTTTTATTAACGGCGTCTGCACTAGGCAGGCATGTGATTTTCTCTCACCCTAAATTAGCTTTTTCCCCGAAAGGATAATCATGGCAAACTGGAAATTACTACTCTTGCTACTAGTTGTAGGCTTACTCGCTATGGCAGGTTGCTCCGATGATTGTAACGACAACGATCCCGTAGATCCACCCACCTTACCAACCCTTGGTTATATTGGCTCGGACGCATGCGCGATATGTCATTATGCCAATCACGATATGTGGAAACATTCTGGTCACCCCTACAAGTTGACCAAGATCAATGGCGAAGCACCAACTGGGGACTTCCCTGATCCTTCCGCTTACTTCAACGCTCCCATTGATCCACCTGCTGGAACAACCTGGGATGATTTCAGCTACACCATCGGTGGCTTCGGCTGGAAAATGCGCTGGATTCAAAACGATGGTTTCATCTACACTCCTGCAGAAGGTCTCAACCAGTGGAACTTCCAGAACGAAACCTTCTCCAATTACCACGCTGGCGAGACCAAGGTCTACGACTGCGGCGCCTGTCACACCACCGGCTGGGAAGACTCTGATGACGGCATTGCCGACAACAATCAGGATGGCATGGAAGGTTTCCTGGGCACTTTCTTTGAAGGTGGAATCGGCTGTGAGAAATGTCACGGCATGGGTAACCAGCACGTATTCGAGCCAACCACTTATAGCATGCAGATTGACGATACTTCCTACTTCTGTGGCACGTGCCACACCCGTGGCGGCGACGATGGCGTGACACCCTCCCCCGAAATCATCGAAGCCAGTGGTGGATTTATCAAACACCACGAACAGTATGATGAGTGGTACAACTCCCCACACAACATTTCATTCGGACCGCAGTGCAACGACTGCCATGATCCACATGCTTCGGTTAAGTTTGATGATGGCGCTCCTGGTGAAGGGGTGAGCACAACAACCACTTGTATAGGCTGTCACGTCAATGGTAGCCATGCAAATATTGCCGAAACAACACATGGTTATGGTGCCACTTGTATCGACTGCCACATGCCCAATGCATCGAAAAGTGCCATTGCCGTCAACGTCTATGATGGCGATGTCAGCACACACCTGTGGACCATCAACACATCGGTCAACGGTATGGCCGATATGTTCGCGGATGAGGGAACAAGTGTAGCTCTTGATACCAATGGACATGGGGCCATCACACTTGATTTCGCCTGCTACGGCTGCCACAATGATGCCAATGGAGTTGGTGGTGGAGGCACTCAAAAGACTCTTGTTGAGTTGAATGCCAGGGCTTCTTCAATTCACGTTCTGGTTGACAAATCAATGGCTGTCAAGTAACTCCGGTTGCTGACAGAACTAAGGCTGCGGGTTTTTCCCGCAGCCTTTTATTGTTTGACCGATGGTGTGGAAGGTGGAATTCGGGCTCAAGATGGTTCCGAAATATTTTCAAGATGGCGGGGAAGGAAACCTGGATCCTGGTGGCGCCCATCAAGTTCGAAACCAATTTCGAACACTGGCAGTAGAGGGTCGATAGGGCAGGTTATCTTTGGGGTTGGCGGATGCTCCTGCAGATCGTAGAATTTGCGCGAAAACGATAGCCCTTAAAAACTTCAAAGGAGAGCCCATGACCCGCAAAATCATCAAAACCGACAGCGCCCCGGCCGCCATCGGTCCCTACAGTCAGGCCAATGCGGCCGGTGGTTTCCTGTTCACCGCCGGGCAAATTCCCCTCGATGCCGCCACCATGGAAGTGGTTGGTAGCAATGCCACAGAGCAGACCCAAAAAGCCCTGGAGAATGCCAAAGCCATAGTCGAAGCAGGTGGCATGACCCTCGACAACGTCATCAAGGTCACCATCTTCATCCTCGACATGAACGAATTTGGCAACATCAACGCGGTGTATTCCACTTTCTTTGCCGCCAACCCGCCTGCTCGCAGCGTGGTGGAAGTTTCGCAGTTGCCAAAAGATGTGCTGGTGGAAATCGAGATGATCGCATATTCTGACTAGAGAAATCCTCGCGGGAGTGAGTGTCGTCTGGTGACGGCCGGGGACTTCAAATCCTTTTGTCGGGCGCGTTTACCGTCCGAGGTGGGTTCGATTCCCACACATTCCCGCCATTTATTCTCCTCCGCCAGAATTAGATTCCATGCTGCATGTGGTGGTTATTGCCAATCCGTTTGCCGGTACAACTCGGGGACGCCTCAGTGGCCGAGAAGCTGTGCGTTTGCTTACCCATGCAGGTTTTCAGGCCGAATTTCGTCCCACCGATTATTCTGGCCATGCTACCCAACTTGCCCGACAGGCTGTAGCTGAAGGCAAGGATTTGGTGATCAGCCTCGGTGGAGACGGCACCGTGCACGAAGTGGCCAAAGGATTGGCTGGAACCGATACCCCCTTGGGTGTGTTGCCATCAGGCAGTGGCAACGATTTCGCCCGGGCAGTGGGGTGTCTGACGGTGGATGAGGCCCTCGATACGCTGTGCAACGGTTTTGATCAGGTGTTGGACACGGCCAGCCTTGACGGCGGTTTTTTTATCAATTCCCTGGGGATTCTGGCCAGCGGCCTGATCTCCAACCGGGCGGCAAAGCTGTGGCGATGGCTGGGACATCGGCGCTACACCCTGGCATCGGTCGCCACCCTGTTGAATTATTTCGGACAGGAAGTTCATTGGAAAATCGAGCACGGTGATGATGTGATTCTGGATGCCTCCGGAAGATACCTCATGGCCGAAATATGCAACTCGCCTTTCACCGGAGGTGGTTTTCGTTTCGCACCGGAGTCAAAACTGGACGATGGTCAGTTGGACGCCTGTCTGATCAAACCTATGTCGCCCTGGACATCCATGCAGCAATTGCCCCGGGCCGCCTCGGGAAAGCGATTGGATCATCCGGCCATTTCGGTGTCGAGTTTTACCAGGTTGGAGTTTACAGTGAGCCAGCCAGTGGGGTACCACCGCGACGGCGAGGCAGGTTACCTTGAAGCCGGCACCCATGTGGTGCAAATCGAAAAGAAGAATATTCGGGTGAGGGTTCCTTCCCGATGGTCCTTGCGAAGCAACCTGGAGACGACTTGAAATTTCTGGCCTTGCCAGCTCTGTTGATGTTTCTGATGCCCTGCCTCGCGGTGGGCCAGGAGCCTGCTGCGGACTTGCCTGACTCAACCGCCAACATGGACCCTCCCGCTGTCAATGAGGTCGCTCTTGATCTTGAACCCATCGATATCTGGGACAATGGAATCAGTCCCACCGGTGCCGTACTCATGACACCGCTGTTTCCCGGCTGGGGCCAGCTTTACACCGACAACAGCTGGCGTGCGGCGTTGGCTTTTGGAGTGGAGATGTTCTATTGGTCCAATATGCTGATGCGCGATCGTCGAGCCATTCGTGCCAAGGAATTCAGCCTGCGGTTTGAAGAAGGTTCGTCGGAGCGAAGGTTTTATGACGCCCGGGCCACCGAAAACTGGGAGCAGGTTCGGGATTTTGCCTGGTGGTCCGGAGGCGTTTTGCTGATCATTGCCCTGGATGCCTACGTGGGGGCGCATCTTTTTCAATTTGACGAAGATCCCATGCCCGTGCCCAGAGATTGGGAAGGCCAGTTTGGGTATTTGGGCGAAGATATGCCAGGTGCATCCAGTGGACCGACAATTGTTGTCTTTCACTGGGGCTACAATTTCTAGCCACACCTCTCACCAATGAGTTTTCGAAACATTTTCTAACAATTTGTTGGAAACCACAATTGGCACTACTATAATCGCCTTTGCCCTTGCGTTCTTTAAGACCTGAACCTGGATGGAGACATGGCCTCGAATCAGGAAAAAATGCGGAATTTCTGCATCATAGCCCACATTGATCACGGCAAGAGCACTCTTGCCGATCGGTTGCTGGAGCATACAGGCACCCTGACGGGCAAAGATCTGCAGGAACAGGTTCTGGACAGCATGGACCTGGAACGGGAGCGGGGCATCACCATCAAGAGCCATCCCATCCGCATGGATTATACTGATCCGCAGGGGAGCCCATGGTGCCTGAACCTTATTGATACTCCGGGTCATGTGGATTTCCATTACGAGGTGAGCCGCAGTTTGGCCGCTTGTGAAGGTGCCCTGTTGGTGGTTGACGCGGTGCAAGGTGTGCAGGCCCAGACCATCAACAATCTTTATCTGGCCCTGGAGCACGATCTGGAAATCATTCCGGTGATCAACAAGATCGATCTGCCGGCGGCCCGTCCCGACTTCATTGCCGAGCAGTTCATCGACCTGATTGGTTGCGATCCCGATGAAATCATCATGGTCAGTGCCAAAACCGGGGAGGGAATCCAGGAGCTTATGGACGGAATCGTGGAGCGTGTTCCGGCACCTTCGGGAGATGTCGACGCACCTCCCAAGGGTTTGATTTTCGACTCCATTTTTGATCCCTACGTTGGCGCGGTGGCCTATGTGCGTCTTTTTGAGGGCACCATCAAAAAGGGCGATAAAATTCGCCTTTTCAACAACGACAAGACTTTTGAAGTGGGAGAGATCGGTTGGTTTCGCTTCAAGCGTGTGGGGCAGAAAAAACTGAGTGCGGGCGAGGTGGGTTATATCGCCACTGGCAGCAAGGATGTTCGTGACGTCAGGGTGGGCGATACCATCACCCTTTTGGAAGAAGGTTGCCTGGAGCCACTGGCAGGTTACGCCGAGGCCAAACCCATGGTTTTTTCCGGTTTGTATCCCACGGACAACGACCAATACGATGATCTTTTCGAGGCCCTGCAAAAGATGCAGATGAACGATGCCTCCCTCACCTGGGAAAAAGAAACCAGTGCCGCTTTGGGATTCGGCTTCCGTTGCGGATTCCTTGGCCTGTTGCATATGGAGATCATCCAGGAGAGGCTCGAACGCGAATACAACCTCAGTCTGATCGCCACCTTGCCCAATGTGGAGTATGAAGTTCTGCTGCGCGATGGCCAAGAGATGCTCATCGAGAACCCGGCTCATCTGCCGGAAGAAAAGGATATTGCCGAGATCCGCGAACCCATTGTTCACGCTTCGGTCATCACTCCCAAGGATTATGTGGGGCCGGTGATTCAGATCAGTCTCGAACGCCGGGGCATCCAGACCAAGATGGAGTACCTGGACACCGAGCGGGTCTGCATCGAATTTGATTTGCCCTTGAATGAGCTGGTGGTCGATTATTACGACAAACTCAAGAGTGTGACCAAGGGTTACGCTTCTCTTGATTACGAATACAAGTGCCATCGCGTCGACAACCTTGTTCGTCTGAATCTGTTGATCAACGGCGATATGGTGGATGCCCTGACCTGCATCGTGCACCGTGACAACTCCTTCAGCTGGGGATTGAAACTCTGTCAAAAGCTGAAGGAACTGATTCCCCGGCAGATGTTTACCGTGGCCATTCAGGCTGCCGTGGGCACCCGGGTTCTGGCACGCACAACGGTGAAGGCCTTCCGCAAGAACGTGACCGCAAAATGTTATGGAGGCGACATCTCGCGCAAGCGAAAACTGCTGGAAAAGCAGAAAGCCGGCAAAAAGCGCATGAAGCAGGTCGGCTCGGTGGAAATTCCCCAGGAGGCCTTTCTGGCCGTCCTTAAAGTTGAACGTTGATCCGGAGATATAATGGCGATTATCGATAAGATTAAAAATATGGTGGGTGGCCCCAAAAAGGACAAACCCGTCGTCAAGGAAAGCAAACTCAAGGAGTATTCCAAGGCCATCGGCAGTGCGCTTTTGATTGCCATGGTTTTGAAAACCCTGGCTTTCCAGGCATTCACCATTCCCACGGGATCCATGCTTGAAACCCTGCAAATCGGTGATTTCCTGTTTGTGGAAAAGTTCACCTATGGGCCGCGCACGCCCGAGCGGATTCGTCTGCTGGGAAAAACCCTGGTCAAGGGATTGCCCACCTTGAAGGTACCTGGCTTCCGCGAGCCGAAGCAGGGCGACATCATCGTTTTTGCCTATCCAAAGGATCGCAATCTGGATTACATCAAACGTTGTGTGGCGGTGGCCGGCGATACGGTGGAAGTGGTCGATGGGGTTCTCTTTGTCAATGGCCAGGCCTACGAAAGCAATTTCGGGGATCGTGACGGCGACCACAGTTGCATTCCCAGCTGGACCGATCCCGAATCCTGTCCCGCCCCCAGGGTGAAGAAGGACCAGGGCGCTTATGTGCGCAATCCGCGCATCAAGACCTGGCCGTGGGAGGGACACAATCGCCCCTACACCGTGCCCGAGGGTCACATTTTCATGATGGGCGACAACCGCTACAACAGTGCTGATAGCCGCTACTGGGGTCCCCTGGATGTAAAGCTGATCAAGGGCAAAGCGGCGGTCATTTACTGGTCCTGGGACCAAAATAAAAAGCGGATTCGGTTCAGCCGGATCCTGGACCTGATTCAGTAGTCCGGTTCTGAGAGCAGATTGTCATGGGCCTGTACATTCATGTTCCTTTTTGTGGCTCTATTTGTTCTTACTGTCATTTTTCGCGCACGGCCGACCACCAATCGGTGGTCCGTTCCCGTTATGTGGATGCGGTGATCAGGGAGTTTGAGTTGCGCCTGCGCGACTGTCCGACTTTGCGCAAGGGGCGTACCCTGCAGACAACCTACGTAGGCGGTGGAACTCCTTCGGAACTGGAACCGGAATTGATGGAAAGGTTGCTCCAGGGCACAGTGGGCCGTTTGCGTCTGGCCGATGATTTCGAGTTGACCTGTGAAGCCAATCCCGAATCCCTCAGTGAAGAAATGGCTCAAAGTTGGCGGGCAATGGGTGTGGGGCGCATAAGTCTGGGTGTGCAGAGCCTGGATGAAAAGGTTTTACAAATATTGGGTCGGGCCTGCCAGCCTGAAACGGCCCGCAAGGCTCTGCGATTGGCCTGCAACACCTTTGAACGGGTGAGTGCCGACTGGATTATCGGTCCGGGATTGCATTTGGATGCCCTGCTAGCAGAGTTGAGCGAGGCTGTGGATCTGGGAGTGGAGCATTTTTCCTTGTACATTCTGGAGCTTCATCAGGGGACGAAATTGGCGGAAAATGTTCATTTGGGAAAGGTTGACCTGCCCAAGGATGAGCACACGGAGGTACTTTACCTGGCGGTGGTAGAATACCTGGCCGGCCGTGGCATCCGGCAATATGAAGTTTCGAATTTTGCCCGGCCGGGTGCCGAGAGTCGACATAACCGCAATTATTGGCTGCGAAAGCCCTATCTGGGACTGGGGCCGGCTGCTCATGGTTGTTATGGACCCCGTCGTTACGCCAACCATGGGGATTTGGGGCAATACTTGGAAATGGTGGAGAGCGATCGGCTTCCGGAAAGCATGATCGATCAGCTGGAGTTACCGGCCAGGTTGTTGGAGCGGCTGATCCTTGGTCTGAGAACCTCTCGGGGTGTGCCCTTGGCCTGGCTGGATGAGAAAAGTCTCGATTTGGCAGCAGGGAACAAGGCTGGCTTGTGGCTGGTGGAGGACGGATTCATCAAATTGACATCCAGGGGTTTTTTGCTCTTGGACAGCGTTGAAGATATGGTTCGTCCTGCTTGCAGCGGAAATGCCCATTGATTACCTTATTTTCGCCCTTGCCAAGGCAGGAAGCCTTGTTTTTGCTCTTGAACCCGGATCTTCGGACCAGTATGGATCATGAAAACCATCGATACGAGATCACTCGAAATCCTTGACGCCGTTGTGCGACTGAATATCGAAACGGGACGGGCGGTCAGCTCGGGTCTGGTCGAACGATTTCTGACCACGGCGGTGAGTTCGGCGGTGAGTTCAGCAACCATCCGCCAGGTGATGAAAAAGCTGGAGGATGAAGGGTATCTGGAGCAACCCCATACCTCGTCCGGGCGTTTGCCCACCGACGCGGGTTATCGTCTCTACGTGGACCGATTGCGCACTGGCTGGGCCCTGCGAACCCGGGTGATTCCAGAGGAAATTCGACAGGAGGTTCGCCTGGACCTGCAGCGTGCCCAGGGTCACCCGGATCGCATTGGGATTTTGGCTCGGTTGTTGAGCCGATTGACCAGTAACATCAGCATCATCGTGGGACCTTCTCTCGATCAGGTGCGGGCCCAGAGGATGGAGCTTTATCCCCGATCATCAACCCGGGTCCTGATGGTGGTGATTTTGGACAACAGTCAGGTACACACCGGTATGGTACAGTTGCCTGAACCCCAGACCGATTCGGTCATTGAACAGGCTGCCCGGTTGATCAGCCAACGGGTTGCCGGACGAACCGTTGAAGAAATTCGCGACGGAGTTCTCGAAACTGTGGATCTGGTGTGCAATCCGGTGACCCGGTGCGCAGAAACCATTGTCAAACAGGGCAAGGAGCTGTTCCGCGATGCGGATCAGCCGGAAGTGCAGCTCGAAGGTGTTGCCAATATTTTGGGTGAGCCCGAGTTTGGCCAGCCCGAACCATTGAAAGCCCTGCTGCGTTTTATTGAATCACCTGCAGCCATTCGTTTGGCCATGGATCAACTTGATGGAGTGACCCATGGTTCGGTTGGGGTATGGATTGGTCAGGAAAATCCCCTTGATGAGCTACGGCAATTCAGCATGCTTACGGGACGGTTTGATCTTGACGGCCGCCAGGGATTGCTGGGCGTGCTTGGGCCAAGGCGAATGTGGTATCAGCAAGCATTTTACGGTATTGACGCAATGCAACAGGTGATGAGCATCACCCGGTGAACCCATAGGAAGGCACGGAAGAAATGAGCAAACGGAGCAAGAAAGAAAAGGTCGGCGAGTCCAGGAGTGAATCCGCAATTGATCCTGCAATTGATCCCGGGAATGATGAAGCTGTGGAGGAAACCGTGAATGGGGGCGTCTCTGCTGAATCGGAGCAGGATGCGTCTTCACCCGATGATTCAGCCAATGAACAAGAACCCGAACTCAGCCCCGAAGAACAACTCACCCTCGAACGGGACGTCTTCCACGACAAGTGGATGCGCGCCGTGGCTGAAACCGACAATGTGCGCAAACGCTCGCGCAAGGAAGTTGGCGACGCCCGACGTTTTGCCCAGGCCGAAACACTTCGCGCCTTTCTTGACGTCTACGACAACTTCGAGCGGGCTCTGGAGTCGATGAACAGGTCCGATGATGAGCTCGAAGCCGGCGGTTTGCGCGAGGGTGTGGAGTTGATCTTCCAAAAATTCCAGGGCGCCCTGAAGGATCGTGGTGCAATAAAAATTGAAGCCGCCGATTGTGAGTTTGACCCTGCCATGCACGAAGCCGTGGGCCAACTGCCGCGTGAAGGCGTGGAAGCTGGGGTGGTCATCGAAGTGGTCCAACAGGGGTTCAAGTACGGAGACATGGTGTTGCGGCCCGCACGGGTCATCGTTTCAAGTTGACCTGGCCAACCAGGACATGAAGTAACCAGGACAAGAGGCATCAATGAGCGCGAAAAGGGATTATTACCAGGTTTTGGGCATCCAAAAGGGTGCCTCCGTCAGTGAAATCAAAAAAGCCTACCGCAAGCTTGCGATCAAACACCACCCGGACAAGAATCCCGATGACGAGAGCGCAGCGGAACGGTTTCGCGAGGCGACTGAAGCCTACGAAGTACTCAAGGATGAGAAAAAACGCAGCCAATACGATCAGTTCGGTCATGCTCCTGAAGGCGGTGGCTATGGTGGTGGTTATGGAGGCGGAGGCTTCAATGTAGATCTGAACGACGCCCTGGAGTCTTTTCTACGAAACTTCGGTATGGGCGGCGCTGGTGGTGGCTTTGGCGATATGTTCGGTGGAGGTGGGCGTGGTGCCCAGCAACGTGGCCGGGATCTGCAAATCACCCTGAAAATTTCCCTGGCCGACGCGGCCCGAGGCGTGACCAAAAAACTCAAAGTGAACAAACAGGTAGTTTGTGGTACCTGCCATGGAGACGGTGCCGCCCCTGGCAGTAAACCCGTGACTTGTAGCCAGTGCAACGGGATGGGCAGGGTGCGTCAGGTGCGTCAATCCCTGCTCGGTCAGATGATGACCGAAGTGGCCTGCCCGAAATGCCAGGGCCAGGGTCGGACCGTCAGCAATCCCTGCGGAAACTGCCGGGGCAGCGGCACGGTGCGCGGTGAAGAACTGCTGGAAGTGAAGGTACCCGCCGGCGTCAGTACTGGTAATTACATGGAGATGCAGGGCAAAGGCGATCATGGTGTCCAGGGTGCTGCTTCAGGTCATTTGCGTGTGGTCTTCGATGTGGAGGAAAATGAAATTTTTGTGCGTCATGGTGACGACCTGCTCATTGATGTTCCCGTTTCTCCCGTGGATTTGATGTTGGGCACCAAGGTGGAGGTGCCGACCCTGGCCGGCAAGGTGGCTTTGAAAATCCCTGCCGGCACCCAGTCGCACAAGGTGTTCCGCATGCGCGGCAAAGGCATCACCCACGTGAATCGTCCAGGCACCGGCGACCAGCTGGTACGGGTGCTGGCCTGGACTCCTGACAAGCTGGACAAGAATGTCCAGGCCAAACTGGAAGAAGTGCGTGAGGATTTGGCCAAGCGGATTCCTGCGCCCGGCCGTCATCTTTACGACTGATTGATTCCTCAACGACTGATGAGCCGGGAGATCATGTGCGTCACTTTTTTCTTGAAACCGAACCTGGGATGGTCCCGGCGCCAGGGGACACAGTCACTCTGGACAAGGAAGAAAGTCACCATCTCGGCACGGTGTTGCGTGGCGGACGGGAGCAGAATGTTGTGCTCACCGATGGGCGGGGGAACCGATATGCCGCCCGCCTGGTGAAACGTGACCGCCGCCAGGCAACTTTGGAAATTATTTCCGTACAACGTGATGATGACGAATTTACCGCGCCGCTTTTGGTGCTGGCCATTGCCGTGGTAAAGGCCAAACGTCTGGAGTGGGCCTTCGAGAAGGCGGTGGAACTGGGAGTGCATCGCATAGTGCCCCTGTTGACCGAGAACGGGGTTCTGGAGCCTGGCAGTCACAAATCCAAACGCTGGCGGACGATCATGCGATCGGCGATCAAACAGTGTGGGCGGTCGTATCTGCCGGAGTTGTCTGAACCGGTCCTGCTGGGGGATTTTCTGGCGCAACGGCCACCCGGATTGACGGTGTTCGGTTCCATCCCCGAAGAAATCGGGTTGAAGGGAAAACCCCTCTCCCTGGTGGAATTGGCAGCGCAGGTCCCGGATGTATTACCGGAACATCTGACCGCCTTGATCGGGCCCGAGGGTGGCTGGACGGAAGCCGAGGTGGAGAATTTTCTCGAGCTGGGATTGCAGCCCATCACCCTCGGCCCCCACATCTTGCGCGCGGAGACGGCAGCGGCGGCCTCCTTGGCGGGGTTGCAGGGGATGAGGCAGATCTGGTCCGGTCCGAATTAGAATATTTTTCCCCCCGGAGACCTCCCCGAGGTTGACAGACCAACTCAGCTCGTATTTGATGGATTGCAAACATAAGGTCGCTTCGGTGAGCCGGGGCATCCGTTTCCGGGAAAGGGGAATATCATGGTCCAGAGCGTACTTGCGGGACGTCTGAAAGCTGACATCATCACCGCCATGAAAGCCAAGGACAAAGACCGTCTTGGTGTGCTGCGCATGATGCAGGCTGCCGTCAAACAGGTTGAGGTGGATGAACGCCGCGAAATTGAGGATGCCGATGTGGTGAAGATACTTTCATCCTATGCCCGCAAAGTGAAAGACCAAATCAAGAGCTACGGCGAAGGCGGCCGGGATGATCTCTGCGCGGTAGCCAAAACCGAACTCAAAATAGTCTCCGAGTTTTTGCCTGCGGAAATGAGCCAGGAGGATCTGGAGAAGATCGTGCGCGCTGCCGTGGAGGAAGCCGGTGCCGACGGTCCCCAGGACATGGGCAAGGTGATGAAGCTGGTGCTGTCCAAAACCGCGGGCCGGGCCGATGGCGGTAAGGTCAGTGCCTTGGTGAAGAAAATCTTGATGGGGTAAATCATGGATCTGGCAGTGGTCATTGCCTTGCCCATCATTGCCTTTTTCGGCATCATGGGTTATCGCGATGGGGTGGTCAAAAGAGTCCTCGAAATTTTGGGGGTGTTCGTCACCCTGATTTTGACGGCTCGTTTTGCCTCGGTGGTCAATCCCTGGATGATGGAACAAACAGGTATTCCCGAAGGACCGGCCCTCTTGATCTCCTGGGCGGCCCTCTTCTTTGCTGGGCTTTTGCTGAGCCGGTTGCTGGCCACGTTGTTGTCCAAACTGATTCGTCTGACGATTGTTGGCTGGTTGGACAAGATTGGAGGAGCATTGGTTGGCATTGCCCTCGGAGTCCTGGTTGCCAGTGTTGTTCTGTTGGCCATAAGCCATGTGCCCGGCGGGAAATCCGTTCAGTCCGAATACAGCGATTCGCCGCTGGGAGAGTTCATTTATTATGCGGCTCCCAACTTTTACCAAACTGCACGCAAGCTCGGTGGACAAAATGTTGACGAACTGTGGAGGCGGGTTTTGGAAGAGACCGAAGACGCCGCCGACAAAGCCACTGAAAAAGCCAAGAAAGCTGCCCGAGAAGCTTTGAAGCAGTGAGTTTTATTGAACCATGATTGAAATCCTGCAACGAATCGCCAATGATCGCGCCGCCGCCGCCGGCATGCTGTCGCCGAGGGCTTCGCATTTGCTTGAATGGCCAGCCATCACTGCCCAGATAGCCCGGCATTGCCGCAACCGTCGCGCTACAGAGTCCGTCATTTCCCGCCAGCCTTTTGTTTCATCAGGTCCCATCGGATTTCAGCATGCCCTGTCGGACGAATTGCGTCCGTCCGGACAATCGGGACAGTGGCCCCCGTTGTTGGACCTGTCAGATGGCCTGGCCCTCTTGGAGATGGCGGCCCCGGTGCGCTACGAGGGTGCAGACCTGGTTCATCTGGCCACCGTTGCCGAACATCTGGACTCCCTGCGCGATTATTTTTTGGCGGCCCGCATCAGCTGTCCCCTGTGGGGTGAGGCTGCGGTCCAGATGAGTACATTCAGCGGAGTCAGTGGCGCCATTCGCCGGGCTCTTGATCGCGATGGTTACATTGTCGACGCAGCCAGCCCGTTGTTGGCCCGCCTGCGCAAGGCGGTGGCCGGCCAGGAGCGGGTCGTTCGTCAGGAAATGAACCTGGCTATGGGTGCCGCCCGTGCCAAGGGCTGGACCACCGGCAACGAAGTCACCCTGCGCGGGGATCGGTTCTGCCTGCCCATGCGGTCGGGTGATAGCTCGAGAGTCGACGGCATCGTTCACGACCGATCCGCAACCGGGGCAACCCTGTTTGTGGAGCCGGCCAGCGTGGTGCGCCTCAGCAATGAGCTGACCGAAACCCGCCTGAATATCGCAGCCGAAGAGGCGCGCATCCTTTTCGAATTGAACCGGGCCGTTGAATTGGCTTCCGAGGCCATGCTCGAGGCAGCCGCGGTGATGCTGTTGATGGATGAAGTGCGCGCCCATCTGCTTTGGAGTTTGCAGGTCAGGGGCCAACGTCCGCATTTGGAAAAGGGCGCCAGTATTCGCGTTGCCGGTGGGCGTCATCCTTTGCTGATGGAAGCTTTGGGTGAAGGCGATCTTGCTGCGGGACTCCCCAAAGTGGTTCCGCTGGAACTGGAAGTTCCGCCCGAAGGCAAGGCCCTGGTGATCAGCGGTCCCAACGCGGGTGGAAAATCGGTGGCCCTGAAAACAGTGGGGGTGTTTTGTCTTCTGGCCCAATGCGGTTGGGATGTTCCTGGTCGTCAGGATACACGATTGCCTTTGGTGACCCAGTTGCTGGTTGATCTTGGCGATGACCAGTCCATCGCCGAAGCCCTGAGCAGTTTTTCGGCCCACCTGGGCCAATTGAGTCGTTTTTTGCAGGATGCCGGGCCCGATACCCTGATATTGTGTGATGAAATCGGTAGCGGCACCGACCCCCACGAAGGCACCGCCCTGGCTTTTGCCGTGCTGGAACGGCTCATCGAACAAGGATCGCAGGTCCTGGCCAGTACCCACTTCGGGTTGTTGAAATCCGCGGTACACGACCATGCGCAAATGGTGAACGCGGCCATGGATTACAACGAAAAAGATCTGCTGCCGTTGTACACCTTTCGGGTGGGTGATCCGGGCACCAGCCATGCTTTCGATATTGCCGCTCGCATGGGACTGCCCTTGGACCTTCTGGACCGGGCCCGGGAAATGGCGGGCGAAGAACGGGTTCAAATCGAAAAACTGCTCAGCGATTTGGATCGTCGAGCAGGCGAGCTGGCCCATGAACAGCATGAAATGCATCTTGCACTGGAAAAACAGAAAGCCCTCGATGCCGAACTGGAGGAACGTCTCAAGGGGTTGAAAAAAGAGCGTAAATCAGTTTTGGAAGAAACCAGGCGTGGTGGGGAAGAATTGATGCGCGAGGGGCGCCGCGTCATCGAGGCGGCTGTGCGGGAAATTAAGGCCGATCAGGCAGGCAAGCGCGTGGTCAAGGCTGCGCGTAATCAACTGGATGATGTGGGCCGGAAAATTCGTGACCGGGTGGACGATGGTGAGTCGGCTGCGTCCCATAATCCCGATGTGGAACTTGAGGTGGGCATGAGGGTGCGGATTCCTCATCTGGGAATGTCGGGTCGGGTGACTGAAGTTCGTGGCGGCAGGATTTCCGCCAGCGCCGAGGGGATGCGGCTTACGCTGGGACGTGAGGCTGTGGTTCCTTTGACTGAAGATGGGCGGGAAATTCTAGTTGGACCGGTGGTCAGCATTGAGGATGTGGGAGCTGGTGAGGAGTCCGTTGCCGACGATGATGTGGCTCATACCCAGGGAGGCAATTGGTCTTGGCAGGGGGAAGCCCCCAAAGCCAGCCATGAACTGGACCTTCGTGGGGAGACAGGAGCCGACGGCTGGGAGCGTTTGGATCGCATGATCGACCGGGCCATTCCCGCGGGTCTGGATGTGGTGACGGTGATTCATGGTTTTGGCACCGGACGATTGCGGGATTATTTGTACACGCAGATGAAGAAGGATTCACGGATTGAATCTTTTGGAGAGGCTGGGCAGGGGCGTGGGGGAGCTGGGGCTACCAGGATTGTTTTGAAGGGATAGTGGTTTGCATGGTTGTTCCTGGGCACTAAGGACAATAGTGAATATGGATTTGGGTGGAAGGTCTGGAATTGGTGGTACGATCCTTCCGGGGGACCCGATTTGTCAAACCTGTCCTCATAGTATTATCTTCTTCCATAGGCCGGACCCCAGGACTCAACCCAGGCTGCCCGTATTATGACACCATCTTTCTCCTCGGACATCATCGCCCGCATCAAGGATGAGACCGACATCGGCGAGGTGGTGCGCCAGCACGTCACCCTCAAGCCGGCCGGTGCCGTCTTCAAGGGCCTGTGTCCGTTTCATAAAGAGAAGACCCCCAGCTTTATCGTCACTCCCTCGCGCGGTCGCTACCATTGTTTTGGTTGCGGGACGGGGGGCGACGCCATCTCCTTCATCATGGAAATTGAAGGTCTCAGCTTTCCCGAAGCCATCGAAGTCCTGGCCCGGCCGTTGAACATCGACTTGTCCAGCTATTTGGCCGATGAAGAGAGCGAAGGCGAACGGCGCAGCTTTCATCGTGCCAACGAGGCGGCCACCAAACTCTGGGTCGAGGCCCTGGTCGATCCCGATCATGGCGCCCAGGCTCTGGAGTACCTGAAAAATCGAGGCTTCGGCGAAAAGGTTTTGCGCGAGTTTGATGTGGGATGGGCCCCGGGACTGCCTGGGTGGCTGGAAAACAATCTGGCCCAAAGTGGAGTGGACAGTGAATTGGCCCACCGGTCGGACTTGCTCAGAGAGAGCAAACAAGCCGACCGTCCCGGCAGCTATGCCTATTTTCGCAACCGGATCATCTTTCCCATCCGCAGCATCTCCCGGCAGGTGGTTGGCTTCGGCGCGCGCATCGTCGGTAAGGGTGAGCCCAAATACCTGAACTCGGCCGACAGCACCTATTTTTCCAAGAGCAAATTGCTATACGGTTTTGATTCTTCACGCATGCCCATCGCCCGTGAGAAAACAGCAATCCTGGTGGAAGGATATCTTGATGTGATTGCCCTGGCGCAGGTGGGCATCACCAATGTGGTGGCCACCTGCGGCACGGCTTTCACGGTGGAGCAGGCCAAGCTTATACGGCGGGGGGCGCAGAATGTCCTGTTGGTTTTTGATGGTGACAAGGCTGGACTCAAAGCCGCTGTTCGATCGGCCGATGTGGCTTTGAAGAATGGGCTCGAGCCGAAGATTGTTTCCCTTCCGGCAGGGGAGGATCCCGCCAGTCTGGTCATCGACACGGGGGTCGACGCCATGTTTGAAGCCTTAAACCAGGCAGAGGGCTACATCCCGTTCTTGAAAGGTCTGGCCGACGGCAAAGGTGGCGACAGGGAAGTGACCGAACGAGCCCTGCGGCAAGCTCTCGGGACCATCTCCGGTATTCCCGACAGTTTGCGTCGAGCCTATGTGCTTCAGGAGGCTTCCGACATATTTGAGATGCCTGTGGATCTTCTGCGCGAAAGCATGGAAAAGCTTGAAATAAGGGAAGAACCCGGAAAAAGGCAGGGAAATCTGCAAACAGGACCTCCTTCATGGGACCCGACATCAGATGAACCCCCTGTCGGACAAGAGCTCGCATATTATGGTGATGAGCGCAAATCCGGTGCCGATAGACCTGCCGCTGGACCCGGTGGAAGGCCCTTGAGCCAGGGGGCGGCACCTCGGGTCAGGCGGGTTATGGGGCTGGTCAAAGTTGACCAAGTCGAGTCCCAGATGTTCACGGCCATCCTGGCCGACGAGTCAGGTAAGGCGGCTCTGCGTTTTGTTCAGGACCGTGCCGACTTGCCTTTTTTGCTAGATGGTGCTTCATTGCTTGCCGATGAACTTTCCGCCTGGGCGGCTTCGGCTGCCGGACCGGATGCGCCGACACCCCTGGAATTTATCCAGGATCGATGGAACACCGAAGGTGATCGGGAGTATAGGACTTTCATTAGCCAATTGCTAGACAGAGGGAGCCTGCCACCCAACACAGATTTTGCCCAAGTCATCACGGATTGCCTCGGACGGCTTAGACAGGGACACAAGTCTCGTCGTGGCTGATCGACACGGGAAGTACCGGAAACGGGGGGGCCCCGTTCGAAAGAGGTGACCGGCTGCGGTCCAGCTGGCGCACAGCGGACATTGACGGCCGGTGATTTTAGCAGTGCCCACGGGAGAATCACTCGCGTATGGATAAAACTCAATTTGACGGACTCATCGAAAATATCCGCAAAAAAGCCACGGCAAGGGGCGGATACATTCTTCACAATCAGATCAACGATTTGCTGGGCGACGAAACCGACGTCGACCTGATCGATCGTATCTACGAAAAACTGGGTGAACTTCAGATCGATTATTTCGATTCGGAGTCTGAAGCCAAGTCGAAGCTTTCGCGTCGCAAAAACAAGGCCAAAAAGAAGGCCGCGACCGTAAAAAAGGTCACCCGCAACAACGTCAAGTATGATGATCCGGTGCGCATGTACCTGCGGGAGATGGGGCGGGTTCCCCTGCTCACTCGCCAGGGCGAAGTGAAGCTGGCCAGGCGAATGGAAGACGGCATGATCGCCATCATCGTGGCGACCATGCGCAGCACTCATGCCATGGGTGAGCTCAGGCAGACGGCCAATCATTTGCTGAACGACGCCATCCATGTGGATGAAGTCGTCAAGGCCGATACCAGCACCTGGAACGTGCACCTGTCCGCCAAAAAAGAGGGCAAGCGCATCCTTCGCACTCTCGACAAGATCGAGAAACTGCAATCTGAAATGGCAGCCAAGAGGAGTGAGCTGTCTTCTTGCACCGACCAGGCCAGGATCACGGTTTTGACTAAGATGATCGATGGGCGGGACAAAAAAATACTCGAAAATTTTATGGACATGCACCTGGCTCCGGCCCAGATCGAGCGATTGGCCAACAAACTCATGCTGGTGGCCAACAAGGTGGACGACCTGCAGGCCCGCATCACCACCATCGAAGAGGGTGTTCGGTTGCCGTTTGGCGAGATGGCCACGGCCCTGAAAGGACGAGTCAAGGGAGCGGGCAACGCTGAGGCCATCCGTGAGGCCCATCGGCAAATCAAAACCCTGCGCAAACGGGTTCAGGATATTGAGCGGGAACTGGGACTGGACGATTCGAGAATCCGCCACATCGGCACCGACATCAAAATGGGCCGCCAGCAGGTTGAAACAGCCCAGCGGGAAATGATCGAGGCAAATGTTCGGTTGGTGATCAGCATCGCCAAGCGCTACACCAACCGTGGGCTGGAATTCCTGGACCTGATCCAGGAAGGAAACAGTGGGTTGATGCGCGCCGTCGAGAAATTCGATTACCGCAAGGGATACAAATTTTCCACCTATGCCACCTGGTGGATTCGTCAGGCCATCACCCGGGCCATTGCCGATCAGGCTCGCACCATTCGTGTGCCAGTGCATATGATAGAGGCCATCAACAAGGTGAATCGCGCCAATCGCCAGTTGCTGCAAGAATTGGGACGCGATCCCAAACCCGAAGAAATTGCCGTGTTCCTGGAAATGCCCATCGAAAAAGTTCAGGGTGTTTTGCAGGCCAGTATGGAACCGGTCAGCCTGGACCGGCCCATTGGTGAAGAGGAAGACAGCAACCTCAGCGATTTCATAGAAGACGACAACGCCCCTTCGCCCGCACGTCTGGCAGCTCACAGCATGCTGAAGGATCAGATGCAGCGGGTTCTCAGCACTTTGACCCGGCGCGAGGAAAAGGTCATTCGCCTGCGCTTCGGACTGGGAGACGGCACTCCGCGAACCCTCGAAGAAGTTGGCACAATTTTTAAAGTGACACGCGAGCGTGTGCGGCAGATAGAAGCCAAGGCCTTGCGCAAGCTGCGGCACCCGAGTCGCAGCCGGAAGCTCAAGGGTTACGGTGAGATGGTCTGATAATGCTGTGGGTTCTCTATTTCGAGTTGACCCGGCGCATTTCATGGCCTATCTTGCCGATCCGGCTTTGGGCCCATAGCTCAGTTGGTTAGAGCACCCGGCTCATAACCGGTCGGTCCCAGGTTCAAGTCCTGGTGGGCCCACCAGATTTTCCGGAAGTACTTTGGGGCGTTGCATCATGATGCGGTTTCCCAGGTTACCATAGGATGTCCGTGGGGAGCCGAACGAAAAAATGACTGGAAGGGCGTTTAGCTCAGCTGGCTAGAGCGCTCGCCTCACACGCGAGAGGTCACTGGTTCAAGTCCAGTATCGCCCACCATCCTTTTTTCGGTCTACTTCTTTCGTGGGAGTTGGCCCTGGAGCGTAACTTTGGCGGAGCTGTCCATTCTGCCCTGGTTGTGGCCCAGACGAGTGAACGGAAGAAGGGTGCTTCGGCGCCCTTCTTTCTTTTTATACCCAGGATCGT
Organism: Candidatus Krumholzibacteriota bacterium; assembly: GCA_024275485.1. Classification (GTDB taxonomy): domain Bacteria; phylum Krumholzibacteriota; class Krumholzibacteriia; order LZORAL124-64-63; family LZORAL124-64-63; genus LZORAL124-64-63. Next base: position 75,523 of record JAJRZA010000067.1, on the reverse strand, counting down.
TTGGGGGGAATCATGGATCCGCAAACTTTGGTCAACCTTCTGGTGGAGATTGCCGAGTTGGAGGAGCTCTTGCTGGGCGCCACCCAGAAAATAAAACACAACGCCGAACTCTCTTTTACCCTGGAAGAACTGCAGGCCGAATACGAAGTGGACGCCGCCAAGGCCGCTCGTGAAAACGAGGGTGCTGAAGTGACGGTGCGGGGTCTGGAAAATGAGATCCGCCAAGTGGCGGAATGGCTGAAAGTCAAAGAGAACCAGGTGGTTGGTTTGACTGACAGCAGACAGGTTCTGGCCCTCACCCAAGAAATCAGGTCCCTGAAGCAACGGCTCGATCGTCTGGAGGACAAAACCATTGACCTGCTCGACCAGCAGGACGAGCTGAAATCCGAGGCCGTGGAGAGTCGCTCGGACAGCCTGACCCATGGGGCTGGCAGCCGGGCCAAGCAGGAAGCCATGGCCCGGGACTCTGCCGATTTGTTCCAAAAAACCAAATACATTCAAAATGATCTGGAGCGCTTGTTGGGCATGCTGCCCCCCAGTGAGAACCGTGCGGTGACCCGTCTGCGCCAAAATCTGGACCAGGCAGTGGTGAATCATAAGGATGGAGTCTGTCTTGGGTGCTTCAATCATCTGCCCCAGCAGCAAGCAATCGTCGTGGAGCAGGGCCGCACCGTTGTGCGTTGTCCGTCCTGCATGCGTTTCATTGTTCACCGCAGTTGGCGGTGAGGTTCAGATCAGGGAGATTTGCAACATGGTTCAATCAAAAAAACCGGAAACCCTGACCGACCTGCTGCGGACCATCGAGCGCAGCGGCGAGTTGCGCAGCCTGGCCCGGGAGTGTGGTTTGTCGGTACGTGAGTTGCGCCGTCGGTTGGCCATTTGGCGCCGTGAGTTGGCCAACGCCGAGGCCGCGCCGGAAGAATTCATGGCTTCCCAGAGGATGACTGCACCCAAGGTGACGGAAAAAATTGGTCAAGGGAGTACCGGGTCGGCCCAATCCTCTTCGGGTGACGGCGGGTGGCCTGATTTAGTGGATGCCGTGACCTTGAAAAAGAGTCCCCTGCCCAAAGAGGGGCTTCCTATTATGGAAATCTTCACCGACGGTGCCAGCCGCGGCAATCCTGGGCCAGCCTCCATTGGCATCGTCTTTCGCCAGAAAGATGGCCCGGATCTGGCTGAGCACTGTGAAGCCATCGGCAAAGCCACCAACAATGTGGCCGAGTATCAGGCCGTCGTCACGGCATTGGAGCACGTTCGACGCTGGAAGGTGCGCAAAGTTCACCTCTATATGGACAGTGAATTGATTGTGCGCCAGCTCAGTGGTGTGTATCGGGTAAAAAGCCCGGATTTGAGGCCCCTGTATCAGCAGGTTATTTTCCTGACTCGGGACTTGACGGAATTCAGGGTCAGCCATGTCAAGAGAGCCCAAAATGCCCAGGCCGATGCCCTTGCCAACAAGGCACTTGATGCTAAAAAATATAGGGAACTCTAAATCCCCAGTTTTTCCTGTGACATCCAATCGATTTGGGTCTATCATGCACCATGAGAAGTCGGAGAGACAGTCGCGGGTCCATTCCCGTTTGAGGAAAGGTTTCGAGGAAAGTCCGAGCTCCAAAGGACAGGGTGCTGGTTAACGGCCAGGGGGAGCAATCCCACGGAAAGTGCCACAGAAAATATACCGCCGTGAATCCGGATTAATTCGGCATCGCGGTAAGGGTGAAATGGTGAGGTAAGAGCTCACCGCGCCCCTGGTGACAGGGGTGGCAGGGTAAACCCCACTTGGAGCAAGACCAAATAGAGAAGGATGAGGTGGTCCGCCTCGCTAGTACTTCCGGGTAGGTCGCTTGAGGTCGTCGGTAACGGCGTTCCCAGATACATGACTGTCGCTGCGGTGTTTTGCATCGTGGCAACAAAACTCGGCTTACGACCGGCTTCTCACGTCAAATTTCCCCCGGTGGCCTCAGGCCAGCGGTTCCCTGAACGTGCCCGCCTGGGCCTGTAGTGGAGGACGTGAGTGCAATTGGAGATGGGATTCAACCCACCGGATGACGTAGGCATCCTCAGCGGTCGCCCCTGGCAACCTCATTTTGAGGTTGATGGCGAACTGCTTGACCTGACCCGTCGCAAGGTTCCTCTCGATTTCTCCCCTTCTGATCACTTGATCCGGATTTTGGCCGGTCGGGGTTTCACCGACACCGGCGACATCGAGAATTTTTTCTTTCCTTCCCTGGATCAACTCCACGACCCCTTTCTACTCCAGGAAATGGATATTGCCGTTGACCGCATGATGAAGGCCGTTGCCATGGGCGAAAGAGTCGCCATTCACGGAGATTTCGATGTGGACGGCATCACCGGTTGCGCCCTGCTGTGTGAAACCCTTGAAGCCGTGCGGGTCGATGGATCGCAGGTTCGGCTGGAACCTGGTTTTATTCCCGACCGTGCCACTGATGGTTATGGTGTGGCCGAGCGCATGGTGCGTCAGTGGGCGTCTGAAGGCGTCACCTTGCTGGTCACCGTGGATACCGGGGCGGCGGCGGCCAAAGAGATTGACCTGGCCTGCAGTCTGGGGATGGATGTCATTGTCCTTGATCATCATATTTTTGAAGAACGGCCCAACGCCGTGGCCCTGATCAATCCGCGTCGCGATGGCGCCACCTATCCCAACGATGAGCTGTGTGGTGTGGCGGTGGCATTCAAATTTGCCCAGGCCCTGCAGCAAAATAATCCGGCCTGCTTGCCCGCAGGGTTTTTGGATTCGGTTTTGGACCTGGTGGCCCTCGGCCTGGTGGCCGATCAAATGGCCATCGTGGGGGAGAACCGCATCCTGGTCAAAAACGGTTTGAAGCGTTTCAATGATCGGTCCCGAATTCGCGTCGGATTGGCTGCCCTGCTGGCAGTCGCGGGCCTGGATCGGGGTTTCCCGGTGACCACCAGCGATTTTGCCTACCAACTGGCCCCACGCATCAACGCCTGTGGACGCATTGGCCGGGTGATGTCCGCTCTGGAACTCTTGCTGACCAAAGACGAAGGCACGGCCCGGGAACTGGCAGCCGAAGCGGATCGCACCAACACCCGCCGCAAGGAGCAGGATATTCTGCTCAAAGGTGAAGCGCTGGAAATGGCGTTGCCCTATGTGCAAAGGGGCGATTGTGGGTTGGTTCTGGAGAGCAAGGCCTGGCACAAGGGTATCATCGGCATTGGAGCGGCCCGTTTGGTGGAGCAGTACCAATTGCCGGTTATCCTAATATCGGTCGAAGGCCACGAAGCACGTGGGTCAGCACGCAGTGTGCCCCATGTTGACGTGAAGTCGGCCATGGACAGGTGCAGTGGGTATTTGTTGCGTCATGGCGGCCATGCCCAAGCTGCCGGCATGACTTTGCGGACCCGGGATATCTCCGACTTCAGGGAAGAGTTTTTGAAGGTCCTTCGTGAGATGCCCCACACCGGTCCGGTGCCGGAAGGTTATGACCTGGATCTGTGCATGGACGAGCTCTGTGCCCAGGATGTGGCCCGCCTGGTTTCGGAAATGGAACACCTGGAGCCCTTTGGGGCGGGCAACCGTAAGCCAATTTTTCGTTGCAACAATTTGCAACTCCTGCGTCAGCCAACACCCCTGAGTGGGGGGGCTCACCTGCGTTTTGCGTTCCGAGGACCGGCCATCGCCAACACCGATGAAACCCCGGCACTGAGTCGCGAGTTTGTCTCCTTTGGCAGTGGCGATGCCTGGCGGCGCATGCTGGCCCATGAAAAACTATCAGCCAAGGGTGTATTGGATCGTCGCTGGGATGTTCTTTTTCAGGTGGGGCGCAGCACCTTTCGGCCCCGTCACGGCCAATACGATCCGGTCCAGCAACTGCTGGTGGATATTAAGCCTGCCGAATCGTCATGAGCTCTCAGCCCAAACTCTGCCAAACCATCATGGAGGGCATATGGGAACGGGTTGAGGTTTTCAATCCCCAGGCGGACAAGGATCGATTGTGGGAGGCCTTTCATTTTGCCCAGGAGGCCCACGAGGGTCAGAAGCGCAAAAGCGGAGACCCATTCTTCCTGCACGCCATCACCGTAGCCAATATTTTGACCGACCTGCGTATGGACGTCGATACTCTCATTGCTGCCATGCTGCACGATGTGGTGGAAGACACTCCATACGCTCACCAGGATATTGTCGACCGTTTTGGATCCGAAGTGGCCAACATGGTCAATGGGGTAACCAAGATCAGCGGCTTGAAGGAAGTGAACAAGGAAGCCCGTAAGGCTGAGACATACCGCAAACTGGTTTTGTCCATCGCCAATGATCCGCGCACGGTGCTGATCAAGCTGGCCGATCGCCTGCACAACATGCGCACCATTGAGTTTCTTTCGCAGGACCGGCAACAGGCCATCGCCCAGGAAACCATGGATGTGTATGTACCCTTTGCCAACCGCTTCGGCATTGCCAAGATCAAGTGGGAGTTGGAGGATCTGGCATTCAAGGTCTTGTTGCCCGGCAAGTATTTTGAAATTGAACGGGGCATCAACCAAACCCGCTCCGAACGCGAACGGCTGATCAAGAAGCTGCTGATCCCATTGCGGGAAAGCATGGAAAAAACCGGGGTCAAGTGTGTCATTACCGGCCGCCCCAAGCATTTTTATTCCATCTATCGTAAGATGGAAGCCCAGGAAATTGGACTGGAACGGGTTTACGATTTGCTGGCTCTGCGCATTATTGTCGAAACCAAGGCCGACTGCTATCACGCCCTGGGTGAACTGCATACCCTGTTCCCTCCCTTGTCCGACCGTATCAAGGATTTCATCGCCACCCCCAAGCCCAATATGTACCAGTCGCTTCATTCAACGGTGCGCACGCCCCAGGGCAAGTACATCGAGGTGCAGATCCGCACCGACAAGATGCATGAACGCGCCGAGCTGGGTATCGCCGCCCATTGGCGGTACAAGGAAGGCGGCGGTACGGACGCTGTCGGTCTGGGTGAAATGGTGACCATGCTGAGGCAGATCATGGCTTGGCAGGAGGATGTCTCGGATCCCCGCGAGTACATGGATACGATGATGAGCGACTTCCTGCGGGACGAGGTTTTTGTCTTTAGCCCGGGCGGCGATGTTTTTCAGTTGCCGGCCGGGGCCACCCCATTGGATTTTGCCTTTCGCATCCACTCTGAAGTGGGCTTCCGTTGCACCGGCGCCAAAGTCAATGGTCGCATCGTCAGCCTGCGTTCGGAATTGGGCAATGGCGATTCGGTAGAGATCTTGACGAGCAAGACCCCCAACCCCAGTGCCAGCTGGTTGGACATCGTCAAGACGGGGCGGGCCAAGCATCATATCCGGCGCTGGTTGAAGACGAGCAGGTTTGCCGAGAGTGTGGCTCTGGGCCGACAGATTCTGGAGCGCGAATTGACTCGGGCCCACCTTCACTTGAAAATTGATGCCGACCTGGTTGATGTTGCCCAGGAAATGGGTTACAGCGAGTTGGACAAACTGCTGGCTGCCGTGGGTAGCGGGGATCTGAATCACGCCAAGGTCATTGGCCGGTTGACGCCCCGCAATGCATCGGCGGCAGAAAAAGTTCTGACCCGGGGCAAGGAGCTTTACGACTCGCTTTTGCGACGCAGCAGCACCGGTGTGCGCGTGGCCGGGGTGGACAACCTGATGGTGATTTACGCCCGTTGCTGTCAACCAATTCCCGGAGATTCCATTGTGGGGGTCATCACTCGTGGCCGGGGAGTTTCAGTGCACCGCGCAGGTTGCTCCAATCTCAGCGATCCCAACCTGGGGCCTGAGCGCCGGATTGAAGTGAGCTGGGATGTGGCTCCGGATCAAACCTTCCTGGTCAAGCTCATCATCCAGGCAGTGGACCGCAAAAGCCTGTTGATGGATGTGAGTGAAGTTCTGAACCTGTCCAACACCAACATCCAAAGCGGAAATTTCTCATCCGAGGGCGATCTTTCCACCGTAACCCTGGTTGTTGAGGTGAAAAACCTGAACAAACTGGAAAAAATCCTGACCTCCATCGGCAAGGTGCGCGGGGTGCAGAGCATCCAGCGTTACCAGTTGAATTGATATGCGTTGTGTGGTGCAAAGAAGTGGGCTCGCCCAGGTGGAGATCGAGGGCAGGGTCAGCGGTGCCATTGACAGTGGATTGGTTGTTTTGGTGGCTTTTGCTGCGGGCGATACGGAAACCGAGTTGGCCTGGATGGTCAAAAAACTGGTCAACCTGCGCATCTTCTGCGACGACCAGGGCAAGATGAACCTGTCCCTCAAGGATGTAGGCGGCGGCATTCTGCTGGTGAGTCAGTTCACTCTGTATGGGAATTGTCGCAAGGGAATGCGGCCCAGCTTTATCGGCTCTGCGCCACCGGATGAAGCCCGCTCACTTTACAACCGTTTTGGAGCCCTGCTTCGTCAACAATGGCCCACCGTGGCCGAAGGGGTATTCGGAACTTCCATGAATGTCAGCCTGATCAACCAGGGTCCGGTTACCCTGATCATCGACCGCGACCATCCTTGCGGGGGGGAAAAGTGACCACCACTCCTTTTATCCATTGGCCTGCGGATCTTGAATTGATCCTGGCCAGCCGTTCTCCCCGCCGGGCCGAATTGCTCCAGGTGGCGGGAATTCCTTTTCAGATCATTGCAGCACCGGATGTGGAGGCCGAGCTGGCAGCCACCCTGATCGACCTGGATACCAAGCCTCATCTCTACGCCGAGAAACTGGCGGCCGCCAAAGCCCTGGCCGTGGCTGAAATTCATCCCGGCCGCTTGGTATTGGGGGCCGATACCATCGTGGTGCTTGACGGTGATATTCTGGAGAAACCCGTGGATGTTGAAGAGGCAATGGTATTGCTGAGTCGATTGTCGGGACGGAGTCATACCGTGATTTCGGCCATCACGTTGTGTGGGGGTCCAGCCGGCCATCCTGGTATCACGGTCCACGAAACCACCTCCGTTGAGTTTCTTTCCCTGGCTGAAGATGCCATCGGGCGTTATGTGGCCACGGGCGAACCCATGGACAAGGCGGGGGCATACGGTATTCAGGGCTACGGTGCGCTGATGGTGCGTGGAGTTGAGGGCTGCTATTTCAATGTAATGGGCTTGCCTTTGTCCCTGTTGGGTGAGACCCTGCGTTCGGTATTCTCTAAATATCAGTTGTGAGGTAATGACATGACCGCTCTGCCCTTTCCTTTTCCGGTTGTGACCTGGGACGACCAGGAAGTCGTGCTCATTGACCAGACCCTGCTACCGGAGCGCCTCACTTGGCGCCGGTGTGGTAGTGTTACCAGTCTTTGTCTCGCCATCGGCGAGCTGGCTGTGCGCGGGGCACCTGCCATTGGTGTGGCTGCGGGTTTTGGTTTGGCGCTGTCCTGGCGTCTGGCCATGGAAAAAGAGAGCCACATCACCGGCATTCTGGCTCGTTTTCAGAAAGACAGGGAACAACTGTCGGCCACCCGTCCCACAGCGGTCAATCTTTTTTGGGCCTTGGACCGGCTGGGTTCGCTGGCTGAACAGTTGGTGGCCCATGGCAAAACTGCCGATGAAATCGCCATTGATCTTCTGGTCGAGGCACAGGCGGTGTTGGATGAGGATGTGGCCATGTGCCGGAGCCTGGGAATGCACGGTCAGCAGTTGCTGCCTGACTTTGCCACGGTTCTGACCCACTGCAACGCAGGTGGCCTGGCCACAGGTGGATATGGCACAGCCGTCGGGGTGGTTTTCGCCGCCAAGGAATCAGGAAAAACAATCAGCGTTTTTGCCGACGAGACCCGGCCCCTATTGCAAGGCTCCCGGCTGACGGCCTGGGAACTTCAAAACCAGGGTATCGAAGTCACCGTGATATGCGACTCGGCAGCTGCCAGCATCATGAGCCAGGGCAAGGTCGATGCCGTCATCACCGGGGCTGACCGCATTGCCGCCAATGGGGATGTTGCCAACAAGATCGGAACTTATCCCTTGGCGGTGCTGGCCAACCGCCATGGAGTACCGTTTTACGTGGCCGCGCCGGGATCGACTTTTGACGCAGCCACCAAGACGGGCGATGACATCGCCATCGAATTGCGCGATCCCCATGAAGTCCATGAATTTCATGGGGGCAGGGCCACCCCTGAAGGAGTTGGAGCCTGGAATCCGGCTTTTGATGTGACGCCGAATGATTTGATCTCGGCGATTATTACGGAGCATGGGGTGGTTCGGCCGCCCTACCGGGAGAATTTGGCAAAGGTGTGGAAGTAGTCATGAGGCCAGCAGGCCGATTTCGGACCTCCAAAAAGTCCGAAAATTGGCTTATTTTTCCCCACAAGTTACCTTCCTGGCTTCTTGACAATCGCTTGTCCTATTACTAAGTTACCTGCCCTGCACCAGCCGGATCCCCGAATTTCTGGTGGTGTAACCCCCTCCGATTTGTTCGGAAAGCCCTGGCAATGCTGGGGTTACCTGTTGCAGGAAAACAGTTTACACCAATCTGCCGAAAACGGGTGGCGCCGGGTCGCTGACGTGTGTTCGGTGGGTTCTTTTGTGGTGAAGTCGGGTTGACCGACTGTCTGAGGAGAAAATTCCGTGAAGACCTACAGCATGAAACTGGACGAAATCAGCAAAGACTGGCTGGTTGTTGACGCCGAAGGCATACCGCTGGGCCGGTTGTCCACCCAGGTGGCTTCCTTCCTACGAGGAAAGCACAAGCCCACTTTTACGGCCCACCTGGACATGGGTGACAACGTTATCGTCCTGAACGCCGCCAAGGTGAAAATCACCGGCCAGAAGCTTGAGAAGAAAGTCTACCTGAGCCATACCGGTTACATGGGTGGACAGCGGGTCACCACCATGAAAAAACTCATGGAAACCCGTCCCGAAGAAGTCATCATGCGCGCAGTCAAGGGTATGCTGCCCAAGACCAAGTTGGGTATTGCCCAGTTAAAAAACCTGCGCGTTTATGCCGGTGGTGAGCACACTCAAAGTGCCCAGCAGCCTCGGATTGTCGAACTGGAAGGCTAATCTCCGAAATGTCGGGACTCTCCGGTGTATCGGGGTTGGCTGAATTGACCATTGACGCCCGTTTTCCTGAGAATGGGCCAATAAATTGAGTACTAATGGAGGTACGAAGTTGGAAGAGCGGTATTACGCCACAGGTCGCCGAAAGACCGCCATCGCCAGGGTGTGGGTCACCCAAGGCACCGGCCAGATCAAAATCAATAACCGAGAGGTTGTGGAATACTTTGGCGAAGCTGTGCGTCAGCAAGCCCTCATGCCCCTGACTCGTCTGGGCGTCGAAGGCGATTTCGACGTTTGGTGCACCGTCAAGGGTGGCGGCATCACCGGTCAGGCCGGCGCTTTGCGTCATGGCCTGGCACGGGCGCTGGTCGTGGCCAATGAGGAAAACCGCAAAGCCATGCGCAAGCACGGTTTCCTGACTCGCGACAGCCGCATGGTCGAACGTAAAAAATACGGCCAGCCGGGTGCCCGCAAGCGGTTCCAGTTCTCCAAGCGTTAAGCCGAAACCACGTTTCAGTTTTCAGCTTGGGATACAAAAATTTGCCCTTCGCGTTTTGGAGTCGGGCAGATCAACAATACACACCCTGCCGGAGAGCGGGACCAGGTGGCACCAATAAGATTGCATCTTTGGCGTGTTTGTTCCGGTTCAATGATGGTGGGGGAGGCTCAACCTTTAAGTGGAGGCTGTCATGGCTAAAGTCGGACTGAAAGACCTGCTCGAAGCAGGCGTGCACTTCGGGCACCAGACCCGCAAGTGGAACCCCAAGATGAAACCATACATTTTCATTGCCCGGGGTGGCATTTACATCATCGATCTGCAACGCACCCTGCGCCAGCTGAACAAGGCCAGCGCCTTCCTGAAGACCGTTTCGGCCAAGGGCGGCACCGTGCTTTTTGTTGGTACCAAGAAGCAGGCCAAGGTTGCCATCAAGGAATTCGCCGATCGGGTCAACATGCCTTACGTGATCGAGCGGTGGCTCGGTGGAATGCTGACCAACCACCAGACCATTTACAAGAGTGTCCAGAAGCTCGAAGAGATCGAAGCGATGATGAACGATTGCCGCATCGAGAATTTCTCCAAGAAGGAACAGCTGGAATTCAGTCGCAAATTTGAAAAACTCAACAACAATCTCGGTGGGGTTCGCAACATGACCAAACTGCCCAGCGCAGTCTTTGTCGTCGATACTGCCGAAGAAGAGACTGCCGTCAAGGAAGCCCGCAAGTTGGGTATTCCCGTTATCGGCATTGTGGACACCAATTGTGATCCCACACTGGTGGACTATCCAATCCCGGGAAATGATGACGCCATCCGCGCCATCACGCTTTTTGCCCGGACCATGGCCGAAGCCATCGAAGAAGGGCGCAGCCAGCGCGAGGAAGGCGCCGACAAGCCTGTTGAGATGGCCAAGGCCCCCAAAGCCGAAGCTGCTGCTGCCAGCGCCACCCTAGATGGCGAAGAAAGCAAAGTCAAAGCCGCCGGTGACGAGAAGCCGGCCAAATAAATTTTCGTTTCCCAATTGAGGGCCCCATCCCAAGCCGGGACCGGGCCCTGCTTCCTGATGAATGGACCGGTAAACCGGTCGGACTTTCTCCCGCCAGGCCGGGAGACTCGGAGGAGTCATGGATATCACCGCCAAGATGGTCAAGGAGCTGCGTGACGGCACGGGCGCCGGTATGATGGATTGCAAGAAAGCCCTCAAGGAATGCGACGGCGACATGGAAAAAGCCGGCGAGTACCTGCGCAAGAAGGGTATCGCCTCGGCTGCCAAGAAAGAGGGCCGGACCACCAGTCAGGGCCTTGTGGGCAGTTACATTCACGCCGGTGGAAAAGTCGGTGTGCTGGTTGAGATCGCCTGTGAGACCGACTTCGTCGCCCGGACCGACAACTTCCAGAATTTTGTTCACAACGTGGCCATGCATATCGCCGCGGCCTGCCCCATTGCGGTTACCCGCGAAGAAGTAGACCCTACGTTGATCGAAAAGGAAAAAGAGATCTACCGGGGCCAGATGCAGGAGCAGGGCAAACCCGACGAGATCATCGATAGAATTGTTGATGGCAAGGTGGACAAGTATTACAGTGAGATCGTGCTTCTGGAGCAGAAGTACGTCAAGGATCCCGATATGACCATCGGCGACTACCTGAAATCAATCATTAGCGAACTGGGCGAGAACATGCAGATCAAGCAGTTCTCCCGCTTCCAGATTGGTGGCTAGTCTCTGCTTGTTAAAGCCCGGGCTTCCTAGCCCGGGCTTTTTTTTAGCATCTTCCCGGGTTGCCAAACCAAATGAAAGGCCAGTTGGCTGTGAAATTTACACGGATACTTCTGAAACTCAGCGGTGAAGCCCTCATGGGGGAGGATGAGCAGTTCAGCCATACCAAACTATCGAACCTTGCCATGGTCATTCGCCGACTCTCCGAAAATGGGCTCCAGGTGGGCATCGTCATCGGTGCCGGGAATATTTTTCGGGCTCGCAGCGCCAATCTGGATATTGTTGATCGGGTGACGGCGGACAACGTCGGCATGCTGGCTACCATCATGAATGCCTCCATCCTGCGGGATTATCTGCGGGGGGAGGGATTGAAATCCAAAATTCTCTCCCCACGGGAGGTGCGTCCCCTGACATCGGCTTTTGCCAGGGATCACGCCTTGAACCTGATGCAGTCCGGTCATGTGCTGATTTTTGCCGGTGGAACGGGAAATCCCTACTTTACCACGGACTCGGCAGCCAGTCTGCGCGCCCTGGAAATCAGTGCCGATGTGCTGCTGAAAGGCACCCAGGTGGATGGGGTCTACGACAAGGACCCGCACAAATACAGTGACGCCAAACGGTATGAGCAGTTAACTTATGACGAGGTTATCGATCAACGCTTGGGTGTGATGGACTTGACGGCGGTGGCCCTGTGCAGCGAGCAGGGCCTGCCCATGTTTGTATTCGACATTACCGACTCGGAAAGTCTGTTTCGGGCCGTCCAGGGTGAACAAAAAGGCACCTGGATCAAAAAGGAGTTTTAGGATGAGTTCAGAAATCAAGGAAACTGCGGGAATTTTCATGGACGAGGCCGTCGATGCGGTCAAAACGCGGTTGAAGAAAATTCGCACCGGGAAAGCAACGCCCGCTCTCCTGGACGGAATCACCGTTGACTATTACGGCGCTCCTACACCCCTGATCCAGCTGGCCACCATCTCGGCCCCCGAGCCCCGCATGCTGACGGTCAAGCCCTTCGATCGAAGTGTCATCGGCGACCTCGAGCGCGCCATCCAGGCGGCAAATCTTGGCATGAATCCTTCCAGCGACGGCATGATGATCCGGCTTGCGGTTCCCGAACTGACCGGTGAGCGTCGTACGGAACTTGGCAAACAGGCCCGTGATATCGGTGAAGAGGGTAAAATCGGAGTGCGCAAAGTGCGTCAGGAAGCCAATGACGGACTGAAAAAAGAACAGAAAGACGGCGACATTACCGAAGACGAGCTGCACAAGGATCGCGACGAGGTGCAAAAACTCACAGACAAGTTTTGCGCTATCATCGATGAAGTCATCGTCGCCAAGTTGACAGAAATTACCGAGCTTTAGGAAAGCGAATCCGCATGGCAGTTGAACTGGATCCTGAAAAGCTTGCGACCCTGTCCGATGGTCAGCTCTACGCATTGCTGAAGGAACAGGACAAAGTACCACGCCACATTGCCATCATCATGGATGGCAACGGACGTTGGGCCAAACGTCGTTTTTTGCCTCGCCTGGCCGGTCATCGGGCCGGTCGTCATGCCGTGCGTCGTTGCGTTCGGGCGTGTGGGAAACTGGGTGTGAAAGTTCTGACTCTTTACACCTTCAGTCAGGAAAATTTTAATCGCCCTGAAGCCGAGGTCAAGGCTCTTTGGCACTTCCTTCACGAAACACTGTCGTCGGAACGAGAAGACCTCAACCGCCAAAATGTCATTCTGCGTGCCAGCGGCGCCCTAGATCAGTTGCCCTTGAAGGCTCGCGAGACTCTCAATCAATCCATCGAAAACCTCTCTGGAAACACCGGGTTGATCCTGAACCTGGCGCTGGCCTACGGTGGGCGGCAGGAAATCCTCAACGCCGCCTTGAACTTGGCTGAGCGGTTGTCATCCGGAGAATTGAACCAGGACCAGGTGACCGAGGACGACTTTGCCCGGGGGTTGTATTCTCCCGAGTTGCCGGACCCCGATTTGATGATTCGCACCAGCGGTGAAGGTCGGCTGAGCAACTTTTTGCTCTGGCAACTGGCCTACTCGGAAATCTTGATCACTCCGGTGCTCTGGCCAGATTTTTCCGAACGGGATTTGTTGCTTTCGGTGGCCGACTATCTCACTCGTGAGCGTCGTTTTGGCAAGCTCACTGAACCGGGGCCGATCAGTCAAAAGTCCGGTGGCGAAGGTCTCTTGGATCCTGAACGTTGGAAGCGTCTGTTGAAGGTTCGGCCGTGACCCCGGAACCCAAAAATCCTGTTGTTGATCGCCTTCCTGCTTGGCGTCGGTTTCTGAAGGCTGGCCTTCTTCCCCGCTTGGTTGTCATCTTCCTGGGGGTTCCCTGCCTTTATCTGATCACCGCCCGCGGTGGGATCTTTTTCCTGTTTCTGGTGGATCTGATCATCCTGCTGGGGCTTCGCGAATTTTATGTGCTGATGAAGGCCAAAGGTTACGAACCGTTTGAAGCCCTCGGGTATTTTTGTTCATTGGCCATCAGCTGGTACGCCTGGCACGAGGGCGTTGTGGTGCCTTTGATCCTGACGGCCAGTCTGTTGGCCATCATGATCCGCGAGGTTTTCCGGCGAGATATAGCCCCTAGCCTTGGGCACATGGCGGTCACCGTTTTTGGCATCATGTATGTGGGTTGGCTGGGCAGCCATCTGGTGCTGCTGCGGGAACTACCCACTTCCCTGGCCATAGAGGAACACATCGGGGCGCGCCTTGTCTTTCTGGTTGCGCTGCTGACCTGGGCCACCGACACCGCCGCTTATCTTTTTGGGGTTGCCTTCGGACGCCACAAACTCATCCCGCGCATCAGCCCCAACAAGACGGTTGAAGGAGCCGTGGGCGGACTCTTTGGCGCCGCCCTGGTTGGCTGGTTGCTGACCCGTGGGTTGGTGCCTTTCCTGACCCCCCTTGCGGGAATGGTTCTGGGTTTGTTTGTGGGGGCCATGGCCCAACTGGGCGATCTGGTGGAATCTCTCATCAAACGCGACGCCGGAATCAAGGATACCGCCGAGTTGCTCCCAGGCCATGGTGGTGTTCTGGATCGTTTTGACTCCATGCTGTTCACCGCGCCGGTTGTCTATTATTACTTCCGGTTCTTCATTGTCTGACCAAGGAGCGGACTTGAACCAATTGCCTGAAAGCAACTCCGTCGACCTCCGAGGCCAGGGCAAATCCCTTTATCCCTGCGGGCGGCCTCTGCTTTCTTTTCCCGAACCGTTGAAGCTGGTCATTTTGGGTGCTACCGGTTCCATCGGTTTGCAGACTCTGAAAATCGTGCGGGCCAACCCTGAAAGGCTGCAGGTTGTGGCCGTGAGCTGCCTTGGTCGATGGACCGAGTTGATTCAGGAATTGGATTTATTGGCAACCGCGTGCCCTGGCTGTGTGCCACCTTTGGTGGCTATCTGTGACCCTGCAGCCAGGAAAGAAGCGAGTCAATCGGGTAAATTTGGTGCCCGACTTCTTGGTGAAGGAGCCAGTGCACTGGTGGAAGCCGTTGAAACTCCGGAAGATGTGCATGTTGTGGTCAATGGTGTGGTAGGTGCCGCCGGTTTGGCTCCGACTTTGTCGGCGGCCCGGCGAGGGGTGCGCATCGCCCTGGCCAACAAGGAATCCCTGGTTGTGGGTGGCGATCTCGTCACCCGCGAAGTGTTTGACCATGGGGCGGAAATTCTGCCTGTGGATTCGGAGCATTCGGCCATGGCCCAGTGCCTTTCCGGACGGACTGAGAGCGAAATTCACAAGCTCATCCTGACGGCTTCCGGTGGACCATTCCGCCAAACCGGCGCCGCTGAGCTGGAAAAAGTCAATTTGGTCCAGGTTTTGAATCATCCGACCTGGAACATGGGACCCAAAATCACTGTTGACTCTGCCACCCTCATGAACAAGGGGCTGGAGATTATCGAGGCGCACTTTTTGTTCTGTGTCCCTTATGAACGAATCGATGTAGTGGTGCATCCCGGTTCTTACATTCACTCCCTGGTGGAATTTGTTGATGGCGCGCTTCTTGCCCAACTGGGCACCCCCGACATGAAGCTGCCCATCCAGTACGCCATCAGTGGCGAAAAGCATTGGACCCTGCCAGGAAGCAGGTTAGATTTGCTGGAAATCGGACAACTCTTGTTTGATAAACCCGATATTGAACGATTCCCCTGTTTGGAATTGGCGCGTCAGGCAGGTCGAACAGGTGGATCGGCGACCATTGCCCTGAATGGCGCCAACGAGGTGGCCGTGGCCGCTCTTTTGGAAGAAAAAATCAGATATGCGGATATTCCGCGTATCATCGAGGAAGTTCTGAGCTCGCAACCTTCCCATTCAGTGGGGAGTCTGCAAGAGGCTTTGGCTTTCGATACCCAAGCCCGTCGCGTCGCCGATGCCCTAGTGGCCCGGATTTCGACGACGGCAAGGTGAGAGGTTCCACTTGATCAACATTTGGATGATGGGCATTTTTGCATTCATGCTCACCCTGGTTCTGGTAGTCGTGGTGCACGAGCTGGGACATTTTCTTTTCTGCAAACTCTTTGGAGTTTACGTAAAAACCTTCTCCATCGGCATTGGTCCCAAAATCCTGCGCAAGCGCTGGGGAGAGACCGAATACGTGATATCGGCCATACCATTTGGTGGTTCCGTGAAAATGGCCGGCGAGGGCATGATGGAGGAAATACAGGACACCGGTACCTGGGAGGAACGCAAATATCCACTGGGCACTGAAGCGGGCAACCGTGAAGCTGCCGGTCTGGATGATGATATTCCGACTGACCGTCACTTTTTCAGCAAACCCCCCTGGCAGCGGGGCCTGGTCTTCGTGGCGGGACCGTTGTTCAATCTGGTTCTGGCATTCCTGCTCTACACCACCCTGGTGTTCGTGGGCGGACTACGGGATATCCCCTTCACGACCATCGGTGTGATTCTGGACGATACTGCGGCAGCTGCCAGTGGATTTAAGGTGGGCGATCGTCTGCTGACCATCAATGGAAAGGATGTCGCAACCTGGGGACAAGTCATCGAAGGCCTGGTTCCCTTGTCTGTTGATGACCCTGCCGAGGGTTCGCCAATAGTGGTGACCCTCGACCGCGACGGCCTTACCGAAACCCTGGAGCTGGCTCCTCTTTCGGTAGAGGATGACGGCTATCTGACCAGCGGCCTGGAAGTGTGGAACACCACCGTGGGATTGGTCCAACAGGGCGGCAAGGCAGCCGAGTTGGGCCTGCAGCCGGGCGATCTTATCGAGACTGTGGATGGTCAGAAGGTTTCTTCCTTTGGTTCCATCGCCCGCATTGTCAACGCTGCTCCAGGCCGTGAAATAGAACTCACCTGGTTACGTGATGGGCAAGCCATGAGTGGACTGGTGGTTCCTCAATTGCAGGAAATTGAGCCTGGTCATTCGGTGGGTCGCATTTCCATCGAACGATATTTCGAATCGGAAAAAGTGAGCTTTGGCGAGGCCTGCCAGCTGGGTTACTCCCAAACAATGGATACGATTAGGCGAACGGTTTCGGTTTTGAAAGATGGTCTCCTTGGACGGTTGGGTCTGGATGCCGTGGGCGGGCCGGTTCGTATCGGTCAGGCCGCCGGGGAGATGTTGCGATGGAGCTTCTCCCACTTGATGTATTTTGTGGCCTTCTTCTCTGTGAATCTGTTCCTGCTGAATCTGATGCCCATTCCTGTACTTGATGGCGGGCATGTGTTGTTCCTGATCTTTGAAGTTTTGAGGGGAGGAAAGCCTGTACCAGAGCGTTGGCAGGCCATTGCAACCCAGATCGGGCTGATCATCCTTTTGCTGTTCATGACCTTCGTGATTGTGCTGGATGTGTGGAAGGTCAGCGGGCACTAGGTTCTGCCGCGGTTGGGATCAGCCTTCATCCTGGTTGGCTCTTTCAGCCTTGGTTATGGCTTCTGAAACTGTGTCTGTTGCTGCCTCCTGAGGGGCTTCCGGTAGATATCCGTGCATGGGCGCCGTTAGACGACGAGGCTCCGGGACCAGCATCAAAGAGTCTTTTTCAGCGGTGATGATTCGCTCCAAAAGCTCATGCACCGCCTTGGATCGTTCAGGCATTTTGGGAGCCATGGCTGCGGTTTCGCTTTCCACACTGTCACCCCAGGCCACCAGGAGGCTGTCGAGCAGAATATTGCCCAGATCGCGGTCATTGAGGGCCACGGCTTTAGCGCGTTCCAGGATAATGATGCGTTCGATATAGGTGTACTCATCGGGACTCAGGTCAGCCAATTGCAGGTCCTGATCCTGGCGGGAACAGGCTCCAGCAAACAGGCTCAGCAATAATATTGTCGGAATCAGGCTGATGGTTCCTGATGTTTTCAGAGGCATGAAATACTCCGCCGGGTTTGAGGCTGATTTTCTGGAATAAACAACGAAGTGAGGCGCTTGTCATGGTTTTTTCTCTGCCAGGGGCGCGCTGAGGGTATGGGAAATGAAGGATAAGCACTGTTGTGTGACCACCGTTTTTACGTGCGGACCCAAGGTCCTGCCCGTTTTTCTGTGGACCTTCATGACTGTTTTCTGCTTCCACCTGGCCTTTGCCGATGAAGAACTGGATTTCGGGCTGGCCACCAACAAACTCGAACGTATCGACCTGACCGGCAATACTACCTTCAGCGACAACGATCTCAAGGAAGTCCTGCGAATTCAAGAGCACACCTGGTCCAGGCCGTTGAATGTTCCAACATATAGTCCCCACCTCATGGATAGTCAGCTTGCCCTGATCATAAACTACTATCGCCACCGAGGGTTCCATCAGGCTTATGTGCGATTGGACAGTATCTCCAACATTGTCGACAAAGGCGATGTTCTGCATATATCCATTGTTGAAGGACCACGCACTTTCATTCGCTCGGTTGAGTTCACCGATACGGGTATTTTCAGCGAAGCCCAGTTGCGCGAGAAGGTGGTTCTGCTCGAAGGTCAGCCGGCTCCCCTGAGTTTGAATTCCTTTGGTGGAGATATTTATTCCCTGCGCGGACTTTTCCGTGACAAGACCTACCTTGATGCCAAAATCCGGTTGACCATGGAGATTTTCGACAACGCGGACAGCACCGGCTTTGTGGCAGATTTGAAATATGATATCAATGCCGGGAGAGCCTATTTTGTACGAAATATATATTTGAAGGGGAACCTGGAGACCAAGGACCGTCTCTTGTATCGGGAAATGACCATCAAGTCCGGTGATCCCCTGCAATGGCACAAGGTGGAGAATTCCCGTCGGCAATTGTTGGCGACAGCGCTATTCAGGGATGCGGAAATTTTACCGACGGGAGTGGATACTTCCAGTGGATTGGCAGACCTGGAAGTCAATGTGATGGAACGAAAACCAGCCTACTACGAGTTGGGTGTGGGGGTTGGCAGCCTGGAACGCATTCGGTTGCTGGCAGCCTGGGGACACAAGAACTTGTGGGGTACCGGGCGCCGGGTCGAAGTCAGGGGGCGAACCTCGTGGAACCTGGAGGATGTGGTGGGCAACCCCATCTCATTCGACCAGGGACAGATCAACTATCGCGCGGATATTCAATATGTGAATCCCCGATTGCGCGACAGCCGCTACAGTCTGGATGCGGAGGTTTATCTGAAGCGGGAGACCCGTGGCGAGTCGGCCTTGAACCAGGCCATCCATGGTTTCAATCTTGGCACCACTTGGCGGGCGAGCCGCCGTGTGACCAACAGTGCTTTTCTGGGCCTCAAGATCACCGACCCCAGTGTTCACCCTTACGCTCCGGACAGCTTGAAGGTCCGATTTGAGGAAGTGGGGGTGGTGTTGACCCAAACCCGGTCCCTGAATTGGGCCACCTACATTGATCACCGGGATGATCTGTTCCGCCCAACCCAAGGTATGTACACCATCGGGACCATCAAATTGGCCGGAGGTGTGATGGGGGGCGATTTCAGTTTCATCAAGGGATCCGCCTCCTGGCAGAACTATCGTCCGACTCCCATTGGGGGAATTTTTGCAGTCCGCTTAATGGTGGGTGCTGCCGCCCCCTACGGCAAAAGTTCAGGTTTGGGTCCCGACGGTGTGCCCTATGATGACCGGTTTTTTGCTGGTGGGGCTTCGTCGGTGAGAGGGTACGGTCGTAACAGCCTCGGGCCCCAGGTCACTGATCAGGATGAGCTGGACGAATTGAACTACGGATCGGATGTGCTTTTGCCCGACAATCCGGCCCGTGGTGGCAACTACCTCTTGCTGACCAACCTGGAATGGCGTTTCCCGTTGCCCTGGCTGAATCGCTGGAATTTCGCCAGCGTCTTGTTCTTTGAAGGCGGTAATGTGTGGGAGTCGCTGAACGATATTCGCCTGACCGGATTTCGTCTCAACAGTGCACCGGGTGATCCCCTGGATCCAGGCTCGACTAAAGACTGGGATTACCGTTACAGTTATGGCACAGGTATTCGTCTGGATACTCCTTTTGGACCGGTGCGGGCTGATGTTGGCATCCCTCTGAAACGAGTGCGTTATTTGAGCCTGGACAAGGATTTCAACGATCCGAAAGTTGTTTGGCATTTTTCCCTGGGGTATCCTTTCTGATGCGATGGATCAAGCCAAAAAACCTACCTCTGATGGTGGCCTGGTCGGTCATCATCGGGCTGTTGGTCTGGGTTGGATTCAATCCACAGATTGTGGCACCACCATTTTCCCGTCTGGTGGGACGGCATTTGCTTGGCATCGAAGAAGGTGGGTTGAGTGTACGCGATTTCAAAGTTCGCATTTTTGAAGGCATGGACTTGTACGGTGTATCGTTGACTCTCCCCAGCCAATCCGGCGGCATGACCCTGGTTTCGGCAGATACGGTGCGGGTTGATTTTTCCCTGACTGAAGTGTTGGGGGTGGTTCCTCGTTTGCGCCGGGTGGATGTGCGCAATCCTGAAGTTTTTTCCCGGTCCGGAACCGATTCCCTTCCTGACAAAGAGCCGATTGCCTTTCCCCGTCTGGCTATGGATCATCTGACCATCAGCGGCGCATTCCTGGAATTCAGCAATTCCCAGGGGAGGCTGATGGAGCGAATCAGCAAACTGGATTTTCGGGGCGAAGTACGATCCGATGAAGGAATCGATTTGATCCTGCGCAGTTGCGATGTTGTTTGGGACACCCACCAAAGTAGTTTGGAAAACCTCAGGGGTCAGGTTTCGGTGGACCGGGATCAGGTCCGGGTCAATCCGGTGTACGGCCTTTTTAACGGCAAGAAATTTCACGTTTCGGGAAGCAGGCGATGGGACGAGGTCCTTGATCTGGAGGTTCAGGCCGAAGGTGTGAACGTTGCCGAGGTTGAAAATCTCATCGATATGACCATCGGTTTCAAGGCTGAAGGCGATTTGACAGCCACCTTCAAGACCATCGACGACAACATCGTCTACGAAGGGCTTTTTTCCGGTGAGTTGGAAGGTTATCAACTGCGGGATTTGCAGGGCCGGGCTGTGATCGGCAAGACCGAGGTATTGCTCACCGAGATCCGGGGTTTCATCAACGAAGCTGAATTCGACGGCACCGGTCGTTTCGATATTTCAAACAGTGAAAATGTTGCTTTCATGCTCGAAGGTGATGTGGCCCATGTGAACATGGCCAACGGTCTGGTGCCTGGCGAGGATGAACTTCCGGTCACCGATGGCCATGGTCGATTGAAGATTGAACATACCGATGTGCCGCTGTGGACCCGGGTGAGCGGGGTCTTGCACGACGGAGTCATTGAGATTGTTCCCTTTGATACCTGTTATGTGGACGTTGAGGCCATGGCCGATTCCGTTTCTTTCAAACAAATCGAAATCTACTACAAGGACCTGCATGCCCTTTTTGAGGGCAGCAGTGACAAGGAGCAGATCGTTACCGGACAACTGAGCCTTGGTTCCGAGGATATCAGCACTCTTCCTGATCAATGGCATTGGCCGGATCTCCGGGGCCGCCTCTATGGTCATGGTGACGTGCTTGGACCCCTGGACAAGCTGCGTTTCGACGGTTGGCTCGGGGTTTATGATTTCCAGCTCGATGAATTGGCTGTCCGGTTTGGCGAAGTTGAACTGATGGTGGACGATACCCTCGGCGATCCGGTCATCAACACCAGCATGCAGGGACAGGGGCTGGTCATCGGTGGAGTTCCCCTGGGTGAGTATCTCATCAGAGGCTCGGCCTCGTCAAAGGGCGCCCGAGTCGATACTTTCCGTTCCCAGCTTGGCGATACAACCGTGGTGCTGAATTTCAATTCCGTTTTTCACGACACCATCCAGTTTTTCCAGGTGGATCGTTTTTCGGTTGACATGGAGGGAACCCATTGGTCTCTCGCCGATGAAGTGAATTTTTCCCTGGGCCATGGTTTCTTTGAACTGCCCGGTTTGGTCTTCGCATCGGAGCAGGGGCGGGTTGAGTGTTCCGGTCGGTACGATGCCAACAGCGAGGTGACCGGGAACTTGAAACTGGACGATTTCGATTTGGGCCTGCTCAATCCTTTTGTGGAAACTCGAGCCCCGTTGATTGGTCAGGCCACCGCCACGGTTGATATCAGAGGTCCCAGTCGGCAGCCGTTCGTCGAATTGAATGGTTTGCTGACCGGCGCTGATTTTGCCCTGGCCAGGGTTGATACCATGGCAATCATCGCCCAATTTCATCGAGGCGCTCTGGAATTGGAAAATCTACACCTGGCCACGGAATTCGGTCGGCTTGATTTGCGGGGAATCGTGGAACACCAAGGAGTGGGCCCGGCCGATTTCTGGTCTGGTGCGGAGCTGGATCTGGATGTGTCCCTTGTTGATGGTGACTGGCTCTTTCTGGAGCAGTTCCAAATTCCCGCTCTCGAACGTTTGCAAGGCCGATTTTCCGGCGACATGGTTATCGGCGGCACCACCGACGATCCTCAAATTGCCGGCAATCTGCACAGTGCGCCTTTTCACTTGCACTGGATCCACATGGACGAATTGGATGGTCAGATATGGGCCGACAGCAACCAACTGGTCTTGGCCGACCTGAGCGGTCGCAAGGATACCTTCTTGCTTACCGGCCGGATTGAAATTCCCATGGAACTTGATTTTCTCAGCGAGCCTGTGACTCCCCTTGATGGTCCATTCTACATGCAGCTGGAAATCCCCCCAGGAACCGATCTGGAGCCCATGAGCCGGGCAACCAACGGGTTTATTCAAAGCAGCGGAACGGGCAGGGCGTCGGTGGTCGTCAGTGGTCCCCTCGACCATCCATATTACCAGGGAAGCCTGGAAATAAAGGATGCCGGTTTTGTCCTGCCCAAGCAGGAGGAAATTTATTCCGAGACTTCCTGCAAAGGTGTTTTTCAGGGCAATGAACTGCTGATCACCGAAATCCAGGGCAAGGAAGGGTTGCTCGGAAGCTTCAGTGGCGAAGGCAAGGTTGTTTTCAAGGGTTTGGAACTCGAATCATTCAATGTCCTGTTGGATCTGGATCGTTTCCTGGTGGCGTCGATTCCCGATTTGCGGGCCATTGTCAGCAGCAATAATTTTCGGGTCAGCAGTGTCTTTGTCGGCCCGGACAGTTTGATGGTTCCGAAGTTCTTCGGGGCGGTTACTGTGCAGAAAGCCCGTTACAATGGAAATTTCAAAGAACAGCCTGATGCGGTGGACCCCCTGGCGCCCACGGTGGCTCCCGATTGGTTGGGTGATTTGAAACTGCACGCAGCGCCGCGAACGGTGCGCATTCTCAACCGGGAAATGGAGCTTTTCCTGGGTGGAGACATGGATCTTGTGCGCGACGAGAGTGGATTGGCTCTGCGTGGGAACCTGGATATCAATTCCGGGCGGTTGGTGCTTTTCAACAACAGTTTCAACGTCAAGCGGGGTCGGTTGGACTTCAGCAACGAATTGGGTTTCGACCCCCGCATGGATATTGACGCCGAGACACGCTACCGCCTGCGCAGCCAGTACAGCAGCAACACCATCGTCGAACACATCGGTGTACACGTGGGTGGCACCATCAACAAGCCCGAGATCACCTTTTCCTCTGAACGGGGATACAGCAGGGAAGCCATCCAGCGCATGCTGTTGGGTTTGGAACCCGAGGCTACTCCCGAAGGTGACGCTGGGCGTTTGACCAATACTTCCATTTCCGCCGGGTTCAACTTCCTGGAACGTGAAATCGCCAGGGAATGGGACGTCTTCGACACCTTTGAGATTGATCAGATCCAACGCGAGCGGGACACCGGCCAAAGTGGTCTGGACCCCCTGATCGGTGTCGGCAAGTACATTGGTAGTGACCTGTATCTGAAATACGCCCAGGGAATTCGCCAGGATGATCGGGATTTCATGGTGGAATACCAGATCAATGACCACCTCCTATTGCAATCGGAAGTCCGTCGGCGCATTGATGAAAACCAGGGGCAGCCTTCCTACAATCTCGACCTGAAATATCGATTCGAGTACTGACCAACGATAGCGACTGTTCCGGGTCTGGATGCCACTTTCCAGTTCAGCATAGGGCCGGAACTTTATGGGATCTTTTGACCAACCTTGTTGCCCCAACCACCAATCCGTGCCATCTTACCCCTCATTGCCCATGGACCGCTTCGGGAAACGGGGCCTAATTATTATTTTCAGCCAATTGCAGACGGAGCCACAGTGACCGACATCCTCTCTACCCTGAATTCAGCCCAACGCGACGCTGTCGCCGCACCCAATGGCCCCGTCCTCGTGGTTGCCGGTGCCGGCAGTGGCAAAACCCGCGTCCTGACCACCCGCGTGGCCTGGCTTTTGGCTGAAAAAGGCATCCGGCCCGGCGAGATCATTGCCTTCACCTTCACCAACCGTGCCGCCAGGGAGATGCGGGAGCGCATCGCAAAAACCGTCGGCGAGAATCAGGCACCTTTCTGGATTGGAACTTTCCACGCCACCGGGCTGAAAGTCCTGCGCAGCGACGGCGAAGCCATCGGCATCAAACGCGATTTCTCCATTTACGACACCGACGATTCCAAAAAACTCATCAAGCAGGCCATGGCCGACCTGAAAATCGACCCCAAACAGTTCACTCCCCAGGGCACCCTGTCGACCATCAGCACCTGGAAGAACGACGACTTCGATCCACAGCAGGCCGCCGCCAGGGCCAATACCTTTATCGAAGAGAAATACGCCGCCCTGTACGAGGCCTACGAAAAGGCCCTGCACAAGGCCAACGCCCTGGATTTTGACGATCTCATTCTGCGCACCGTGCAGTTGCTGGAAAAAGACGACGAAGTGCGCGAGAAGTACGCCAGAAAATTCCGTCACGTAATGGTGGACGAGTTTCAGGATACCAACCCTTTGCAAATGCTGTTGGTCAAGCTGCTGTCCACGGTTCACGGCAACCTCTTTGTGGTTGGTGACGACGATCAGAGTATCTACAGTTGGCGCGGCGCCCGCATCGAGAACATGCTCAAATTCGACGAATTTTTTCCCGGAGCGGTCACTTTCCGTCTGGAACAAAACTATCGCAGCACAGGCCATATTCTTAAAGCTGCCAACGAGGTCATCGCCAACAACAAACGACGCAAGGGCAAAAATCTCTGGACCAGTGATGGAGACGGCGACCTTCTCACCGAAGAGGAATTTCACGACGACGAAGACGAGGCAGCCCGGTTGGTGGACATCGTGCGGGCTGAGACCGGCAATGGCGGCATGAGTCGTGGCGACATCACGGTCCTGTATCCGACCAACGCCCAGTCTCGTGTGCTTGAAGATGCCCTGCGCAGGGCCCACATTGCCTATCAAGTGGTGGGCAGCCTGCATTTCTACGACCGCAAGGAAGTGCGCGACGTGATGGCCTATCTCAAACTCATCGCCAACCCGGCCGACATCATCAGCACTCTTCGGGTGATCAATGTGCCCAAGCGGAAGATCGGCAAGACCACCGTGGAGCGCCTGATGGAGCTGGCCAACCGGGAGGAACTCACCCTGGGCGAAGCCGCTGCCGAAGTTGGGCTTATGGAACAGCAGATTGCCCCGGCGGCCTGCAAGCGGGTGCGTGATTTCTTCCAGATGATCACTCTGTGGCGCATGCGTCTTCAGCAAGAGGTTAAGGTTATGGGGCTTGTGGAAATGGTGACCAAGGATATTGGTTTCCTAAGCTACCTGGAGGCCGACGACCCTGACACCGCGGGTGTGCGCGGCGAAAACGTGGCCGAACTTCTGAACGCCGCCGGTAGTTTTGACGAAGCGAGCGCCGGTGGATCACTGCTGCAATTTTTGGAGCAGGTTGCCCTGGTGGCGGATCCGGATAAGATCAGCACCGAAGAAGGCGTCGTGCGATTGATGACCATCCACACGGCCAAGGGTCTGGAATTCCCGGTGGTGGTGGTCTCGGGGGTGGAAGACGATATCCTTCCGCACATCAACAGTCGGGACGATGAGCATTCCCTGGAAGAAGAGCGTCGGCTATTTTATGTGGCCATCACCCGGGCGCAAAAACGGGTCTACCTGCTGCACGCCGCACGCCGTCGTCGGTTTGGCACCTGGCAGGACAGTTTGCCTTCGCGTTTTCTGGTGGAAGTACCGGATGAAGTGGTGGAGAGGCGGCACCTGGACCTCAACGCTTCCACCTCCGTTTCGCAGTCGCTCTTTGGGGGATCCAGCTACTCAGGTGGTCATGGTCGGGTCCAGCAACAACCTAAAGGCAGGCTTGGTCGGTCAACCTGGAGTTCAGACAGTGGCACCGCACGTTCCCTGGCCAACAGTGCCGGAAGTCAGGCCAGCGGCGCCTCTGCTTCCGTCAGCCCGGACCAATGGGGATCAAGCAACCGCTCTCACAAAAGCAAAGTGAATGACAGTGCCGCCGACTGGGACAGCGATGTGTGCCAGGACTCCCCCTACTTCACCGGACAACTGGTTACCCACGGGATTTTTGGATCAGGGCGGGTCGTGCGAGTGGAAGGGACAGGGGATGATACCCTCGTAACGGTGGACTTTTTTCAGGCTGGTCACAAGCACATCAACCCCAAATACACCAACTTGACTCCACTTGATTGATCCGTCCTTGGGCACTACCCGGTCAATGAATGAAGACGATTTTACGCACCACCCGATGGCCGGATGCCAGGAATTCAAACCAGTAGACGCCCGCTGCCAGAACATCCACCTCAGCCGGTGAGAAGTGCCAGATGTACGGAGTGCTGTCCGCTTCCCCCGCCGCACCGGTGGCGCCCAACCTTCCCACACGACTCTGATAAACCCGCCGTCCCCGCACATCAAACATGTTGACCGACAGCTCTGAACTTTCCAGCAGGTAGATTCGGAAATCGGCACCTGATAGATATGAGGGGTTGGGCCAGGGCCTTTCAACGGTCATTAACGGGGCCGACGCGTTGGCCTTTTGCATGAGGACCAGCGATTCCGGGTCGATGCTCACTGAATCCACCGGGCAATCCAAAGCCAGCTGAAATACCTGCTCCCGCCGATCCATGGTCAAGATCATTTGTGTGTCGGACCCTCCACAGTGCAATACAACCGGGATGCCCATCTCCAGCCAGACCTCTTGCAGTTGCTGGAACCTTAAACGCACATTGCCGATTTCCCCGCCGTAATGAATCTCGACTTCACTGTGCAACCGGGCCACGGTTTCGGTGTTCAGCCAGGGGTGAAAAAAATTGTCCAGATTCCGTCCGGCCTGTTGCTCCGCCAGCTGGATGAAGTCCCCAGTGGTGGTCGAATCATGGATCAGGTCCGGTGCCGTGGCGTAGTTGTGCAGGAGAGCGAAAAAATCATTGTCACCCAACAACAACCTCAGGGAATGCAGCAACCAGGCTCCTTTGTCGTACACCAGAGTATTGGGTAGTATGGGATCGGGGTCCGCCAGCAAACCATCGCCCACAAACAGGTTCTCATGGAAGACGGGACCAATATTTTGCATGAACTCGGCGTAGGCTTCGCGGTTTCGGCTATGCTCCATCCAAAGGGCCTCACAATAGCGGGCAAATCCTTCGTTCAGCCAGATGTCCGACCAGACGGCGGGTGTAAGGCTGTCGCCAAACCACTGGTGGGCCA
This sequence comes from Candidatus Krumholzibacteriota bacterium, assembly GCA_024275485.1. Lineage (GTDB taxonomy): Bacteria > Krumholzibacteriota > Krumholzibacteriia > LZORAL124-64-63 > LZORAL124-64-63 > LZORAL124-64-63. Next base: position 48,364 of record JAJRZA010000067.1, on the reverse strand, counting down.
GTTCGTGAACCACCAGGTTTTCGAATCGGGCGGTGCCCAGAAAAAGGTAGGGTGGCAGGCTGGTGGCAGTGGAGTGTTCCATGGCCCCGCCCCATTTGATTTCCACCTGGTCGTACTTTTCACCGTCGAAAGGATAGGGGCCGGCCAGCTGGGCCATAAAGTCCATGGCCTGGCATGTCATGGCCAGATCCGTGGCTGCATCGGACAAATCATGGGGGAAGACCTGAAAACCCAGGGAAATATTTTGATCCGGTCCGTTTAACGGGCTGACGAGGCAATCCTCAGTCCAGCCCACATAGTTGCTCGCGGCCACCGAGACAAGGTATGTGGGCAGAGGGTAGGCCTCTCGCCAACGGTAGGTTCTCCAGCCCGGTTGATTGGATTGCACACCCAAAAGGGTTCCGTTGGAAACCAGAGAAAGAGAGTCCGGCACCGATGCGGTCAACGAAACCAGGGCCTTGTCCGACGGATGATCCTTGCAGGGCCACCAGCTGTGGGCCGACCAGGTTTCGCTCACGCTGGCGATGACGGGAAAGTCGTCACTGGGATCGCCGACGGTGCCGGAGTTGTGCAGGCGGTACATCATGCCGGCATGAAAGCTTCCGTGTGGCCGGGGACGCCCTTCGTAGGAGATGCTGAGGGTTTCGGTTTCAGCCTCGGCCAGGGCCGCATTCAGGTGTACAAGGAGGCTGTCGCCCAGGTGCTCAAAAAACAGGATGTCGCCGCCGCTGGAAATTTCCAGACAATCCAGGGTGGAAACCAGATCCAGGTGGATCAGTTGCAAACCGTTTTGCAGCGACTGCAAACCCACGTCCACGCGTCCGGCTATGGTGCCTGGGTTTGGGTCCAGGGAAATATCCAAATCGTAGGATAGGACATCAAAGCCACGGGTCCCCGAAGCAGGAGGTGGGAAATTCGTTCTGGAAGCCAGGGGTGCCGGTGGTGCATGATAGGGTGACGGCTGGGGTGTTTCCGCCATCGCCACACTCGGGCACAGCGCGGACAACCCCATCAACAAAATGAATGCCATGGCCTCTGGACTGGTTTTCAAGATTGATGACCTCAATTGCAATAAGGGGCATTGTCTACCATAAGTTTAGCACGGTGTTGGTTGCAGCACCAGATGCCGGGTATCATCTCTTGAAAAATTCTGCCGGCAGACCCACAATTAGGATGCACCTTTTCCGCTGGGAGTGATCTTGGATCTGGAACGTTTACAGGAGCTGGAGAAACTATCCGGTTTGCAGTTGGGCCCCGCAGAAAGGGAAAGGCTGCTGGCGGATTTGAGGGATATGGAAAAATTTGTATCGGGATTGCCAGATATTCCAGATTCTCATGCTGTTTCTGAAGTGCCTGATGGCGGGAAAACATCAACATGAAACAATTTCGCTCTCTGGCCATGCATCAGGCTCTTCGGCGTCAGGCCGAGGGGGCTGGTTCGGTGCAAAAGTGGAATCAGGTGATGAATGAGGCAGCGGTGGCGGAAAACCATGCTCTTGGCGCCTATACCGATTTTTTACCCGATGAAAACCCTTCCCAATCCGGTGCTGGAAATTTGGCCGGGTTCACTGCCGCCATCAAGGCCAACATTGCTGGTCTTGGTTGGCCCACCCACTGCGGCAGTCGTCTTTTGGCCAGTTATTGCAGCCCTTATGACAGCACGGTGGTTCAGCGGTTGAGAGCAGCCGGATGTGGATTCTCCGGGGTGACCACCATGGATGAATTTGGCATGGGATCATCCTGTGAACACACAACCCTGGGCCGGGTGGTCAATCCCTGGGATACCGGTTATTCCGCCGGAGGCAGCAGCGGTGGCTCGGCGGCCGCCGTGGCTGCGGGGTTGGCCTGGTTTGCCTTGGGTAGTGATACTGGTGGCAGTGTTCGTCTTCCAGCACATTTCTGTGCAGTGGTGGGGCTGAAACCAACTTATGGCCGGATCTCCCGTTTTGGTCTGGTGGCTTTTGTCTCCTCCCTCGATACGATTGGCATTTTGGCCCGGGACATTACCGATGCCCACACGGTTTTCAATGCCCTTGCAGGCCACGATCCCCACGACAGCACCTCGTTGACTCGCCCTGTCGATTCAACCCCTCTGGTTCAGGCCACCAATCTCAAGGGTGTGCGGTTAGGGGTGCCGGCTGAACTGGCTGAAGTGGATCTGGATCCTGAAGTTCGTCGGGACCACCATGAAGCACTGGGGCGATTGAAGGCTTTGGGAGCTACCCTGATTAGCGTGTCCATGAAAAATATTTTGAACTCCGTTCCTGTTTACACCGTTTTGAATTGTGCCGAGGCTGCCAGCAATCTGCACCGCTACGATGGGACTCTTTTCGGGGACCGTAAACCCGGAGCGACCTATGCGGAATCTTTGACCGCCACCAGGAACAGTGGTTTTGGATCCGAAGTCAAACGACGTTTGCTGTTGGGAACCCACGTTCTTTCTACAGGTTATCGGGATCGTTATTACCTGAAGGCCTGCGCCGCCCGACATGATTTGATCCAGGGTTTTGATCAACTTTTTGGCCAGGTTGATATGCTTGCCCTGCCCACGGCCCCAACTACGGCCTTTCCTCTGGGGAGTTTTTCCGACAATCCTTTGCGCATGCATCTGACGGACATCCTGACTGTTCCGGCCAGTCTTGCCGGTTTGCCCGCACTGACGTTTCCCACCAGTCTTGATTCCCGTGGTCTTGCCCATTCCCTGCAACTGATTGGGCCTGCCTGTGGGGAAAAGCAACTACTCCAATGCGCTTTGGTTTTGGAGCAAGATTTGGCTTTCCGGGAATTGAAGGAGGCACCGTGGCAAAGCAGCCTTTGAAATTTTCAGTGGGTCTGGAAATCCACGCGCGCCTGAAAACATCCCAAAAGATATTCTGCGCCTGCGCCAATCGTTATGGAGACGAACCCGATGCCAACACCTGTCCGGTTTGCCTGGGCTTGCCGGGCAGTCTGCCGGTTTTCAATCCCCAGGTTCTGGAACCTGCCATCAGGTCGGCGGTGGCCTTGGATTGTCAATTGCCTCCTTTCAGTGAGTTCAGTCGCAAAAATTATTTCTATCCCGACTTGCCGCGTAACTACCAAATCACCCAGTACGAGCGGCCTCTGGCCCTGGGTGGCCATCTGGTGGCCGGCCCTGCCAAATCCCGGTTTGAAGTCCGGCTGCAACGTATCCACCTGGAGGAAGACGCAGGTCGCATCCTGAGTCATGATGGGCCCCGGACAAGAGTGGATTTCAATCGCGCCGGAACTCCTCTCATTGAAATTGTCACCGAACCGGATTTGTTGGACGGGGAAAGTGCCCGGATCTGGCTGGTTCGTCTGCGTCAATTGTTGCGGTGGCTTGATGTTTGCGACGGCGACATGGAGAAAGGCAGTTTGCGCTGCGATGCCAATGTTGGCCTGAAAGGAGGGGGTGTCAATTCCGGCCCCTGGGTCGAGCTGAAAAATCTCAACTCGTTCAAGGCCGTTGGCCTAGCTGTCGACCATGAAATACAACGCTTAGGTCGGAAAGTTGAACTTGGGGAAATGCTGCGTCGGGAAACGCGCGCCTGGGACAAGGGTTCAAGGTCCACCTCATTGTTGCGGATCAAGGAATCCGCAGCCGACTATCGTTATTTCCCCGATCCGGATTTGCCTCTATTGGAACTCGACGATGCTCTTTTGAAACGTGTGGCGGACCATCTTCAGGAGTTGCCCATGGCCCGCGAAGACAGATTCCGCAGCAATTTTGGTCTGAATGAAGATGAGGCCACCATCATTTGCCGCACAAGTTTGCTTGCCAACTATTTCGAGTCTTGCATAGAGGCAGTGACATCCGAGGTGGAGCTTTCTCCGGCGAGGTTGGGTCAACTGGCTGCCAATTGGATTCTTGGCCCGGTTCTCAACGCTGTTGGGGGCCAGGATTCCGGCCTGGCCCGGTTGGCGTTGGGTCCGAAAGAATTGGCCCAGATCATCGAATTGCAGGCCAGTGACAGCATCAATCGGTCCGTGGCCCGCCAAATTGTGGATACCATACTCCATGACGAATTGCCTTGTGGAATAGGGGAGTTTTCCCGCCAGCAGGTGCAGGAGTCTGGTTTGGCTGCGGTCGAATTGGAGCAATTGTGTGAAGATGCTTTGAGTTCCAATGAAGATCATTGGAAGGCTCTCCTGAGGGGAAAAGCTGGACTTTTGAACTATTTTGTTGGGTGGGTAATGTCGCGTGCCCAAAGTGGCACCCAGGCCCATTTGGTTCGGGATATCATCAGCCAGAAACTCAGCGACCAACAAAAGGAAGAAGATCATAAAAAAGTGAAAAAAATTAAAAACAATAACCAAGAGTAGTTTAAAATATTGGAACATCCCTCGACCATCAGATAGTAAAATAAAGAGATCTTTAAAAAAGGTTGATGAAATCATGCGGCAGCCTTGACCTTCGATGGCAGCTATGATAACGTTAGCGACCTCGTCGACGCCTCGCTGGAAGGAACCAGGGTCTATCCGGCATGGATGCCCATAAAGGGGGGGCTTGCCCACATGTTCTGGGAAGGCATTGGCAGTATCATCAGCACTCCGGCAAGTCACTCACCGGGCCCTATTACTGTGCTGGCCTCCTTTTCCCTTCCATTGCCTTTATTCCTGCTGTCCATGTTTCTGGTGGTCGCCTTCGCGTTGGCATTCATTCATGCCCAACGTCGGTGGCTAATCCAGCAGGCTATTCTGACCGCCCGCAACCGCCAACTGGGAAAAACCAATCAAGATGTCCAGCAAAGGGTTCTGGGCTTTGGCAATATCATGCCCCAGATCGTGATGGAAACCGATTGCTCGGGGCACATCCTGTATATCAACGGACCCTGGCAGAAACTATTTTTGCCTGAAAATGGCCGTTTCCTTCACCCTTCCACAGTGTTCGAAATCATTCATACCAACGATCGCGTGGCTTTCGAGGCTCATTTCCAGGATCTTTTGGGGGGCAAAAATGGGTTTAGCCCTCGATTCCGCTTGCAGGGGGATTCCGGGGCGATCTTTCCAGTGAGGATGACCGGGGAGTGCATCCCGGGTGATGTGAAATTTTCTGTGCAAGGCCTTCGTCTGGTTCTTGATGACATCAGCCGGGAGGAGAATAAGAGCCGGGCACTGTTCCAGAAAGAGGCCACCGAAGAAGCCATCACCACTATTTTGAACAGCTTTGGGGGAGCTGGTCATAAAGGGGTTGAAGATGCTCTTTCCCGGGTGCTGCAGCTGGTGGCGGAATTGATTGGCGCGGATTGCTGCCTGTTGGCAGATGTGGGTTCCGATGGCAACACCCTGCCGTACCAAATGGCGCAAGTACAACCTCGTCTCGGTGGTATGTCTGCCCATCCGGGTGCATGAAAATCTGGTGGGGATACTGATTTTCAGCACGGTGGGTCGGATCGCACAATGGACCGAAAGTGACCTGCGCCTGTTCCACGTACTGGCCGAAGCCTATACCGGAGCCCGTCAAAGGCTGGCCGACCAACAAGAATTGACCGATGCAAACCGGAAGCTCGAGCACATTGTGGAGTTTCTTCCTGACGCCACTTTCGTGATCAACCAACGCCAGGAAGTCGTTGCCTGGAATCGAGCCATGGAAGAGTTGACCGGGATCTCCAAAAAGGAAATGCAGGGCAAAGGCGACTATGCCTACGCCGAGCCATTCTATGGTGAGCGTTTGCCGACCCTGATCAACCATTTTGGCGATGTTGATCCCAGCCAGTGGAGTCAACTCTACGACTTTGTGGAAGTGAACCGCACGACCCTTTATGCGGAGTCGTTTGTTCCACTTTTGAACGGCGGCCAGGGAGCATACCTGGGGTTGACCTCTTCAGCCCTGCTCGATGAAGACGGCCAGGTCATTGGTGCAATCCAATCCATGCGCGATATCACCGATCGAAAGAAATCCGAGCAGGCCCTGCTCAACAGTGAAGATAAATATCGCCGTCTGGTTGAAACCATGAACGACGGCATGGGAGTGGTCTCGGCCGCTGGCAACATCACCTTCATCAACGACAGTTTGTGCCGGATGTTGGGGTTGGAAAAAGAAGATATTCTGGGCGCATCTCTAGAATCGTTGTACCCCGGTCTTGGCATATACGATTCGCTGGAGGATTGGCCAGGTTGGGACCTGTCGTCCGGTGAGGCCCTTGAACTTGATGTTCCCCGATCTGATGGCACCACTCTCCCGGCCCGCATCAGTCCGGCAACCATCCAGGATGAAGAGGGGGGATTCCAGGGTGGGTTTGCCATCGTTTCAGACCTGACCACCATCCGCGAGGCTGAAGCCCACATCCACAAGTTGAACGAAGGCCTGGAGCAACGGATAGTCGACAGCACCCGGGAATTGTTGGCAACCAACTCCGCCTTGCGCATGAGTGAAGCGCGGTTCCGTCGCATCATTGAAAGCCTGCAGGAAGGTTACATCTTCTATTCCCAGAGTACCGAGCGGACCTTCACCTATGTCAGTCCTTCGCATCGCAATATCCTTGGTTTTGAACACCTGGAAGACATGGCCCATTCCCTGAAGAAGGACATGAAGAGGAGCATCAACCAAAAGGCCCGGGTAATGGCTGAGAAATCGTTGCTGGGATTCCGCCAATCACCATGGGACCTCCATGTCACCTGCCGCGACGGCTCCACAAAAATCATGGAAATCCTGGAAGTGCCGGTCTTCAGTCTTGCCGGTGAAGTTACTTCCGTGGAAGGCATTGGTCGGGACGTGACCGAGGCCCGCCATAATCTGGAACTGATCCAGGAGGCCCAGCGGCAGTTGGTGGAGCAGGAAAAACTGGCCGCCCTCGGAAGTCTGGTGGCCGGCCTGTCCCATGAAATCAATACTCCGCTGGGGATTGGAGTAACGGCTGCTTCGCATCTTTCCCAGGAAGTGCATCAATGCATGCAGGCCTACTCCAATGGTGGGTTGACACGTACGGATTTTGAGGAGTTCCTGGAGTCGTCCCGGGAGTCATCGGAAATGATCACGAAAAATTTGAATCGGGCAGCGGATCTCATGCAAAATTTCAAGCTGGTTGCCACCGATCAATCCGCCGGACTGGAGAGGATATTCAACCTGAAGGAATATCTTGGGGATGTGGTGCGGAGCGTCAACCCTCGTCTGCGCAACACCGGTTTTAACATCCGATTGGAATGCCCGGATGACCTGGAAATGAAATGTGATCCGGGGTCCATGTACCAGGTTCTGTCAAACCTGATCATGAATTCCCTGAATCATGGTTTTGAAGGACTGTTGGTCGGACAAATCAATATTTCCGTCCGCCTTGAAAACTCTGGAATCATCATTGAGTACACCGACAATGGCAACGGAATGAACCGAAAGGATTTGGCGAGGATTTACGAACCGTTCTTCACTACCAAGCGAGGCCGTGGAGGCACCGGTCTCGGGATGCACATAGTTTATACCAACGTCAACCAAAATTTGGGTGGAAGCATCACCTGTACTAGTAAACCTGACAAAGGCACCCGATTCACTATCAGCGTCCCTTTGAGGGCAGAGGTGGAACATGGCTGATATCACACGGACCAGTGAAAAAAAACCGGAAATCCTGAGCTTCGCGGTTGCGGACAAGAGCCGGTCCCAGCCCAATGTTGAAAATAGTAAGTCAAGTCCTCAAGAAGCAACCTGGAAGCTGCTAATCGTTGACGACGAAGAAGAAGTCCACTTGCTGACTTGCCTGGTCCTGAGAAACTACGAGTTTGAAGACCGTGGACTGACCCTGCTTAGCGCCTATTCCGGTGCTGGTGCGAGAACGGTTTTGCGGGAAAATCCTGACATTGCCATCATCCTGCTGGATGTGGTCATGGAGTGCGAGGATTCCGGTTTGAAGTTGGTGCATCACATTCGTCAGGTGATGGAAAACCGGGACATCCGCATCATTCTGCGCACCGGACAGCCGGGCCAGGCTCCCGAATACGAGGTTGTCAAACGTTACGATATCAACGACTACAAGGCCAAAACGGAACTGACGGCGCAAAAACTCTTCACCACCATTACCAGTGCCTTGCGCTCCTGGCGAGATATTCAATTCATGGCCACCCGCAACCAGGGACTGCAGAGAGTCATCAATGCCAGCACTTCGCTTTTTGAATGGCGTTCCCGCAATGAATTCGCCTGCAGCGTGCTTAAACAACTGGTGGTTCTTGCCAATGGCGATGATGGTAACCACTGCCAGGAGATGTACTCAGGATTGTTTGCCCGCAGGCAGGATGGTAATTTTTTGATCGATTGCGGCACCGGGCGTTTCTCCACAATGAGAGAACGCCGGGTCGCCGATGTGGTCCCCGACACCACTCGGGCCATGGTCCAGCGGGCCGATCGTCAGGGAACGGATTTTTTCTTCAATCACAGTTACGTGTGTTGTATTCGGGCGGACAACGATGAAGAAATTCTTTTTCTTCTCAAAGGTCGATCCGAATTGCATCCTCTGGATCAGGACCTGATTCGCATTTACATGTCCACCGTCGCCATGGCCTTTCACAACGTGAACCTGAGCCTTGAGATCATCGAAACCCAGAAAGAGATCATCCATACTCTGGGCGAAGTGGTTGAAACTCGCAGCAAGGAAACTGCCAATCATGTGCTGCGGGTGGGCAAAATGGCCCAGTTGTTGGCTCTGCGCACGGGTCTGGATCCTGAGGAAGCGGCGATCCTGCGTCTGGCTGCGCCCATGCATGATGTCGGCAAAGTGGGCATTGCGGACGCCATCCTGCACAAACCCGACCGATTGTCGGACGAGGAATACAAGGTGATGAAAACCCATACCACCATCGGCTGGGAAATCCTGGGCAAGAGCGAGCGACGCATAATGCATTCGGCCGCCCTGGTGGCTCACCAGCATCATGAAAGGTGGGACGGGCAGGGTTATCCCAACGGTCTGGCTGGAGAAAAAATCCATATTTTTGGGCGCATCACGGCTTTGGTGGATGTCTTTGACGCAGTCATCAACAAACGGGTGTACCGTGAGGCCAAGGAACTAATCGAAGTTGTGGCCCTGCTGCGGAAGGGCCGTGGCTCCCACTTTGATCCCGAGTTGGTTGATTGTTTCCTCGCAAACCTCACCGAATTTGTCGGTGTTGTGAAGGATCATCCGGATGAAGGTGTGGTCACACCAGTGGAGTCGGCAAGCAAGGAAGTGGAGGGACAGGCCTAAAACCGGCCACACATTCTTGGACTTGCGGTTTCGGGCGTTCGAGGCGACAATGACAATACTCATTCCATTGTTTGAAATGCTCCCTAGAAGCTTGGAGGTGCTCCGTGAGCCACCGCGATCCCCATTCTTATACCGATTTGAACCAGGGCCGTGTCCAGAGCATGGATCTTGATCTTACGGTCGATTTTTCCAGCAAAACCATCACCGGAAAAGCCGATTTTCACCTGGCCAAAGCCATGGGTGGTCCAATGGATCTCGATACCCGCGATCTGACTATCCAGGCAGCCCGCGATAATGCCGGCAACGAGGTTGAATTTGAGCTGGCCGAGGCCGATTCCGTTCTCGGGTCACGCCTACGGGTCAACCTGCCCGATGGCACCGAAAAATTCAGCATAGATTTTACCACCAGCCCGGAAGCATCGGCTCTGCAATGGTTGGATCCCGCCCAAACCGCCGGTGGCAAGCACCCTTATCTTTTCAGCCAGTGTCAGGCCATTCACGCCCGCAGTGTCATCCCTTGTCAGGATACACCCCTGGCCCGATTCACATTCAACTGCAGCATGACCGTGCCCGAGGAGTTGGCCGTGGTTATGGCTGCGGCTCCCGGTGAGAAAAGTCCCGCCGGTAAAGCCGGCATGACTACCTTCAACTTTGCCATGCCCCAGAGCATTCCCCCCTATTTGTTCGCTTTTGCCGTTGGAAATATTGCCTCGAAGGACCTTGGGCCCCGCTCGACCTGCTATACCGAGCCTGAAATGATGGAAAAATCTGCCTGGGAATTTGCCGAAGTGGACAAGATGTTGCTTGCCGCCGAGGATATTTTTGGTCCGTACCTCTGGGATCGATTCGATTTCCTGGTGATGCCTCCTTCGTTTCCGTACGGAGGCATGGAAAACCCCCGTCTGACCTTTCTGACTCCCACCCTGTTGGCAGGCGATCGCAGCCTGGTCAATGTACTCGCCCACGAATTGGCTCACAGCTGGACCGGCAATCTGGTGACCAACGCAAGCATCAATGATTTCTGGCTGAACGAAGGATTCACCGTGTGGGCCGAGCGCCGGATTCTGGAGAATTTGGAAGGCCTGGAGGCCAAGAGCTTGAGCGCCGCCATCGGTCGCAATGGCCTGTTGGAAGCCATGAACAGTTTTGGTAAGGGGTCTGAATTTACCAAACTTGAAATCAATGGTGAAGGCGGTGATCCGGATGAATTCTACTCTCTGGTTCCCTACGAAAAGGGTTTCCTGTTTGTAGCTTTGCTGGAAGAAACCGTTGGACGCGAAAAGTTTGACGCCTTCGTGAAAAAGTACATTGATCATTTTGCTTTCACCTCCTTGACCACCGCCGAGTTCGAAGAATTCCTGAACAAGGAATTGCCTGGGGTGGCTGATCAGGTTGGTGCCGAAGAATGGATCCACCAACCGGACCTGCCGGCCAACGCTCCGGTATTTGCCTCGGCGCGCCTGGAAATGCTGGAAGGCCTGGCCAAGGGCTGGACCGATGGCATCCGTCCTGAAGTGAACGAAGCCCAGAACTGGAGCCCCGAAGACTGGCAGATCTTCCTGCAGGCCTTGCCCAAGTGCTTGACCAGTGAAGATTGCGCCTGGCTGAACGACAATTTCTTGCTGAACGAGCAGGGCAACTGCGAAATCCTTTGCAACTGGCTGGAAATTGCCATCAACAGCAGCTTTGAACCGGCTTATGATCGCACCGCCAGCTTCCTGGGTGAGGTGGGGCGGATGAAATATCTAAAGCCCTTGTACAGCGCCCTGCACGGCAATGAAAATACCAGGGCCTTGGCTGCCGATGTTTTCGCCAAGAATGCCGGCGGCTATCATTTCATTGCCAAAGTCGGTTTGGAGAAGATTTTTTCCGGGTAGGTTCTTGACCCTGATTGCCGTGGTAGGGAGGTTTTCACATGGATCCGAATCTGTTCCACCTGGACTGGGAGCGCACCCTAGAGGCCCTGGTGGGAGTCATAGTCCTGTCCTTTCTCGTGGAGCGGGCCTTGGCACTGCTGTTCGAATCTCATTGGTGGATTCGAAATTTAGAGGATCCTCGGGTGGACTCGTCCGGTGGTGATACAGTGGCAAAGCAGGCCAGGATCCCTGCCGCCAAGCGGGTACCCCTCAAGGAATTCCTGGCCTTCGGTTTGGCATTGATCGTGTGCCTGAGGTGGGAATTCGACGTGGTGAGCATCATCTTTCTCACCGACCAGACGGGCAAGTTTGGTATGGTGTTGACTGCGGCGATCATAGCCGGCGGTAGCAAGAGTTCGGTGGTTCTCTTCCAGGACGTGATGGGGGTCATGAGCAGTGCCCAACGAGAGCGTCGTCGTCTCAAAGATGGTGACATTTGAAAGAGAGGTGAAACCATGCGAGTTACGATCCTCTTTTTGATTGCACTGATTCTTGGATGCGGCTTGGCCAGAGCCCAGGAGTCTGTCGGCCCACGGTTCCATGTGGAGGCCAGTCGCAGCGCCATTGTTCGAGATGGGCATCATCTTGCTGCCACAGAGTTGCTGCGGCTTGAGCGTGGCGACAACCTCGACCTCGTCACCACCGGACAGACCGAACGATATTACCAGGTCTTTTTGCCGGACGGCGGTTCAGGCTGGGTTTCGCGTTACGTCGTACGGTTGCATGAGGGACCGGCGGCCGGTGAATTGGTGATGGCACTCAATCCAAGCGCGACCAGAACTACCGGGTCTGCTTCCGCGATGGAGAACTTCCACCTAGCAGTGGGACGTCCCCTGGGCTACGAGATCCTCGAAAACCGTGGTTTCGTAGTGGGCTACAATGCCCAGCTCAAGATCCCGGCCTGGATCCAGTACCGCCTGACCAGCCAGCGGTCCGAAGCCGAGGTGTTGGAACGCACCGACAGCTTCGACGAGGATTCGGCCCTGCCGGCATCGGCACGGTCGACCTTGACCGATTACGCTTCGGTGAGCAGCGACTACGTTCGGGGGCACATGGCGCCGGCTGATGACATGCTTTGGAGCGCCCAGGCAGAGGCCCAGGCCAACCTGTTGTCGAATATTGCTCCCCAGATCGGCAGCGGCTTCAACGGCAGCGTCTGGCTGCGTATTGAAAACGGGGTACGGCGCTGGGTGCTGGCCCGCGAGGACCTGACCGTTATCATTGGCCCGGTGTTTGAGGCTCGATCCCACCTGCAGTCTATTGACCGCCAACCCGACACTGAAAACCAAATGCTCTACAACGTGGTCGGCCCTGGAAACGTGGCCGTGCCCACGGGCTTTTTCAAGATCATTGTGGACATGCGCTACCTGGATGCACCAGACGTGCTGGCCTTCATTGTGCCCCACTTCGACACCGTCGCAGGGTCGGAGCGAGAGATCGCCCAGTACCTGCGCAGCGTGGACGATATCGAGGCCCTCACTGGTCTGGACTTTCTGTCCGGACTGCCTACCGCCGTACAGGCTGCCGTCGAGAGCGAACGGTCTGCTGGCGTGTGGTAACTTCATGGCTTTTGAATGAAGAACCGGGAGGGCACCTGGCCCTCCCTACTCTTTTTTTGACGGATTGCCCCTCCTCGAGCAAACGACATGACCCCTGGGAAAAACAACCAATTCAGATCAATTTTTTTACGGGGTCCTGCCCTTCACAATACCGATCCGGTTGGGGGTCAGGCTGCCTTCGGAATCGCCCGAATACCACAACAGGAAATGGCCTTCAATGTTCAGGGGAATCGAAGTGTTGATGAAAGCGCAAGGATGCTCCAGATCACCGGAATCAAAGGGTAGGGGAATGCGGTTGTCGCTACTGGGATTGAGCATCGGCAATGGAGATCGATTCCAGGTAAATCCATCAATGCTGGTGGCGTAACCGATGGTGTTTTGCACATCGAAAGACGTGTTGCCGGCTTCGTACCACAGCTTCCAGGGAGCGGTGGCGTCGTCAGGGTCATGCACCACCGAGGGCGATCCCACACTATAGGAATCAAATGCGGTCCCGCCGGCGGCGGTAAAAACGGCTTGTGCCGTTTCCCCCTGGCTGCCGCCTGGCCCCTTGACTACCCAATTGACCCCATCAACCGATTCCGCGTAACCGACGGATTGGACACCATCCAGCCCTCCGGAGGAGGTAGAGATGGCCTCAAACCACATTTTGTAGGTGTTGCCATCCAAGATGACGCTGGGGTCGGCAGCGCGAACCTGGGTGATGTTGACAGCCAGACCCTGGCAAGGAGTGAAGGAGGACCAGGAAATTCCATCGCTCGAGGTGCCGTACAAGATGGTGCTGGTTTGCCCATTGGTGCCAGACCGACCTTCAAACCAGATTTTGTAGCGGCTATTCTCCTGGCCAACTCTTTTATCCACGATAACGGTGGGATCGGTTGCGGCGGAACTGTAAGGCCCTCCTGCGGGTCCCAGACCAACAACCTGGGTGCGGTTCAGGGTCACCGGCAGGAGGTCTTCTTCAGAAGATGTGACCAGTCCAATGGTGGTTCCCCCGGGCCCGTCCGCTTCGTAATAAAGCATGAACTTGTCACCGGCCGGCCGACCGCCATCAACGGCCATGGAAGGGCTGTCCACTTCGATGCTGTCAAATCCCCCAGCGCTTTCCGGCAGGATAGGAACAACGGCCCCGGCGCTGTTGCGGTTACGGGAGTATTCAATATCACCGGAGGTATCCATCTCACCTGGATTGGGGTTGGTGGGAGAGTCGTTTCCGCCGCATCCGTTTACCAGGAATGGAATGGTCAAACACAGCAGAAAATTGAAGTAAATCCACGGGTTCAGATTTTTTCTGGACTTCTGGGCCTGGGTCATCATGGCAAACCTCGGGAAGGAAATAAGCGATATGTTAATTTGGACAAGAATAGTGTGCAATCTTTGTGCCGCAAGTCGTCATATCATATATATGCATATTTTAAGGAGGTTAGGGCCCTGGCCTCTGGGCAAGCCGAGATTTGGCACAGTTGGATGTCTCAGCCATGTCTCGAATGTCTCAGGGGAAAAGCAATCGAACATTCATAGCCAATTAAAGGGAATTGTTGTAGATTTTACTGGGATATTTTTTGTCCTGCAAATCCTGATTGGAAAAAATGAGTCTCAGAATCCGCATCCTAATGGCCTTTTCCGCCATGACCTTGGTCATGGCGGCCCTAGCTTTGTTGGCACTTTACAGCAGTCGCAACATTCAAAACAAGGTTACCGACTTGACCAGTATCTCCCTGGCAAGGCTGGAACATGACCGTTCGGTTGGGAGGGCTTTGGAAGTGGAAGTGGAAGCGGGGGACAACTTTACCTGGATAGCCATGGAGATTCAGGTCCTGGGAGGATCTAGACGACCCAAATTGCGGGGAACAGTTGAAAAAGTTTCCATTGCCAACAGCACCCTGCAAATGTACGGGGTGCCCATCAGCATTGATGAAAATTCCGAATTCAGGGATGTGGATGTGCCTGGACTTGAGAGTGTCCTGCCGGGTGATCGCCTTGAGATCAGCTGCGAAATTACACCTGACGGGGGATGGCGTGCCCGGAAAATCCGTGCCCGGAATTTGAAAAGTAGCGACAAAGTCAAAGGGGTTGTCACCGAAGTAGCTGTGGACGGTACGGCCCCGGATACCTTGGCTATTTCCGGGATCACCATCCTGCTTGACAAGGCCATGCGCAGCCCGGGAGCCAAGGTGGAACTCAACCGGATCAGTAGTGCGACCCAGATCATGATCCTGGTTTCGGATTGTGGCAATGCTGCGCGACACCTGGTTTCTGGCAACCAGGAGCCCTTGGTTGCCCTCGATGGTGAACTTGCCGATCCTTTAGCCCTCTATTCCGAAAGCCTGGAGGATTTGATCGATGCCCTGGATGCATTTCGTGAGACAACGGATGTAAACAGGGCCGGATCCCGGGGTTTGGACGAGGCTTTTTGGCTTGTCCCCTTTTTGGAAAATCTCCAGGAACTGGAGTCTCTCAGTAGCCAATTTTTGGCTTTGATCCAAACAGATACCCAAGCTGCCAAAGCAATGTTTGACAATAAGCTGGACCCCCTGCTCATGGACGAAATGAAGCCCTTGATCCAGGCCTATGTTCTGGATGCGGAAGAGCGGTTGGCCGTTGAAGTAGGCCAGTTGTCCACCCAGGCCGCAACCATGGCAAAATCCTTATTGGTAGCTGGTTTTGTGGCCTTTGTCTGCGCCCTGGCACTGGGTTATTGGGTTTGGCGATCCATTTCCACGCCCTTGTTGCAGTTGTCCGTAGCGGCGGAAAAAATCGGCCGGGGCCAGCTGGATACTCGGGTGCCCACAACCGGTACCGATGAACTGGGCACCTTGGCTCGAACCATCAACAAGATGGCAGCTGAACTTGAGTCCACCACGGTATCTATTGCCAACCTGGATGATATTTTCGAATCCATGGCCGGAGCACTGTTTGTGCTGGATAAACAGGGGACGGTGTTGAGTGTCAACCAGGCGGCCTGTTCACTGACCCGATTATCCAGCGATCAAATCCAGGGGAAACCCCTGACCGCTTTTTGCAGTCCAGCCGCAGGGGCTTCGCTTTTGCCGCAAGATACCCTTATTTGCCAGGGTGAGGCCACCGTTCAAGGCCTGGATGGCCAGGAGGTTCCTGTCTCATTCTCCGGAGCTTCGTTAAGAATGGGGCAAGCGGCGGCCGGCGGTTATGTTTGGATTGCCCAGGATCTTAGTGATCGTCTGGACATGGAAGAGCAACTGCGCCGTTCACTGGCGGAAAAAGAACTGCTTTTGCTCGAGGTGCACCACCGGGTCAAAAACAATTTGCAGGTAATATCAAGTCTGCTTGCCCTTCAGGCCGACTGTATTGACGATCCTGAGGCTCAGGCGGTGTATGCCGACAGCCAGGCTCGGATTCGTTCCATGGCCTTGATTCATCAGCAATTGTATGGGTCTACGACCCTTGATCGGATCGATTTCGGGGTGTACCTGGAGCAACTGGCCGGATCCCTTTTCAGTTTCCACAATGGACATCCCTCGCCAGTGGCCATTGAGACCGACGTGGACAACCTACTGCTGGGCATTGACACAGCCTTGACCTGCGGATTGATCATCAACGAGTTGGTGACCAACGCCATCAAACACGCCTTCGCTCCCGACGAACCGGGAGTAGTCAAAGTGGGGTTCACCACCAAAAACGGATCTTTCGTTCTCACTGTTGAAGACGATGGCATGGGGCTTATAGAGGATGAAAACCGGTCAGCCTCCGATTCTCTGGGAATGAGCCTGGTGGAAGCTCTTGTCGATCAACTGCATGGCACCCTGACCGTAACCAGTCCCCAGGGGACCTTGTTCCGCATTGAGTTTGCCGAGGAAGAGGCTTCATGAACGGTCAACCTACCGAAAAAGTCCGGGTGATGGTGGTCGAGGATGAGGCCATTGTGCAATTGCATTTGTGCCGAATGCTCACCGGGCTGGGCTTTGAGGTTGTAGGTGGAGCCTCCTCTTCAATTGAGGCCCTGGCCCTGGCTGAAGAACAAAAGCCAGAATTGGTTTTGATGGATATCGAACTGCAGGGTGGGACCAACGGAATTGAAACAGCCCATCTTTTGAATGCCAGCTACGGACCGGCCATCGTTTTCCTTACCGCCTATGCCGATGAAGTCACCGTGCAACTCACCGAAACAGTGGGGGCGGTGGGATATATCGTTAAACCATATAGCCGCAACGAGGTCAGGGCGGTCTTATCAACGGCCAAGGGCTTGATCAGGCGTCTTGCCGCTGCTGGCGGTAAGCCGATGCTGCCAATTGCAGGTTCAACACGGACTTCACGAACTTCCAGTGGATTTCATGGCATGGTGGGTGAGTCACCCATCATGCAAAGCCTGTTCGACCGCATCGCCGATGTGGCGCCTCTGAATTGGACCATTCTCATTGAGGGTGAGACCGGTTCGGGCAAGGAACTTGCAGCAAGGGCCCTTCATGCCGAAAGCCAGCGGGCTCAGGGGCCGTTTATTGCCGTAAACTGCGCTGGCTTAACCGAGTCCCTTTTGGGCAGCCAGATATTCGGCCACAAGAGAGGCACCTTCACCGGAGCTGTGGCCGATCAGAAGGGCTTTTTCGAAGCGGCCAATGGCGGCACGCTTTTCCTAGATGAGGTGGCGGATATTTCCGCCTCAGCCCAGCAGGCCCTGCTGCGGGTGCTGGATGATGGTGTCTTACAGCGTGTAGGAGAAACCCTGGACCGCCAGGTGGATGTTCGGGTGATTTCAGCAACCCAGCGAGATCTGGCCGCCGAAGTCATTTCGGGAAAATTTCGTGCAGACTTGCTCTACCGCCTACGCGCCGTCCGGGTGGGTATTGCACCCTTGCGGCAGCGAGGTGATGATATCATTCTGCTGGCCCGCAAATTTCTGGCTGCAGCCTCGGCCCAAGCTGGCCTTGAAGTCAAAGATATCTCCGAGGCGGTTCAGTTGCGATTTGCCGCCTACTCTTGGCCGGGCAACGTTCGAGAACTGCGCCACGTCATTGAGCATGGGGTGCTGGCCTGCCGAAAGGGCACTCTTCATTTGGATCATCTACCGCCGGAAATCCAGCCCTTGGAAAGTGGAATGATGTTCGGTGGTCAACAGGATGAAAAGGCCCAGATCCAGGCAGCCTTGGCCCAATGCCAGGGCAATCGGGCGGCCGCGGCCCGCTTGCTGGGCATCAGCAGGGCGACTTTGTACCGCCGATTTGCCCAGCTGAAATTGGATCCTGAGTCGTTCTGATTCTTTTCGGAAAGCTTTCTGGCCTGGTGTCCGCCTGAGACAGTTTTGAGACATGGTTGTATCACCAAAACCGTTTCAAAAAGCAAACCGAATTTGTAACTTGTTTAAATTTCCTTAATTAAAAAAAGATGATCTTTGGCATCTTTCTTGTAGGAAATCCCATGCAATAAACATTTCAGTAATCCTGTGGACAACTTTCGTAAACCTGGCGGATACCCATGAGCGGCCGGAAAATCCTCATTGTTGAAGACGAATCAGTAGTACGCCTACACCTTCGTCAAATCATTGAAAAAATGGGCCACCGCGTTGTCGGATTGGCTGCCAGCGCCGAAGAGGCTTGGGAAATGGCTGCGGCAGAGCGTCCGGACCTGGTTCTCATGGATATCCATCTTCGCGGTCAGCAGGATGGCGTTGACGCTGCCAGGGAAATTGTCAGGCGCCACGGCAGCGCTATTGTGTTCGCCACCGCTTTTGCCGACGACGAAACCATTCGACGCACCGAACAGGCCGGGGCCGTGGGCTACATTCTCAAGCCCTTCGCCGAACAAGCTGTTCGCGCTACCCTGGCCACAGCTTTGCGTGAGTACGACCGAATGATCGAGGTCAGGGAAAAGGAACAATCCCTGGCGGGCCTTATCGGCAGTTTGGGTGAGGCTGTTTTGCAGCTTGACTCCGATTTGCGCGTGAAATTTCTCAACCCGGCGGCCGAATCCCTGGTTTGGACTCCCGAGGGCAACCTGGTTGGTCGTAGGTTGCAAGAAGTTCTGCACCCGAGTCCGGAAGACGCCCAGGATCTTCTGGATGTGTTGAACACCTTGGTGGACAGAAATGAAAGAATAGCTCTACCTGCCTTTTCCCACCTGGATAGCCAAGGTGGGGACATTCTGCTCAGTGGTGCCATTGAACCGATAAAAAGCAAGGATGCCGGGTACGTGGTCATGTTGCGGGATCTTTCCCGACGTTTGGAATATTCCCCTGCTCCAACTGATCTGGCCGAGGAAATCGGAGGCCCCCGACTCCTGATTTACTCTCACGATACTTTTGGCCTGGGGCATTTGCGTCGCAGCCTCAACCTGGCCACATCCCTGGCCCAAACTGTACCGGACCTGTCCATAATGCTGGTGACGGGATCGGCCATGGCCCACCGCTTCCAGCTGCCTGCCGGGGTAGACTATGTCAAGTTGCCGGCAGTGCGCAAAATGGCCTCGGAGAGGTATTCATCCCGCTCGTTGGGAGTTTCCGATGAGGACGTTTTGTCCATCAGGTCCAACTTGCTGTTGCGGGTTGTTCGCGATTTTCGTCCCAAGGTTTTGCTGGCTGATCATTCACCCGCCGGCATGAAAGGCGAACTGCGCCCCACCCTGACCTGGGTGCGTGATCATTTGCCCGAGTGCCGGACCGTTATCGGTCTGCGCGACATTATCGATGACCCTGCGGTCGTCAAAGCCACCTGGCGATCCCAGGGCATCTACCAGTTGCTGCAAGAGTTCTACGACCACATCGTGGTCTATGGCGACCAGGATTTCTATGATCCTGTCGTCTCCTATGGATTCCCTGCAGCCGTGGCCGATCGGACCTGTTTTGTCGGTCACGTGGTTGAGCAGGTTGAGGTTCCCCAAGTGGATGGCCTTCAAAATGAAATTCCGAAAATCCTGGTAACCACCGGTGGGGGAGATGGTGCCGTCGAAGAAGTTGCCGGCGGCGTGCTGGCTGCTTTGGCAGCCGGCCATATCAATTGCGAGGTCGAGGTCACGGTGTTGCCGGGGCCCTTGGTTCCGGAGGAAACCCTCGCGCTCCTGGAGATTGAGGCACGGAAAGTCGGGGCCAAGGTTTTGAGCTTCGTGGAATCTTCCAGCCCCTACATGGCCGCTGCCGACCTGGTTATTTGCACAGCAGGTTATAACACGGCCACTCAGGTTCTTCGCTATGCCCAGCGGGCTCTGATGATTCCCCGCGTCATGCATCGGCAGGAGCAACTGATAAGGGCCACCCGTCTTGCCGAGTTGGGCTGCATCCGGTTTCTGCATCCTGACCGACTGGACCCTCAGACCCTTGGCGAAACCATTTCCGCCATCTTGGCCACCAAGGATGATGCTTTGCTTCAAGCTCGAACCACAGGCGTCTTCAATTTTCAGGGAGCCGAGAATTTTGCCCGGTTCTGCACCGATCTGCTCAAGGTCAGCAGGGAAGCCACGGAGGTCACACATGATTGACAAAGGGAAAAACCTCAAAGTGGGATATATCGCCAAGATGTTTCCCCGTCTGTCGGAAACCTTTGTCCTGAACGAAATTCTGGAACTGGAACGGCAAGGCGCCGAGGTGGTGGTCTTTTCCGCCAAAAAACCCAACGAAGGCCAGTTTCATCCCCAGCTGGCCCAGCTCAAGGCCCGGATATACTATCTTGAAGATCTGGACACCAAGAAATGGGCGGGTTGGGTTTCCAAGGAGTGGGACTCCCACGCGCCTCATGCTGACCGCATCTGGAACCTGGTATGCCGGGCCCTGGCCGACGGCGAGCCTCAAAGAGTGGACAAGGTTTGGCACGCGGCCTGGATCGCCAGTCGTGCGGCCGAGTTGGGCCTGGACCGTCTGCACGCCCATTTTGCCACATTGCCTGCCATGTTGGCCCATTTGACCCATCGGATTTCCGGAATTCCCTACAGTTTTACCGCCCACGCCAAGGATATTTTTGTCTACTCCCCCGAAGAAACCTGCCTGGGAGAGTTGATCGAACACTCGGACTTCATGGTGACGGTTACCAATTTCAACCGTCGGCACCTGATCAATCTATTGCCCGGGTTGGATCCGACTAAAATCAAGGTCATTCATAATGGTATCGACTTAAGCAACTTTCAAACACCTGCCTTCGAGCAAAGGCAGGAAAATCAGATTCTGGCTGTCGGGCGCCTGGTACCCAAAAAAGGCTTTTCCGATCTGTTGAAGGCTTGCACCATTTTGCGCGAACGAGGCACTGAGTTCATTTGCACCATCGCCGGTGCGGGAGTGCAGGAGCAGGCGCTGCATCAGGAGTGTCGCGAGTTGGGACTGACGGGCCTGGTTGAGTTCACTGGCCCGGTGAAGGTGGATCGGGTGCGCGACATGATGAGGACATCCTCGGTGTTTGCCCTGCCCTGCTGTGTGGCAACAGACAACAACGTGGATGCATTACCCACTGTTTTGCTGGAGTCTTTGGCCTCGGGCCTGCCAGCGGTTTCCACCCAACTTTCAGGTATACCGGAAATCATAACCCACGACCAAGAAGGCCTGCTGGTGAACCCCGACAGTCCAGAGGAACTGGCGGACGCCCTGGAAAAGATGTTGAGTCAACGGGAGCTTCGTCAACAAATCAGCAAACAGGGCCGAAAAAAAGCCGAAGCCGCCTTTGATATTCAGAAAAATGTTGGCCAATTGTATGACCTGTTCCGCACTGACGGCTTGGGTTCGACCGGTGAAGCGTCCAGCCCGATTGAGAAAACGACCCGGGCCAGGCGCTTGTTGTACGTTTGTACCGATCGGGGGATTCCCTTTGGCGGCACCAAAGGGGCGGCCGTGCATATGCGTGAGTTTCTGGGCGCCTTGACTGCCGAAAGTGTGCCTCCTTTGGCTGCGGTGCGCCGCTTGGCCAAGTCCCGGCGAGGCATTGCTGGTTATCCGGTCCATGTTCTGGCCCCGGATCAGGCAGAGCCCAGCCTGGGAACTGCGGCGGCTCGCGAAAACTGGGAATTTTCCCTGAACTCGGGCTTTGCAGCCCAGCTTGCCGAGTTGCACCGAACCGTACCCATGGCTGCGGTTTACGAGCGATATTCTCTGTTTGGTACTGCGGGTTGGGAGTTTGCTTCTCGTCACGGGCTGCCATTTGTTCTGGAAGTCAACGCCCCGCTGGTAGAAGAGGCCAAGGCCTATCGTGGATTGATCCAGGAAACCCTGGCCCTGGAAATCGCCACCCACCTGTTTGCCAGCGCTGACCATGTGATGGCCGTTTCCCAGGCAGTCAAGGACTACATCCTGGACTTGGCTCCCACCGCCCGGGTGACCGTTCTTCCCAACGGCGTGGACACCGACCGCATTCGACCGATTCCCCCGTCCAGGTTGTGGCGCGAAAGAGCCACCGGAGGTCGTGCCGATAGTTATGTTCTGGGGTTTGTGGGCCGGGTGCGGCCGTGGCACGGAGTTGATTTGTTGCTGGACGCCATGGCCGAGGCACGCAAGGACGATCCCAACCTGCGTTTGATGGTCGTTGGCGACCACCGGAGTATGGAGGGGGACCTGGTTGATCGTGCGCGACGGCTGGGACTGGAAGATTCAGTGGTGTTTTGCGGGGCGGTGGATCCCCAGGACGTGCCCGAGGCCTTGTCAGCCATGGACGCGGTGGTGGCGCCCTATCCGCATCTGGAGAAGTTTTATTTTTCGCCCCTGAAGGTATTCGAGTATATGGCAGCCGGCAAGCCCATCATAGCTTCGGCCATTGGGCAAATACCTGAAATCCTGGATCACGAGCGGACGGGATTGTTGGTGCCGGCCAGCGATACCTCGGCTTTGGCTCTGGCTCTGCTACGCTTGAGGCGAAATCCTGATCTTGCTGCTGCCCTTGCTCGCAATGCCCGGATCGAGGCCGAGGCCAAGCACACCTGGCGCGACCGGGTGCGCACCGTGACCGGAATCATCCAGTCGCTGACCCAAAGCAAGGTGACGGCGTAATGAAACCCCGGATGAAATTCAAATTTCCCAAGATCAAGCCCGGAACCATCAGGCTTTTGTTGGCTCGGTTTTCTGCAGAGCTGCGACCACATTGGCCAAGATTGGCTTTGAGCGGTGCTGCCCTGATGGCCAATTCCCTGGTGACCCTGGCTCAACCCTGGCCCGTGAAAATGGTCTTTGACCGGGTGTTGATGCCGGTCGGAAACAATCCCAGTGGCTGGTCGCCTTCACTGGTGTTGAGTCTTGCAGCCCTTTCAGTGCTGGTGTTGGCCGGTACCAAGGGTCTGCTCTCGTATGTTCACAACGTTCAGGCCAGCATAGTGGGCCACCGCCTGGTGGCCAATATTCGTTTGCGAGTATTTTCTCACGTGCAACGTTTACCCCTTTCCTACCATGACTATCGGGAAACAGGTGAATTGATGACCAGGCTGACCGGCGATATCAGTCTTCTCCAGGATTTGATGGTGACGGTGCTGGTAACGCTCAGCAGTCGGATCATCCTGATAACCGGTATGCTGATCGTCATGTTTCGTCTGGACGCTACCCTGGGTTTTATTGGTCTGTCCCTCATGCCCCTTTTTGTACTGGCCGCTTTCCGGTTCACCGGGCGAATCAAATCCTCGGCCCGCAGGCAACGCGAGGCCTACGGTAAGATTGTAACCTCGGTGCAGGAATCCCTGGCCGGAATTGCCCAGATAAAGGGGTTTGCCCAGGAAAAAACACGCGAAAAAATTATTGGTCGTTCGTCTTCACGTGATGTGAAGGCCAATGTCAAGACAGCCAAGTTGACGGCCAACTATACCCGCACCGTGGAAATAATCAGTGCCCTGGGCACCTGCGTGGCCTTGTGGTTGGGGACCAAAAGGGTTCTGGCCGGGTTCATTTCGGCCGGCGACCTGCTAGTGTTCTTGGCCTATCTGCGGGGCATGCACAAGCCCTTGTTGAGTGTGGCGAGGGAAACCAGCCGGGTCTCCAAGGCCGTCATCAGGGGCGAGAAGATTCTGGAAATCCTAGATATGGAAGCCGAAGTGGCCGACCAACCGGACGCGGTTTCGGCTCATGGAATCAAGGGTGACATCCAGTTCGTAAATGTTTACTTTTCCTATCTTCCAGGCACGCCGGTGCTCAGTGATTTTAATTGCCATATTCCCAGCCAGAAAACAACCGTGGTGCTGGGATCCACCGGAGCCGGAAAATCCACCCTGGCCAAGCTGTTGCTTTGTCTTTATCGGCCCATCGACGGTCAAATTTTTGTTGATGGCCTGGACATTTCGGAATACCGCGTGCGAAGTCTGCGCAAACGCATGACACCCTTGTTGCAGGAGGCCTTCCTCTTTCACGTTTCGGTGGCTGAGAATATTGCTTTCGGTGTAAAGAATGCCGACCGCGAGGCCATTGAAGCTGCTGCCAAGCTGGCCAATGCCCATGAATTTATCGAGCACCTACCCGATGGATACGAGACAATCGTGGGGGAAAGCGGTGGTACCTTGTCCGGCGGTCAGCGTCAGCGGTTGGGGATTGCCAGGGCCGTGTTGCGAAACTCTCCGATCATGATTTTTGACGAACCGACAACGGGCCTCGATGTTCACGCCGAAAGGGTGGCCAAGGATGCCCTGAACCATATCCGCACTGGCCGCACCCTGGTAATCATCACCCACCGATTGCACTTTCTCGAACTGGCCGACTGGGTGGTTTTCGTGGATAAGGGCACGGTGCTTGCCGAAGGCACCCCAGAGGATCTTCGGGAAGGGTGCCCAGCCTACCTCGAGTTTATTCAACGTGAGGTCTCTTTGACCCTTGTCAACGGAAAAGTGGAGGAAGGGGCATGAGCAGCCGACTTCCCGTGGACATGACGGCCTTGTCCCCAGGTGATATCCCCCTGGCCGACGGATCCTGGGTGACGCCTCTCTTGGATACCAGTCTGGTGGCCATCGTACTGCAGGAGCAGGCCGAATTGGTCCAAAATTCCGTAACCAGTTGTGTGGTCAAACATGTCCGCTACCGCCCGGGTGCCGCCTGCACGGTGTTGTATGAAGTAGGATTGACCGGAAACATTTCTTCGAGGTCACTCTGGGTTTATGGAAAAGTTACGGCTCCCGGCAGAGAGTTACCTGCAACTGCTGCCTTGAATTCCGGGGCCGGCGCTCATGGATGTTTCTTCCTGAAGAGTCCGTTATCAATTGAGGTTGACAGGACGGTTTTTTATGAATTTCCCATGGACCCCTTTTTGCCGTCAATCACCAGAGTGAGTGATCCGGAAGCTTTTGGGCGTGACATCTTGGAGTGTGCGGGATTCAAGCTGGAAGCCCAAGACTCCCTATTTGTCGAAATTAAACCCCTGCGTTACAAGCCCGAGCATCGCCTGATAATGCGGGTCAGAATTGACCTGGAAAAGCCAATTGGAGAGAAAACTCAACTGTGGGATGGGCTGGTCCGTTTTGAACATGGGGTCAATCACCAAAGGCGCCGCCAGTTGGTTCAGACCCTTCAGGATTTGCTGATCGGTCAGGACGAGGTCACCGTTCCCGATCCGGAAACATACTTGCCTGGTGTGGGATGTTCCATCAATACCTGGAAACCCGGTGAAGATCTGGCCAGGAAAATCCGCAAAGGAAAATTTGAAGCTGGCTTGAGGGCAGGGCAGGCCTTGGCCAGAATCCATCAACTATCACAGCCAGATATGCCTGACAGTGGGGCCACTGAAGCTTTCGCCATCCTGCGCCGACAGGTAGAGACCTTTGTCCAAAATTCTCCGGCTCCCGGACTGGCCGATGACTACTGCCAGGCGATGTCGGCCTTGATTGAACCCGCAGACGACAGACCAATCTGTCTTGTCCATGGTGACTTTCATCAGGGGCAATTGCTGGCCCAGGGGGAGCGGACTTGTATTCTGGATTGGGATCGAGCCCATCTGGGGGATCCCATGGAAGATTTTGGTCGATTCCAGGCTCAAATCCACTTGCTTGAACTGCGTGGCAAAGTGATCGCCGCGCCCCTGTTGGCCGCTTTCGGGAAAGGATACCTGGAAAGAGGCGGCCAAATGGATCCGGTGGGGGAAACTTTCTGGACTGGGTTGGCCCTGATCGACCTGGGCCTGCGCGAAGTGCGCCGCCAAAGGTCAGGATGGGAGATGGCCAGTAGGAAAATCCTTGCTCGTGCCAACTTGGTCAGCGAAGGGAGGATGACATGAACGTCCTGGACCACAGGGCCCATGTGAGCTTACCCCGCGACCCCCAATTGCCCGGCCTGGGCAGCCTGCTGGATGCCGGTCGCCTGGCCAAGCTGCTACCTGGCCTATTTCCGGATGACCAGGTGACCAGGTGTCATCCTCTTTATGTCCGTTACAAACCCGAAACCAACGCGGTGGCTGCCTGGGTTGTAGAATTGGCCGACCAGCCAGGGTCCTGGATTATTCACGGCAAGGCCCATAGCCTTGAACACTTTGCCACGGCCTGTGAAAAGGCCGAAGCGAGCCGCTGGCTGGAGCCGGAAATCGGGCGCCCGTTCTGCGCGGTTCCTGATCAGGGGCTGTTGCTTTTCAGTTTCCCCAACGATTTGGCCCTTTCCGGGTTACGCCTGGCCACCAATCCCAAAAAAATGCAGCGCGCCCTTTATGCCCACGTGACATCTCATCCGGAATCTGAATGGCGTTTGTCGGACCGGCGCATGGTCATAACGCCCATCCGATTCAAGCCTGAAAAACGCGCTGTGCTGCGCATTGACACCAAAGCGGTGAATCGCCGCAGCGGTGAAAAGCAGGTGTTCCGCATCTACGCCCGGGTAAGCAACAACCCCCAGGCCCAGCAGGTGGCCGAGTTGATGAAACTGCTCCACGGTGAACTTGTCGGCCATCCCTATTTGCGAACCCCACCCAGCATTGCCTACCTAGCTGAATCAGGAGTGACTTTGGTGCCCGATGCCGGGGGACAGGAATTGATTGCTGATCAAGCCGGTGTCAAGACGGCGGGAAGGGCCCTGGCCGCCTTGCACGATTTGAAATCTGCCAATGTGCCGCCTCGTGAATTCGATTCCATTGTAGGTGCGGCCCTGGACAACACCGGCACCATGAGCAATCTCATGCCCGAACTGGCCGGGGAAATTAAAGAATTGTCGGAATCCCTCCAGTCAATGGCCGAAAATCTAAACGGTGCTTCACCGACCTTGGTTCACGGTGATTTCCATCCTGAACAATTGCTGGTCCGTGGCGAGGAAATCATCCTCCTGGATTTCGATCGCAGTTACGCTGGCGATCCAGGTGCCGATTTGGGGAACTACTGCGCCCACTTGATTTACCGGAAACTTACCTGCCAGGGGTCGGATCCGTATGAATTGATCCCCTTGTTTGCTGAGGAGTATGTCCAGGCCGGAGGGGCTCGACCGGACCCAGTTGCTCTGGCCTTCTGGACTGCTCTGGGCTTGCTGAATTTGGCGCCTGCTCCTTTCCGCTCCCTGGATCCAAACTGGCCCCAGTTGACCTTGGGCCTGCTGGCAGCTTGTCGTAGGGAACTGGCATGCATCTGACCCCGGTGAAAAACCGCTTTACCAAGGCTACCGATCCCACTGTTTGCCATGGAATTTTTGCCGAAGGTTTTGGCGAAATGGCTAGTGAGGTGAATTGGCCGAAGCTGCGGTTCAGCAAAGCTCTTCCTCACAAGAAAGGTGGTTTCGCTCTGCAGTATGAGGCACCCCTGTATTCGGGTGGAGTTTTTCATGTGGGGGGACACCTGGTAGCCGAGCCCAGTATCAAACCTGAGTGGGCTGGTGATAAGCCGGGCACGGTTTGGGCGTCCGATCTGGGACTGGCCCTTGCCACCCCGGATTCCGATCCCAAGCTGGACTCCGTTTCCAGCACCATCCATGGCCAAAATGGCAAGGAACTGTGTGAAGGATTGGGCTGGTTGGATGATCAGGTGGGCCTGAGCTCAGTTTTGGCCTACCGCCTGGCCAAGCGTTGTGTGGTCTTGGTAGAAAACACCGACGATGGCAGGAAGGCGGTGGTCAAGTTTTCCCGAAGCAAGTCGGTCAAGGCCATGGCGCGTGCTGCCCGCTTGGTGGCCGCCTCGGGCATACCAGTGCCGCCCCTGCTTTGGGAAAGCCCGGCCAATCGTTTTCTGGCCATGGGTTTTGTCCAGGGCCGGGGTTTGGAAAAATTGACCGGGACCCATTGCATCCAGGGACACCGGCAAACCGGCAAGTTGCTGAGGCAGTTGCACGGAGCCCAGCCCATGGGGCAGGGTGTGCGCACAGCCCAGGACGAGTGCAAGCAGCTGAGTTGCTGGGTGCCGGTGGCAGCAAATCTATCGCCTGAGCGAGCCGGGGAAATGGGCGCCTGTCTGCGGGCATTGGAGAGCCGGATTCCGGGCCAACCCGCGCAGTTGGCCACCATTCACGGTGACTTCTACGACAAGCAGGTCCTTGTCAACGATTCGCAAGTTGTCCTGCTTGATTTTGATACCGTGACCACGGGTGATCCCAACCTTGATTTGGGCAATTTCCTGGCCCACGTCCGTCTACGACGCAAGCAGTACCCGGACCAGCGGGTGACCCTGGCCTCGGCCGGGGAAGCCTTCTTGGCCAGCTACGGGGACCTACCTTCGGACCCCGAAGGCCTGGCTTGGTGGCAAGCCGCAGCCTTGTTGCGTCTGGCGGTTGTCTATTCCCTGCGGCCTCATTGGCAGCACCTCATTTCAAGACTTCTGGAGGATGTGCACATATGTCTTCGCGCACCGGAATGCCCGCTGTGATAAGGCGGGGCATGGTTCAGCTGGATACACCGATGTTGGGCACATTGATCGGCCTGATGGCCCTGTGGTGCCTGCCGGTTCTGGCTGGCACGCCGGAGTACATGAAACTGAATCCCTCAGTGGGAATTGGTGTTGAATTCAAAGGTAAGATGAATGAGACCGGTCTCTTCATTGCATCGGACATTGAGCCTTTGGCCAGGCCCCGCAGCCCAAAATTGAGGGGGGAGATTACCAGATGGAACGACCAGGAGGGTGTGGTGGAAATATTCGGTCAAGCAATTGCCCTGGATGACAAGACTGATTTCACCGACAGCGCCAGGGGGGATCTTGTCTCAGGAAAGAGGGCCCAGATCAGTTGTAGGGTCGACGAGGAAACCGGCGCCTGGATCGCAAAGTCCATCTCAATTGCCAACATCAAGGCTTCGGACAAGATCAAGGGTACCATCACGCAAATGTGGGTGGATGGTGTAGCTCCGGACACCTTGTCTATTGATGGCTTCCTGGTGATCCTTGACGAAGACACCGACTTATCCATGGCGCTGCTCCTGAAGGACAAGCGTCAGAAAAGGTATTTCCGCCAGCTTAGTTACACCGACGCCAACTTACTTACCAAAGGTCATGTCCTGGCCCAGGGGAAAATGGGATATCGTCTGCAATACCGCCAATACCTGCAGAATGAAAAGCAGCACGATCTGTCCGGAAATTACGATTCGGATCAGACCGTGACCCAGGTCCAACTGAGAGGCCGCTGGTTCGGGTACATCAACGAAGACTTCAGGGCCTTGGCTGATTTTCGTATTCGCCGAAATTACCTGTTGGCCAGTGATCTGGATCTTTATAACGAGGATCTGGAGTTCCAGGTGCGCCAGGCCTACGTGCTTTGGCGAAATATTGCCGACTCCGGATTGGCAGCTACGATCGGTCGTCAGAAAATCAAGGAGTCGCGGGAGTGGCTGTGGGACGAGTACCTGGAAGCTGTTCGATTTTTTGCCTACGGATCCGACCGTTTCGGTTTACAGGCCATATACATCGACTCGGCCAATTCCTTGAAGAAGAAGTTCGAAACCTGGACCGATGCCCACCTGGCCCTGGAATATTATCCCAATGAGGATAACACCCTGGGCATTTACTGGCTGCGCCGTTGGGACAGCGATGATGTGCGCAACCGGGAACCTGTCTGGTGGGGAGCTCGCTATCGGGGTCGACCCCTGAAATCCCTTCGCACCTGGGGCGATCTGGCTCTAATGCGTGGCACTGACAAGGGCCGGGATTTGGATGCGTGGGCCATGGACTTCGGAACCACTTGGTTTATGCCAAAGTTCTCCTTGCGCCCATCTTTGACCATTTCCTACGCCTTTGGCAGCGGAGATGAACCCGGCACAACCGATGTGGACGGCGAGTTCAGGCAAACGGGGTACCAGGATAACTCTACCCGATTTGGTGGCATCAAATCGGTTCTTTATTACGGAGCCCTGCTGGATCCTGAACTGAGCAACCTTGCCATCGCTACCCTGGGTGGCGGAGTGCGGCCCGGAGAGAATTGGTCCATTGAGGTTTTCTATCACAACTATCGTCAGGACTGGGCCGAGGGCGACCTGCGGGGCTCATTGGTGGATCCGCCGGCCCGCCCCAACGGGGTCAGTTCGGATATTGGTTGGGAGATTGATGCTGTCCTGGCCGCACGTAACATTTGGGGTAGGGTCAAGGTATCCTGGACTCTTGGAGTGTTCCACCCTGGCCAGGCTTTCGCGCCGCGCCAGGAAACAGCCATCCTGAATAAACTGAACCTCATAGTGGAGATCTGAATTGAACTGTTTTTCTCGGCATTCACACCTATGTCTTCTGATCCGGGTTCTGGTTCTGGTGGCAATATATGCCCCTGTTCTTGTGCCCAGGGCTGAGGCCATTCCCTGCATTTCCGGGTTCATGAGGGACGTAGCCGGCAATCCCATTGTAGGCGGAGACCTGGATTTCAATATTTCCGCCACGGGAGAACGCATAATAACTCCGGGTGACAACACCGACATCAATGGATTTTTCACCGTTTGTGTGTTGCCCAATATCTATGACGTGGCTTTCGCTCCCCCGGCCAACACCCACTACCTGGGGCAGCTGATTCGCGAAGTCGACCTGACTTCCGAAGCGGGTCTGGAAATGGACATTGTCCTGGAGTCGGGCCTTGCCGTTTCCGGTATTGTCCAGGATCCAGATGGCCTGGTGGTATTTGATGTGGATATCGATGTGGATCGGGTGGAAGGGGGCCGTCTCTATACACCGGGCGACAACACGGATCTGGCTGGCCAATACTGGGTGGTCGTGCCCGTGGGTGAATATGATTTCCGGTATGAACCACCTCGGGGATCTCGCTGGATGGGCGCCGAAATCGACTCGGTCTTGGTGGTGCAGGATATGGTTCTGGACGTGGTCCTGGAGGCTGGCCTGATTCTTCAGGGTAATATTACCGACAACCTGGGGGAACCAGCCGAGGGTGTGGATATCGATCTGCGAGACCTGCTGACGGGCGAGAAAATATTCTTGGCAAACAACACAACCGACCCGGCGGGGGATTACATCGTCTCGGCACCGGTGGGGACTTACCAACTACGCTTTGTCCCGCCGCGCCAAAGCCATCTGGTGGCTGCGGATACATGGGGCTTCCAGCTGGGAGATGACACCGTCAAAAACCAGGTGTTGGGCCTGGGGCATCTGGTTACGGTGAAAGTGGTTGGGACCGGAGGCATTGCCTTGGCCGGGGCGGATCTCGACGTCAAGGACCCCCTCACCGGAAGCAAATTGTTCACTCCCCATGATCGGGCCAATGCCGAGGGTGAAATGGTAGCGGTGGTGCCCTCAGGCAGCTATAACTTCATCATTGACCCTCCGCCCGGAGTCTCTTATGCAGGGGCATTGCTGGAAAATGTCGCAGTTGTCTCTGATACGCTGATAACGGTGACTCTGGCCGGCTCGCCTCGGGTTACGATGACCGGTCGAGTGGTCAATGAAGCCGGAACCGGGATTGCCGGGGCCGCTTTTTCCGCGCGCTTGGCTGGCACCAGCGAGGTGGTCGATCTGACCTCGGAAGCTACAGGACCCACTGGCTTCTATTCCCTGGATGTGCCTCCAGTGCTTCTGGACTTTACACTGGCGCCGCCGCCTGGCTCGCGCCTGGTGGGTCGCCGGTTCAACAATGTGTCCGTGGCCAATGACACGACCTGGTCCGATATAGTTCTGGCCACTGGTTGGCTGACACAGGTCATCGTCCGTGGATCCTCAGGCCGAGCCATTGTCGGGGCCGATCTGGATTTCTTTGATCAAGTCAGTGGTGAGGAAATTTTCACCCCATGGGACAATACCAACGAATCAGGTTCAGCCACGGTGGCTTTGCCTTCCGGCAACTACCGGTTGGTGGTCTCGCCCCCGCTGGATTCTGGTTTTCAGCCCACAGTTCTGACCAATTTGACGGTTTCCGGTGATCTAAATGTGATTGTGGAGTTGGAATTGAAGCCCTTCTCCACAGGAGGTGTTGAATTGACGCTGTGCAACCCCAACCCGTTCCACGATAGAGCAGGTATCGTTTTTCGACTGCAATCTCCCGCTGAAGTGACCCTGGACATATTCGATCTGCATGGAAGGTTGATCAAGCAGGTATCCCGACAATGGTATCCAGAGGGATCCAGTTCCGAAGCATGGGATGGCTTGACCAGCGCCGGTGCCCGAGCACCCAGTGGGAGTTACATCGTCTTGCTGCGCTCGCCCCTTGGCCAGGACTCTCAACGCCTAACCCTGGTCAGATGACCATCATCGAAGGAAAGACCATGAACTTGGACAGGAATAGTTTGATTGCCGAAATCGACCAGCACCATTGGTACCAGAGAATTGATCTGGGTGGGGGTGTCTTCACCCCGGGTGAAACCGAGGACGCAACCGAAGCCAAATTCGCCATGATGAATTTGCCCGAGGATATGTCAGGGATGTCGGTGCTGGACATCGGTTGCAACGAAGGGTTTTTCGCCTTTGAAGCTGAGCGACGTGGTGCAGCCGACGTGCTGGCCCTTGACAAGAGCCGTGAAGCCGCCGCCAAGTTTGATCTGGTGAAACGGGCACTGGATTCGAAAGTCGAATTTCGTAGAATTGAATTGACCAAACTCAAACCCACCGCGTGCGGCCCTTTCGACCTGGTTTTCTTCCTTTCGGTGTTTCACCACCTGCGCCATCCCATGGTGGTTTTGGATCACATCGCCAAACTCACCAGTGGATATGCTATAATGGAGTTTGTCGAAGCGGTACCCAACGATGGCACGGCCCCCTCAGCACTGGTACGGAAGCTGAGCAAACAAGGCCACCTGCACATTCTGCCCACCCGCAAGTTCCTGCTGGAGATTCTGGAACGCGCCGGATTTGCCCCCGTGAAAATTCTGGGCGAGCATCGCTTTCATCGGATCAAGGAATACCGGGATATGCCCGGATTTGACGAACAAAGGGTTCTGCTCAAGGCCCAACGCAACTAGTTTACATCTACCCTCGAATGGAGGAATCATGATGGCATCAAATAGAATGAAATTGATTTGGACTCTGGTTTTGATAATCGGTGGCTTGCAGTCCGGCCGATCCCTGGCCCAGTTCTCCATTTCAGGGACAGTGGTCGATCCGGCCTCAGCTCCCGTCGACAGCGTGGAAATCCGGTTGTTCACTGACAATGGATTTCCCATTGGCATTCCGCCGACCTACACCAGCTCCACGGGAAACTACAGCCTTGCCGGTCTGCCTTCGGGGGCCTACTTGGTTCAGTTTCGTCCCCGCACGGTAGACAAGCTGGTGGCGGTGGAATTGCCGGTCAACGTTTCGGGTTCCAGTACGGTTCGCAACGCCAACCTTGTGTCTGGTTTCCTACTTCATGGTTACGTACGGGATAAGTACGGCCTTGGAATACCGAGCATCGACCTGCAGGTTTGGGATCGTGACACTGGAGACCTCATGTTGACCCCCGGCGATGATACCAACGCTTTGGGCTATTACGACGTGGTCGTGCCGTTGGGCGAGTATGATCTGGAGTGGCGTGCGGTGTCTGCCGGGTCGTTGCCCTATATCTCGGTAGTCGATCGGGTTTTCATTGATATGGACACACAGATCGACGTGGTGATGCTAGTTGGTTGGGCGGTATCCGGAACCGTCTGGGATAGCTTGGGAAACCCTCTCTTCCAAATCAATCTGGATTTCATCGACTTGGCCACCGGCAACAAGATTGACACCCCGGGGGACAATACCGCGGTGGATGGTACCTTCACTGTCAGTGTTCCGGAAGGTGAATTCGAGATGGTGGCCAAACCCCAGGCTGCGACCAGGTTGCTGACCGGATTCAAGCCCATGGTGGTGGTGACCGGCGATACGGTGGGGGTTGATTTCCATCTGCAACCGGGCCATCTCTTGACCGGAACCGTGACTGGCGAGGGTACTCCTGCGGTATCGGTGGAACTCAATGTTATAGACGCCGTGACGGGGCAGGACGTTGTGCTGGCTTTTGACAAAACAAATGATTCCGGTCAGTACGAGGTCGTTGTACCCGATGGTCAGATTCATGTGTTCTTCGTCCC
Source organism: Candidatus Krumholzibacteriota bacterium (assembly GCA_024275485.1). Lineage (GTDB taxonomy): Bacteria > Krumholzibacteriota > Krumholzibacteriia > LZORAL124-64-63 > LZORAL124-64-63 > LZORAL124-64-63. The sequence goes on along the minus strand of JAJRZA010000067.1, from coordinate 14,462 downwards.
ACCAGGAGGTTCATCGCTGGCCTCCAAGCTGGTGCCATGGGTGTCGGTGCCTGCGGACCTGATATTGAATGCGAACCTAGTCAACGGGGTGATTCTCAACGGTACGGTGACAGCCGCCGGCAATCCGGTGCCCGCCACGGATCTGGACCTGAAGGACCCGATCACGAGGCTCAGCTTTCCTCTACGGGGTGACCACACCGATCAAGCGGGCTACTTCGAGACCATAGCGGCTCCCGGTGTTTACATTCTTGAAGTGGAACCTCCAAAAACCACCGGATTAGTGGCACAGCGGGATATGAATTTTGTCCTGAACACCAACACCAACCTGAACATTGCCCTGGAACCGGGTGCTCGTGTAACCGGCACGGTTTCCGCCAGCAGCGGCGGAGTCCTTGCCGATGTAGGCCTGGACGTTCTGCGCACTCTTGACGGCTTCGAGATTTTCACCCCGGGCAGCAGGACCAACACCCTCGGGCAATACGAGGCCATTGTTCCTCCTGACAATTACACCTTCTTTTTCAAACTGGGTGACAGTCATGCCGTGCCCGATTCCCTGGAGTTGACCAATGTGGAAATCACCGGCGATACGGTTGTGGATGCGGTGTTCAATTTTGGTGTGAGCGCAGTGGATGACCAGCTGCCTCCGGTTTCTGATTTGGGTTTGATTGCCTACCCCAATCCCTTCAACCCCAAGACCACCGTTTCATTTGAACAGAAATCCACCGGCCGGGCCCGCGTCACCATTCATCGGCTGGACGGTAGCCTGGTCATCGTTTTGGCCGACGGCGAATTTCCTGCTGGAGTTCAAAACGTGGTTTGGCAAGGTCATGACGCTCAAGGTCAGCGCGTTGCCAGTGGAGTTTACCTGGCGGCTGTAGCCACGGCCCAGGGGTGGCAAACCACCAAGGTTGCTCTGGTTAAATAGTCTGTCTCTCTTATCAATATTTATCTTTCCGGTCGCCAAGCCACAGGAGGTTTGGCGACCGGTTTTTTGACCATAGTGTATGGTCTGGGTCGGGAGCCGGGGTGTCGTTTCTGGAATTGGGTGAGGGAAATAAACTCCGGAAAAACAAGGAATTGGCTGTTTAGAACCGGGAAAACCCAAGATGTTTTTTTATTAGTTCAATGGAGTTTCCCTCCGCTCCAAAGCCGAACGATAACAGGCATCCACCACCTGTATGGTTGCTACCCCATCAGCCAACGTAACAGGGCATGGCGCCCCGCCGAGGGCAAATGCCAGCCAATCCCGCAAGACATCAGGTAGGGTTGGGGTTTTGGCAGATACATCAAACCGTTCCTCCTGAGGCCCCGCCCGCAAAACAATCCCACCATCAAGATAGTCGGCAAAGATTTGCCCCTTCTCACCCACGGCTTCCAACCAGCAAGCCCGGCTCCGGGTATATTTGCTGACTTCCATACTCGCCCAACACCCATCACTCAATTGGGCCCTGGCGAGAAAAATGTCCTCCACAACGGGATTCAGGATTTGATCTTGCCGGGAGTCCACCGAAACAAACTCCGCCCCGGTCAAATGCCGCACCAGATCAAACAGATGCACCCCGGTCAGCAACACCGAACCACCCACGGTCTCATCCTTGTTCCGTTGCCAGGCCAATTTTGTGGGCTCAAGTCTTTGAGCCAATCGCACCATATGCACCTTGCCCAACCGGGGCCACAAATCCCTGACCTTCCGGATAACGGGATTCCAGCGCAGGGTATGGGCCACCATCACCGCAGTACTGCCGGCCAGATCCAACAACTGCCGGGCTTCGTCCAATGTTCCAGTAATCGGCTTTTCCAGCAAAAGCGGTTTTCCGGTCGCCAGAACAGCTTTGGCCAAGGGAAAATGACTGGAAGGCGGCGTGCAGATCACCACCCCGTCAACATCCGGCGACTCGATCAACTCCTGTGCATCCCCAAGGTGACGACAATCCCATTCTGAGGCCAGGGCCGCACCCGCTGCCTGCTGCCGCCGACAAAGCACGGTGGGGACCATGCCCTGTACATCCTGTTGGGCATGGTGCAGATAGCGCGTTCCATGGGCTCCGGCGCCAATCACTCCAATTCTGAAAGTCATTTTTGGTCCGTTTCTGGCTGGGCAGTGGAATCCTCTCAATACAACCTCCCGGAATTCGAGAACAGAATGATATTTTTGTCAAGGCCGTTGCCGGTGTTGATGCTGCTCTGTCTTGTGTGGTCCGCCTTCTGGGTGGTGCCTCAGGTTCAGGCGGAACTGATCATCAACGAGGTTTTGGGCGATCCAAATCAGGATTGGGATGGCGACGGTACCCTCAGTTACAAAGGCGACGAATGGATTGAAGTGCTGAACAACGGCGCTGTCAGCGAAGACTTGTCGGACTTCTGGCTACGCGATATCTTCGGCGATGATCTCCATTTGCAATTGTTTGGCACCCTGCCGCCCGGTGGGGTGGCCGTTTTCTACGGCTCCGATGCCATGGCCTGGCAAGTAGAGCAGGGCCTTTTCGCCTCTGGTTTCTCCATCAACAACACCGGCGATACGCTTGAATTGCTGCGCACCATCCCAAACGAGGCGGGCACCGCTCTGGTGATGATTCATCGCGTAACGGTGAACAATCATGAAGTCGAGAATGACCGTTCCAGCGGCTGGGACCCTGAAACCGGGCTGTGGACCATGTTTGACGCCTTGAACCCCTACAACGGTGGTTTTGTACCCCAGGGCAGTGATTGTCTGCCTTCGCCTGGGGAACCCAATGATTGTGTGCCCCTGGTGCCGGTGGCTTCAACCAGTTGGAATCACCTGAAAAGCCAATACCGCTGAATTGAGTGGAACAGAGCAAATGGTCGGGGTGCACCCACGGCCAGGGGCGAGCCGGGAAAGGAGTCCAGGCTCGTCCTGTTTTGTTGAGATGGGCAACAATGGCCCGATAGAGGCAACACCACTGCAAACGGGCTAATGGCCTTGTTTTTTCTTTAATTGTCTTCGAAGAAACGTTAATTTCGATTGACGATTCAAGATCCCGATTGTGGGCCAATCCGTGGTCCGCTCGGTCGCTTTCGCGACTTGGCGAATGTTGCCTCCAGGAGACAAAATGCTACTCAATGAAAATCAGGAAATGATCCGCCTAATGGCACGTGATTTCGCCAACAGCAGGCTTGCCCCCATCGCCGCCGAAATTGATGCCACTGCAGAATTCCCCGAAGCCACGGTCAAGGAAATGGGTAGCCTTGGTTTCCTCGGTCTGATGGTGCCCGAAGAGTACGGAGGAGTGGGCGCAGATATCACCAGTTACGCCCTGGTGGTCGAAGAGATCAGTCGCGCTTGTGGCAGCCATGGTTTGACCCTCGCTGCCCACAACAGCCTGGGCTGCTGGCCCGTCGCCACCCTGGGCACCGAAGAACAAAAGAAAAAATTCCTGCCCCCGGCCGCCGCGGGTGAATCCCTGCTTTCCTTTGGTCTGACCGAAGCAGGTGCCGGCAGCGATGCCGGCGGTACTCGTACTACCGCCGTGCGTGATGGCGACGACTGGGTCCTCAACGGCACAAAAATGTGGATCACCAACAGCCACTACGCCGGCGCCCTGATCATCACCGCCAAAACCGATATGGAAGCCAAAGGCAGCGCCGGCATCAGCGCCTTCATCGTGCCCACCGATACTCCAGGTTTCACTGTGGAGAAGAAAGAGGACAAACTGGGCATGCGCGCTTCCGACACCGCTCCGTTGACCCTGGAAGATGTCCGCATTCCCAACGCATATTTGTTGGGCAAGGAAAACGAGGGATTCAAGTACTTCATGCAAACCCTTGACGGCGGCCGTATTTCCATCGCCGCGGTAGCTTTGGGCCTTGCCGTGGGCGCCTTCGAAGTGGCCCGCGATTACAGCAACGAACGCCACCAGTTCGGCCGCAGCATCAGCAGTTTCCAGGCCATCGAATTCATGATCGCGGATATGGCCACCCAGATTGAAGCCTCTCGTCAGCTCATGTACGAAGCCTGCCGTCTGAAGGATGCCGGAGAACCTTTCGGCCAAATGGCAGCCATGGCCAAGCTGCACTCCAGCGAGACGGCCATGTTTGTCACCGACAAGGCCATTCAGGTTCTCGGTGGGTACGGCTTTACCCGGGAATACCCGGTGGAGCGAATGTACCGCGACGCGAAACTTTGCACCATCGGCGAGGGAACAAGCGAGATTCAGCGCATGGTCATCGGCCGTCACGAATTGAAAGCCTAAATGAAGCTCTTAGCCAAAGGAGATTCCAGTGAGTAACCGATCCGTAATCTGCGCGGCCGTCCGCACTCCCATCGGCGCCTTCAATGGTGGGCTGTCTTCGGTGCGCGCTCCAGAGTTGGGGGCCACCGTGGTCAAGGCCATCATCCAAAGATCAGGCGTCGACGTGAACAAAATCGACGAAGTGATCATGGGCAATGTCTGCCAGGCTGGTTTGCAGCAGAATCCCGCCCGTCAGGCTTCCATTTTTGGTGGCGTGCCTGCGAGTTGTAGCGCAATGACCATTAACAAGGTGTGTGGCAGCGGTTTGAAAGCAGTGGCCCTGGCCGACCAAGCCATTCGCGCCGGTGACAAGGAATGCATCATCGCCGGTGGCTTTGAGAACATGAGCCAGATCCCATACGCCCTGATGAATGCTCGCAATGGTATGCGACTTGGTGATGGCAAAGTCACCGACCTGCTGGTCCATGACGGTCTTTGGGACATCTACAACAACTACCACATGGGCATGACCGCCGAGTGGGTTGCCGAAACCTACAACGTCAGTCGCGAAGACCAGGATGCCTACGCCGCCCGCAGCCACCAACGCGCCCTGGCAGCCTGGGAAACCGGCAAATTCGATCGCGAAGTGGTGCCGGTGGAAGTTCCCCAGCGCCGTGGCGAAGCAGTGATTGTCAACCGGGACGAAGGCCCCCGTGAAGGAACCACCAGCGAAAAGTTGGCCAAGCTGCGTCCCGCTTTCCAACGCGAAGGTGGCACCGTGACCGCCGGTAACGCCTCGTCCATAAACGATGGTGCCGCGGCCCTGCTCATCTGTAGCGAGAAATTCGCCAAGGATAACAACCTGGAAATCCGAGCCTACATCGACGCGGCAAGCACCGGCGCCGTGGAGCCCAACCAGGTTATGATGGCTCCGGTGACGAGCATCAAAAACCTGTTGGTCAAGACGGGTAAAACCGTGGCCGACTACGGTTTGTACGAACTGAACGAAGCCTTTGCCGTGCAGAGTCTCGGGGTGGTTCGTGTGCTGGAGTTGGACGACAGCAAAGTCAACATCAATGGTGGCGGTGTCAGCCTCGGCCATCCCATCGGTTGTTCGGGTGCGCGCATTCTGGTTACCTTGTTGCACGCCATGGAAGACAACAACGTCAGCGACGGCATTGCCAGCCTTTGCCTTGGCGGCGGTGACGCCGTGAGCATGGCCATCTCGCGTCCCTAGCACCAAGTCTCGCGGGGACGGTTGCAGTCCCCATCACCGGAAAGGATTGAATCATGAAAGTTTCAGTTATCGGCGGCGGGACCATGGGCAACGGAATCGCCCAGGTGTTTGCCCAGAACGGCAACGATGTGAACCTCATCGACATCAAGCAGGAGTATCTTGATCGCGCCATGGCCACCATCGATAAAAACCTCGGTCGCTTGGTAAAAAAGGAGCGAATGACCGAAGGAGACGTCAGATCCACCTTGGGCCGCCTGAATCCGGTCGTCAGTCTGAAAAATGCGGCAGGCAGTGACCTGGTCATTGAAGCGGTCTTTGAAAACTTTGAAGTGAAGAAGGAAATCTTCACCAAACTGGACGAAGTTTGCGGCCCAGATACCATTTTTGCGTCCAATACCTCAAGCATCAGTCTGACCAAGATCGCCGGCACCACCAAACGGGCTGACAAGGTCATCGGCATGCACTTCATGAACCCGGTGCCCATCATGAAACTGGTGGAGATCATCTGCGGCCAGGCTACCAGCGACGAAACCCTGGAGAAAGCTACCAACTGGTCCAAGGATTTGGGGAAAGTGCCTGTCACGGTGCAGGATTATCCTGGTTTTATCAGCAACCGCGTGCTGCTGCCCATGATCAACGAAGCCGTCTATTGCCTGATGGAAGGCGTGGCCGACAAGGAAGCCATCGATACGGTGATGAAGCTGGGCATGGCCCACCCCATGGGCCCGCTGCAACTTGCCGATTTCATTGGTTTGGACATCTGCCTCGACATCATGGAAGTGCTGTACGAGGGTTTTGGCGACAGCAAGTACCGTCCCTGCCCGCTTTTGCGGCGCATGGTTGATGCGGGCCACCTTGGGCGCAAAAGCGGCCAGGGTTTTTATGATTACTAAAAACAGGACCCTGACTCGAGGAGTGAATCGTGCAGTTTGAATTGACAGAACAACAACGCATGATCAAGGAGGCGGCCGCCGATTTCGCCGCCCGCGAGATCGTCCCCATCGCCGCGCAGATCGATGAGGAAGAACGTTTCCCGGCCGAAGTGGTCAAAAAGATGGGTGAGCTGGGCTTCATGGGCATGAATGTAGCCGAGCAATACGGTGGCGCAGGTCTGGACAGCGTCAGCTATGTGTTGGCCATGGAAGAGATCAGCAAAGCCTGCGCGAGCACTGGCGTGATCATGTCGGTGAACAACTCATTGGTTTGCTGGCCCATTGAAACCTACGGCACCGAAGCGCAAAAGGTGAGGTGGCTGACGCCGTTGGCCAAGGGTGAAAAGTTGGGTGCCTATTGCCTGAGTGAACCCGGTGCCGGTACCGATGCGGCTGCCCAGTCCACCACCGCCAAAAAAGACGGTGATAGCTGGGTGATCAACGGGATGAAGAACTTCATCACCAACGGTGCCAACGCCGATACCCTGCTCGTTTTTGCCCAGGCAGACCCCGAGTTGAAACACAAAGGCATTTTGGCATTCCTCGTTGATGCCGATAGCGAAGGCTTTTCGGTCATCCGCAAGGAAGAGAAGATGGGTATCCGTGCTTCGGACACCGCCCAGTTGGCTTTTGACAATGTGCGCGTTGACTCGGATCAGCAACTTGGTGGCGATGGCCAAGGCTTCAAGGTGGCCATGAGCACCCTGGACGGCGGCAGGATCGGCATTGCCGCCCAGGCTCTGGGTATCAGCGCCGCTGCCTATGAAGCGTCGCTGGAATACAGCAAACAGCGCGAGCAATTCGGCCGGCCCATCTGCAAGTTCCAGGCGATCCAGTGGAAAATCGCCGACATGGCCACGCGGCTGGATGCATCGCGTCTGCTGACCTACCGCGCGGCCTGGACCAAGGACCAGGGCGCACGTTACAGTGAGGAGGCGGCTATGGCCAAACTGTATGCCAGCGAAACGAGCCACTTCATCACCAACGAAGCGGTGCAGATCTTCGGGGGCAACGGCTACTCCAAGGAGTATCCAGTCGAAAGGCATTTCCGTGATGCCAAGATCACCGAGATTTACGAGGGGACCAGTGAGGCCCAGCGCATGGTGATCAGCAGCATGGAGTTGAAGAAGTGATTTGGTTGCGGGGGCAACCATTTGGAAAATGGGGGACTGGTTCACGCCAGTCCCTCTTTTAAGATAAAAGCTATTTTTAAACAGTCCTTTGATTCCGATGTATCACGATAAAGATCCCAGTTGGCGGCAAATTTTCAAGTGCACCTGTTCTTGAACGAATCCACGAATAAGTTACAATTCACAAGTTGAGCCCGCCTGATCCGCAGAGCCTGAACCTGGAGAAGATCATGAATTTCGATTTCAACGAAAACCAGAAAATGTTCCGCGACATGGTGCGCGATTTTGCCAAACAGGAGATTGCTCCCATCGCCCAACAAATGGACGAAGAAGGCGCCATGCCCGACGAGTTGATCACCAAGATGGCAGCCAATGGTTTCTTCGGTCTAAGCTTCCCCGAACAGTACGGCGGGCTGGGTGTCGATACCATCACCTACGCCCTGGTCATCGAAGAGTTGGCCAAGGCCAGCGCGGGCGTCTGTGTCATGCTGACGGTTCACAACAGCGTGGGCTCCTACCCATTGGCCATGTACGGCAGTGAAGAGGCCAAAACCAAATACCTTCCCCGCATGGCAGCCGGAGAAATTGCCGCTTTCTGCATCACTGAACCGGGCGCCGGCAGCGATGCCGCGAGCATCGCCGCCACAGCCACCAAAGAGGGCGATGAATACGTGCTCAACGGTGGGAAAAGCTTTGTCACCAATGGGTCTCGTGCGGCCTTCTATGTGGTGATGGCCCGCACCCCGGGCACCACCGGTCACAAGGACATCCACGCCTTCATCGTCGAACGCGGCACTGCAGGTCTGACAGTGGCGAAGAAGGAAGACAAGATGGGCCTGCGCGCCAGCGACACCGTCTCCATCGATCTGCAGGATGTGCGCATCCCGGCCAAAAACCTGCTGGGCAACGAGGGCGACGGTTTTAAAATCGCCATGAGCGCCTTGGACGGTGGCCGCATCGGCATCGCTTTTCAGTCCCTTGGAATCGGCTATGCCTGTTTGGAAGAAGCAGTGAAATACGCCAAGGTGCGCGAGCAGTTTGGCAAACCCATCGCCAAACAGCCGGTCATTGGCAACATGATTGCGGACATCGGCATTGAACTGGAAGCCGCCCGGTTGCTGGGATTTCAGGCTGCCTGGCTGAAGGATGAAGGGCGAAGTTTTTCCAAGCAGGCCGCCATGGCCAAGGTCATGGCTTCTGAAGCAGCCGGGCGCGCAGCGGACAGGGCGGTGCAAATCCATGGTGGATACGGGTACTGCAAGGAATATGCGGTGGAGCGTTTCTATCGGGATGTCCGGGTGACCCGGATCTACGAAGGAACCAGTGAGATCCAGCGGTTGGTCATTGCGCGGCAAATCCTGAATGAGTTCTGAATCCGGCTAGCGAAACTGTGCAATCACCCAGACCCAGTTGCCAATCAATAAAAGAGTCACCAGGATTTTGGCGGCTCTTTTTTCATGTTCCAGCAATTCCAGGGACCTGCGAAATCGGGGTAGAATCGTGGCCAGCAAAGCGTACAACGCCCAGATCAAGAACAAGACGGTACCCAAGGAGACAAGAGGATTGGCCATCATCGATACTGTAAAATCACCTCGCATGAGGGCGACAACGCTGTGTGTACCACCACAAGTAAGGCAGGGCAGACCGGTGGTGTCGCGTAGGGGACAGTGAGCCAATCGGTAAATCAGGTTCGGATTCAAGCGAGCCAGACCAAGCCCCGAAACTGCAAGCAGCATCAGGGGAAAAACCAACAGCCGCGGCCAGGGTCCATTTTCAGGGATGAGTTTCAATTCCGGGCCAGTCCCATCTGCAAAAATTAGGGCCTTACCAGCTTAGGCCGGTCATCCAGGCTGCGACCGCACCACCGAGGAGGGCAAAACAGAGAATCAGGGGCGCCAGCACCGCCAGCACTGCTTTCCAGGGTTCTGTTTCATGGATATTGTTCAGGCCGATGATCAAAATCACCAGACTCCAGACGATGGCCAGCCAACTGCCGCAAAGGGGCACCAACAAAATGATGGAAGTGGCTTCGCTGTAGGCCGCGACCCGGAAGGTGGCTTCGAAGCCCAGGCGCCCGCCGCCCAGCAACAAAAGCACACCATGGGTCAGTCCTGCATGCACAAAAACCCCAACAGCAACCCACAGGGGACTGGTAAGAAATAAAAAGAATAGACCGAGGGAACCTCGCCCATTGGAAAAATCACCAAAAAGAGCCATTTGCAGGGAAGAGCTCACCAGGGAATACATCCAGACAATAAAAGTACCCAGCACACCCAACAAGATGGCAAACAGAAGTGGTTGTATCACACCAACATGAGAAGGCATGCGGTGAAAGAAGCGTCCAGGTGCCATCAGGACATCCTTGATGGTCAGGTACAGGGCATTGAGCAAGCCGAAACGATCGCGTCTTTCCCATGGGGGTAGCTGCAAGCCTTCGCTATGGTCTTGTCCGAATTCCGGGGGTGGGGTTTGGGAATCAGTCAAAATCTGTTCTCCATGGTGCGGGTTATGGGCGCCGACATCAGGCAGTACGAAACAGAAGAACAGACGTTGCAAAAAAAATCAAGGCAGGGAAGGGTTAATCAGTGGAAGTCTCCATCGGTTCGCCAATGTGAGTCAGTCATCACTTGACCAAGACAACCCGATGATTGGTCACCACATCTCCAGCTCTGAATCTGGCAAAATACACCGACAAATCGACCGTCTGGGCCTTGGCCAGAGAAAAATGAATATTGGTCTCCGGATTGAAGGGATTGGGAAAAGGAGGATCCATAGAGGTGACCAAAGGCAAAACCAATTCAACAACTTCAATGGGCCCATGGGTGCCGTTGAGTTGGGTCATACCATCGGTGGCATCAACAAAAATCGGAGAAACCGCAAAGCCGAAGTCTCCCCCAACCCGAGTCCAGGACTCTCCATCGGCACAAAGCCAGCCTGAGGCGCCAAAACCACCGGCGACATACCCGATTGCAGGACCGCCTCCGGAACCAAAACCCGAAACCTCAATACCCTCCGGGAACTGAAATAAAATGTACAACCCCTCTCCTGCACTGGTGACCGGTTCGGCAAACAAGACGGTACTCCACGCTGCGGAATCACCCGTCACATTTTGAGCGGCAATCAGGTACTGGGATAGAGCAACCGGTTCGTCCGGGTTTCCACTTTCAAAGAACAGACCGGGAAAGGCTACGGTGGCATCATTGTTGAACCATTCAAGACCGGTGATCGCCTGCCCCTGGGGAATGGGGAGCCAAACCGAAGCACAGGAATTTTCCAGAGCTGGAACTACACCCATAACTCCTTCGATGGCCGGGTGAGTTGCAGATACCGGGGTTGTTCCAAGGAGGCAAAAAAGGAACAGGATGGTAAGAATGGTGGTTTTCATGCTCGCCCTCTCAGTCGAAAGAGTAAGAGATCCCTTCAGTATATGAGCAGCCGTTTCATCGGTACAGGGACTTGAGCTCATCCCAGGTTGTGGATTCAGTGCTGATCGGACCATCGGCCATGGGTTCGAAAAGCACGTACATGTCTATGTCGTCGCTGTCAAAACCGTCCAGAATGCTGTCGGCTACTTCTTCAGGGTCGTTCGTGCCCCAGTAGTTGTTGGTGAAATCAAGGTTGGTTGCCGGACCGGAATAGTTTTGTGACACCCAGATGGAGTATCCGTCGGGAGATTTGAGAATGTGGTTGTTGCTGAAATCCATATTTGGGGATGGGGAAAGAACCGTGATGGCGCCGAATCCACCTTCGAGAATATTGTTTTGGACAATCAAATATTGGTTATTGAGCATTCTAATGGACTCACCTTGGGCATGCGACATTATAATGCAATCTTCAATGGAGACACCAGTTGTTGCACCAACACTTATTCCAACAACTCTATGATTTTCCATTTCACAGGACCGAATAGTGACAGGTCCGCAATCATTCAGAATGATGCCGTACAAACCATTCTCGAGAACACAATCGGAAATGGTGATATTTCGGGATTCTGGAAAAGCAATATTGATTTGAGCGGCTCCGCCGGAAAAGAAACAGTTTTCGATCACTATTCCATCCCCACCTTCAAAAATGGTAATCCCATTGTGCTCAAGATTATTGAAACTGCAATTCCGAATAGATCCGCCAAAGGTGCCAATAAGCCCGATGCCACCAAAGCAATTTTCAGTGGAAATATTTTCCACCGATAGCTGGCCACCTGTATCCATATCAAATAGGATGGTGAATCCATCACAGTCAATAAAGGTTAGATCGCGGATTTCAAGGTCCAGATTTGAAGAACGACTGGCAAGACCATAGGTTCCATATTCTGTTTTTCCATTGGTAGGCCCAATAAACGTTTGATTCACTCCCGAACCCACAAAAACAAGGCTCTTGTCCAATGAGATACAGGTTTGGATGGTTCTGCCATTATAATAGTCAAAGTCCACCGTTTCAGGAAATCGCCCAGGCCCCAATAGGATAGTATCCCCTGATTCAGCGGCATCAACCGCATCCTGGATCACTGTGAAGTCTCCGGAACCGTCGCGTTGTACATTCCAAACGGAAGCAATCGATATGCTTGGCCAGGCGAGAACCACAGCAGCTATGAAAGAAAAGACAAATTTCATTGGTTGCACCAACATCTTTCTAGCGGATCACCAGCAAATCGGGTCAAGGCCCAGATGAATAGGAAATACCACAGGCCTCGTGCGCATAAGAAAAAGTATTGCTTGTTTGAACAAAGGAACCAAAACCACTCTCCACATGAAAGTCAAACTCGCAGCCAATCTCGCAGCTCAGGTTCTGCAACGTAATTTCATGGAAGAAAAGTCCGTCATTGCCCAAAAACATGTCGTACTGGACGTTGCCGGTTTGATAGTTTACGGGCCCGGCGGCAGGCCGACAAAGCCGTGGGAGGGATTCCAGATCGTGGAAGACAATCCGGTCTCTGGAATTGTCACAACGCAGAACTGTTTTCCAGGTGAACAAAATATTTTGTTTAGCCAATGGCAAGAGGCTGGCCGAAACTTCAATTTCCTGGATGCCGATGTCATCGGCTCCAAGGCCGTCATCCACCACCACCTGGATGTTGTTTGGTACGGCAGGAAAACTGCCGGCTGTTTTATGACCATTTGGCCAGGATACTGAATAATCGATGGAAGATTCTGCACCGCGCAGCCCAAACAGCGCCAAAGTATTATTCTGTCCACCCTGGCCCGATCCCCCGGTGATCAGGCGGATCTGAATTTTTCCCTCTGCGGTTTCCACGCGAACAGTTGAACCCAGACCCATGCCGTTGTTCATGCCAATGGGAGATTCAAGACGGATGGCACACCAGGGTTCATCAATAATTGAATTGGGATCAATCGGATTTACCGCTTGAAAGAAACGGCCCGAATCTGCGTTGTTTCCGAAGAATATCTCAGGAGAACCATCCTGGTTAAAAGGAGCCGTCAGAATGGATTTGATCAAACCGTGGTTGCTGCCAAGGCCAATTGGTATTGTTACATCCACAAATTCAACCGGAAATCCCGTTAAGTCTCGGCAGTTCCGGAAAAGAACCGGGCTTTCATTTTTTCGGATTACAATTAGATCAAACCAGCCATCATTTTCAAAGTCGGCCCATTCCAGGGCAATAACGTCGTGAAAATTTGTATTTCCCACAATAGCTTCTCGGTCAAGGATCAATTCACCCATCTTATCTTCTCGATACAAATTGAGTTGGAAGTTGTTGATATCCCCCTCTTCTCCAATGAGGATATCCAGGTAACCGTTCCGGTCAAAGTCGAATGCAGTGATGGCTGTGGTCTCGGTTAAGGGGATACCTAGAGGTATTGTGCGCCAGTCACGAAAATCACCCTCATTGATGAGGATATAATCTTGTTCGGGGGAACGGCCACCCCCGTTAAATCCCTCCGGGTGGAGACGGCCAATGGCCAGATCCAAATCGCCGTCATGATCCCAATCAAGCCAACAGGCGGTTTCGCTGTCGATCAAGGTGGACAAAACATCGGCGGAAAGTTGGGAACTCATGTCAACCAACAAGGGAGAGGTGGGGGTTCCCTGATTTTGGTAGAGTCGAGGCTGCTCGGCATGGCCCATGAAAAGGTCGATGTCTCCGTCGTTGTCGAAATCACCATGGACAATGCATGTGGCATTGTCGGCGGGAAAATCATCCACTGAAGAGGGAAAGGTCAACTTATCAAAATGGTCAAACAAGTTCCAGTACAAATACGATCGCTCATGGCTGTCGGTTGCCATGGTAAGGAAAAAATCAAGAACATTATCCCCATCCAGATCCAAAGAAATCGCCTCTCCAGGATAACCCGAGTAACCATTCAGTTCCGAATTTAATTGCATTTCATCGGTCTTGTCGGTGAAACGGACCTCAAGAGGATACAGTAGGAATTCCTCTTCACCATCACACTCGGTAATCCGGTCACCATTGTTCTGAGAGTAATAAAGAGTCAACTTGAACCGGCTTGCCGGTGAAACATATTCCTCGGTGGGATACCAGGAGTAATAATTAACTCCTTTGTCCGTATCATAGAAATATTGGGAGCCTTCCTGCCCCAATGGATGGGGCTGAAAACCATCTGCAAAGATTTCCCAATCGCCGCCGTCGGAAATACTCAAGTCCACTTTGCTGATGGATACACTGTAGTCGTCACCAAAACCGCCATGGGCCGAGTCATTGAAAAAATTGGTCCATTCGATTCGCAATTCATCATGGGTGAAGAAGACATCACCAGCATCGGGCGCAAGAAGATTTTCATACACCTGAATCGGACCGTCTATTTGGATTACCGAATCGGGGGTGCCACTGTCATCCGGGAAGACAAATGGGCCGCCATGGCTGGACAAATTGTTTTTGAACACGACCTTCAACTTGCCGTGTTGAGTGGGATGGTCGGACCCAATGACCCAATTGAAATCTTGTGAAGGATCCAGGCCGGTTGCAACCTCAGAATAATATAATCCGGCATTGTTG